>CAZMFZ010000005.1:0-54253 GCA_964565665.1 uncultured Bifidobacteriaceae bacterium | reverse complement strand
GCCTTGGTAGATATTGGCGGAGGCACTACCGATGTGGCCATTTTTTATGAAAATATCATCCGCCATACAGCAGTAATACCGCTGGGGGGAAATATCATTACCAAAGACATAAAAATGGGCTTAAACTTGCTGCATCAGGAAGCCGAAAAACTCAAGGTAAAATTCGGTTCGGCACTCTCTGATGAAATGAAAGCAAATGAAATCGTGACTATACCCGCTTTGAGAAACCGAGAGGCAAGAGAAATAAGTGTGAAAACTTTGGCTCAAATCATTGAGTCGAGAATGGAGGAAATTGTGGAGTTGGTGCTTGCTGAGCTTATTACATCCGGATTTCACAAGCACTTATCTGGTGGCATTGTAGTAACAGGCGGAGGGGCTATGCTTAAACATTTGCAACATTTATTCGAGTATAAAACAGGAAAATATGCCAGAGTTGGGCACCCCAATGAACATTTGGGAAAATCTAAAAATGATGAAATCAAAAGCCCGATGTATGCCACCTCTATAGGTTTGGTTTTAGCCGGATTTCAAGCCCTCGACCAGCGTGAAAATAGATATCAGGAACTGAAGAATAAAAAAGGCGCTCCGCAGCAAATTATGACCAAAGCACCAAAAAAAGAGTCTATTTCCGGTTCAAGCCTATTTAAAAACATCCTCGATAAAACAAAAAATTTGTTGATGGACGATTTTGATGACAAAACCGATTATTAGAATGGTGATGTGGAAAACTTGTATATAATCCATAGTATTTTTGACTAAGGTAAATTAGCTATGGACTATAAATTTGAAATCCCCAATATAAGCAAGTCAATTATAAAAGTGATTGGTGTTGGCGGTGGCGGTGGCAATGCCGTTAGCTATATGTATCGCCAAGGAATTGTGGGCGTAGAATTCATAGTGTGCAATACCGATGCACAAGCCTTGAAAGCGAGTGAAGTACCCAATAAATTTTCTTTAGGAAATGTGGGCTTGGGTGCTGGCAGCAAGCCTGAAAAGGCTCGTCAGTTTGCCATGGACGATAAAGAAAAAATTAGAGAAGTATTGGAAGGTACAAAAATGCTTTTCATTACTGCTGGAATGGGCGGTGGCACGGGTACGGGAGCAGCACCTGTTATTGCCCGGATAGCCAAAGAAATGGACATTCTCACCGTGGGAATTGTAACTATGCCATTTACATTCGAAGGAAATTTTAAGAAAAAAATTGCCATTGATGGTATTGAAGAATTAAGAAGCAATTGCGATGCAGTGCTTGAAGTTATCAACGACAGGCTCTACGAAATTTTCCCTAAAATGTCATTTAAAGAGGCATTTTCGCAAGCTGATAAAATATTGTTGCAAGGAGCAAAAAGTATTGCTGAGATAATTGGCGATTCTGGATTTATAAATATCGATTTGGAAGATGTGAATACGGTACTCAAAGAAGCCGGAACGGCTTTAATGGGTTTCGGTATGGCTTCTGGAGAAGGAAAAGCAGAGAGAGCTGCCGATTTGGCCTTGCATTCACCTTTATTGAACAATACTGATATTTTAGGTGCAACTAAAATATTAGTATCAGTAACAGCTGATGAAGATATGTTTGAGATGGAAGAGTTTGCCATCATAAATAATTATTTTCAGGAAAAAGCAGGGGACGCCTTTTTGAAACCAGGCGTACGCTTGGTAAAAGACTTTGGCGACCAAATATCCGTAACTGTAATTGCCACAGGTTTTACCGATATGGAATTAAATAAATTGGCAACCCGCACAGTTATCGACCTAAATTCTAATAGGCAAACTAGTATTTTCTCAGATGCTCCTGCTGCAAAAAATCGCCCTAGCAGCTACAAACCCATTCAAGAAGAAGAACCCAAAATTGTAGAATCTTCAAATGGTGTATTTAAAAATCCAGCAAATACAGAAAGCGTGTTTTTAGATATTGATGGCACAAGGCAGGTAGATACCAAACATCCTTATCTATTCGATTCGCCCAAAACAAGTGGCTCTTCATTATCTGATTACCAAGATTTGAATGCAGAAAAAAGAAAAAAACAAGAGGAAAATTATACCTCACGATCTTATCTGATTTCAGAACGCACTACTTTTTCGGCCATGAATCCTGAGGAATATAAGGAAATGAATGAAACTCCTGCGTTCATTAGGAGGAAAAAACAAATTTACGAAGCCCCACATTCTTCAGAAAAAAATATCTCACGTTTCAGCCTCAATGAAGACAACGAGATATTAGGCAACAACAAGTTTCTTCACGATAATGTAGATTAATTTATTTCTGAAAGTTTTTCATTAATTGTGCTGTGTTGTATTCATAGATTTTGATTTGCACTGCTTAATTTTGCAAATCTAAAATTATCAGCATATAATTTCTTATGATGACTTTTCAAAAAATACCAGGCTTGTTAGAAATAATTTTGATAGCAATTGCTGGGTTGCTTTACTTTTTTTATATAGTTAGGGTTTCGTGGATAGCCATATTGCTCAAAACCAATTTCAGGTCTGTATTTATCAAGTTAATTATCCGCACAATTTATTTTGCCTTAATTGTTATATCCTTGCTAGCCCCTAGCTTTGGTGATGTAAAAAAGGAAATTCAGAGTATAGGGAAAGACATATATTTTTTGGTCGATTTGTCAAACTCTATGAATGTGAGAGATGTGCAACCATCACGGTTGGAAAAGGTGAAATTTGAGCTCAAAAAAATTGCCGATGCCTTCAATTCCGATAGAATTGGCATTATTATTTTTTCCTCTGAAGCCTTTGTGCAATGCCCTCTTACTTTTGATCAAAATGCCTTAAATCTATTTATTGAAACACTTAGCACAAACCTAGTGCCTTCGGCCGGAACAGATTTTGCCCCGCCCTTAGAAATGGCAATCAAACGATTTAAAAATGCTACTGATGAGAAAAGTGCCAATTCCAAATCTAGAGTTGTAGTACTGATAAGCGATGGCGAAGATTTTGGTGAAGAAACTGAAGAATTGGCAGACGATCTGGATGGCTCAGCAATTAAACTTTTTACTTTGGGAATAGGCACAGAAGAAGGCGGAAAAGTACCTTTCGAGTCGGGCTACAAACGCGATGAATATGGCAAAACAGTAATTAGCAAATTAAATATAAAAGCTTTAAGAAAGTTGGCTTCAGTAACAGATGGCAAATACTATGAAATAAGCGACAAACGATACGATGTAGCCAAGCTAATAAACGACATTAATAAAATTGAAGGCGAGCTTCGCGATGTGAAAACGGTAGACGCGTCAGCCAACAAATACTTCTATTTTCTATTCGTTGCACTTATATTTATAGTGCTAGATGTGTTGATTACGATAAAGACGATAAGGATATGAAACTAATGAAATTATTTTTTAAATTTTAATGTTCGAAACTAGGTTGTAAATTAGCAACTCCAGTTAAATTCAATTTATAAATATCTAAACTTAAAAAAAATGGCTTTCACACTTCCCGCTCTTCCTTATGCAAACGATGCATTGGAACCACATTTCGACAAATTGACCATGGAAATTCACCATGATCGCCACCACAATGCGTATGTAACAAACCTCAATGCAGCCCTAGCTGGGAAGCCAGAAGAGAGTTTGTCTATAGAAGAAATAGTAAAAAATATAAGCAAATACCCGGCTCCAGTTCGCAACAATGGCGGTGGACATTACAATCACTCTTTTTTTTGGACAATAATTGCTCCAAACGCAGGCGGAAAACCAACAGGTGATTTGGCTGCAGCAATCGACAAAAAATTCGGCAGTTTTGATACCTTCAAAGAAGAGTTTGCTAAAGCTGCAACAAGTCGATTTGGCTCAGGTTGGGCTTGGTTAATTGTAAAGGAAGGTGAATTGGCAATCACTTCTACGCCTAATCAAGATTCTCCAATCATGGATATTGCCGAAGTAAAAGGCACACCAATTGTAGGTCTTGATGTGTGGGAACATGCTTATTATTTGAAATACCAAAACAAACGCCCCGATTATATTGCAGCCTTTTGGAATGTGGTAAATTGGGCAAAAGCAGCTGAACTCTACAAAGCAGCTAAATAATTCAAAACGGCTTTCGGATTTAAATTCCGGAAGCCGTTTTCATTTTAATATTTCATTAAATTTTGAAAATAATTAATACTCTTCTTGCCCTCATTTTCTTGCTTTTATTTTCTTCTTGTTCCAAGATAAATGAGTTTATTCCTATTGATGTCGATAAACTAATTGGTGAGCAATTCGCCAAACAGATGCAATACAACCCCATGGAAGGTAAAATTTTAGACAAAAAAACAAACCTGCCAGCATACCAATACCTAGAGAAAATCAAGACAAATATTCTTAAATCTGATAAGATAAAGTATAAGCAAGATTTTCCTTGGCAGCTACACATTGTTGAGAACGACAGCGTACTAAATGCATTTTGTGTGGCTGGAGGTTATATATATGTGTATACCGGCATTATTAAGTTTTTAGACAATGAAGCCGAATTGGCTGGAGTACTTGCTCACGAAATTGCCCATGCCGACAACCGACACAGCACCATGCGAATGGTATCGCAATATGGTATAAGTGCCATTATTGGAATAGCTACAGGTGGTGATATGAGTTTTTTGGTAGAAATCGGTAGGCAATTACTAGGGCTTACTTTTAGTAGAGCCGATGAAAAGCAAGCTGATGAATGTGCAGTTTCCTATCTTTACGCTACCGAATACGACCCTAGGGCAGTAGGTGGCTTTTTCAAAAAACTGGTTGCCAAACAAAAATCCAGCTATATTCCGGAGTTTTTGAGTACACATCCCGCATCTGAAAATCGAGTGGAAGACATAGAGCAAAAATGGAAAGAGCTTGGCTCAAAAGAGGGAAAATGGTTTGAAAAAGAGCATGAGGCAGTAAAAAAGCTACTTTAATTCATTGTTCAAACTATTAAAAATTAAATTCTACTTCCTTCAAACATTTAAAATGCCCTTTCGGACATTGTTTAAGCCCCGATTTTGAGCATGGGCGGCAGGTTAAATTATTGTTTTCAATGAGCACATTATCAGCCATATAAGGGGCAAAACTGATAGGAGAAGTTGGGCCCCAAATCGAATATATTTTCTTGCCAAAGGCTGCTGCAATATGAGTAAGCCCAGTGTCGTGCCCATATACCAAATCCGATTGCTTCACAATAGATGCCGATTGCCCCAAATTATATTTGCCACATACATTCAGTAGCTGTGGCTTTTTTTCTATTTGAGATATAAAATTATCTAAATAGCTTATTAATTGCTCTCCAAGTTCAAAATCTTCTTTTCCACCAAGCAACATGATTGGCAATTTGATTTTAAAGCACAATTCGGCCATTTTCTCTAAGGGCAGTTTTTTGGTAGGTTGGCTTGCCCCAATTACAAAGCTTGCATAGCCATTTTTATAAACTTCGGGGAAATTTTCAATAGATAGTTCATTTTCGGCTGCTATAAAAAAATCAAGACCTTTGTAGTCATTTACTACACCTATTTTTTTTACCGTATCTAAATACCTTTCTGCTACATGCTTTTTGCCAGCCATGAAGTTGATTTGGAATTTGGTAAATAAAAATCGCTGGAAGCTGAGTTTATTATAGGTATAAGTTTTTTTTCCCAAGTAGAAAGCAATGATTTTCGAGCGAATTTTGCTGTGTAAGTCAATTACATAATCGAAATTTTCAGACTTCAATTCACCCAACAATTCAACTAAAGAGTCATTTAGATAATGAACTTTGTCTAAGTATGGGTTATTTTCAACAAGCACACCAAATTTTGCTTTGGTGCAAAAGTGTATTTCTGCATTGGGCAACTGCTGTTTGCAACACCTTATTACGGGAGAGGTCCAAGCTATATCGCCAATAGCAGAAAAACGAATAATCAAGATTTTCAATGCAATCTCGTTTAAAAAGAAAAAATAGATTATTCTACCGTTACCGATTTTGCCAAATTTCTAGGCTGATCTACATTGCAACCACGCATTACAGCTATATGATAAGCAAGCAATTGCATAGGAATTACAGAAAGCAATGGTATTAGCAACTCGTTGGTCTGCGGAATAGCGATTACATAATCAGCCATTTGCGGTATGAGTTCATCACCTTCAGTCACAATGGCTATTACCCTGCCTTTTCTGGCTTTTACTTCTTGAATGTTTGACACAATTTTTTCGTAAGAGCTGTCTTTGGTCGCAATAATTACCACAGGCATTTCTTGATCTATCAAGGCAATGGGCCCATGTTTCATTTCTGCAGCCGGATAGCCTTCAGCATGAATGTAGGATATTTCTTTCAACTTCAATGCACCTTCCAAAGCTACGGGGAAATTGCACCCTCTGCCCAAATACAGAAAATTGGTTGCATCTTTAAATTCGCCAGACAAATATTTTATTTTATCATTGTGGCTTAAAATCTCTTCTACTTTCGATGGAATACTTTCTAGCTCTACAAGCAATTCGTGGTATTTCGATTCGGTAATTGTTCCTTTTTTATAAGCAATAATAATGGCCATCATAGCCAATACGGTAACTTGTGACGTGAAAGCCTTTGTACTTGCTACGCCAATTTCTGGCCCTGCATGCAAATAAGCTCCTGCATGAGTTAGTCGAGGAATTGATGAACCCACCACATTACAAACGCCAAAAATAGTTGCACCTTTCGATTTGGCAAGCTCAATGGCGGCCAATGTATCGGCTGTTTCACCCGATTGGGAAATGGAAATCACAATATCACCTTCTTTGATTATAGGGTTTCTATACCGAAATTCAGAAGCATATTCTACCTCTACATTCACCCTTGCCAATTCTTCAAATATGTATTCGGCAACTAAACCAGCGTGCCAAGAAGTGCCGCAAGCTACAATTACAATGCGATTGGTGAACATCATTTTATTAATATGCTCACGCAATCCGCCAAGTACCAAGTGGTTTTTTTCCGAATTCACCCTACCTCGCATAGTATCGGTAATTGACTTGGGCTGCTCGAATATTTCCTTTAACATAAAATGTGGAAATCCACCTTTTTCAATGGATTCTAGTTCCATATCCAGTTTTTGGATATAAGGCGTGCTTTCTATGTTTTCAATTGATTTGATTGTGAGCTTTCCGTCTCTGATTATGGCTATTTGTTGATCTTCCAAATACACCACATCTTTCGTGTATTCAATAATTGGGGTAGCATCTGAGGCACAAAAAAACTCGTTTTCACCAATGCCTACAACCAAAGGGCTGCCTTTTCTAGCGGCTATAAGTTGATTTTTGTTGTCTTTTGAAATAATAACGATGGCATAAGCTCCTACCACTTTGCTCAATGCCAAGCGTACAGCTTCTTCAAGCGAACATTTTTCGTGCCCCTGAATATCTTCAATAAAATGGATAAATACTTCCGAATCGGTGGCACTACTGAAATGATGGCCTCGTTTCATCAAATCTTGTTTCAATGAAGCATAGTTTTCTATAATTCCATTGTGAATAATTGCCAGATTTTTATTTTCTGAAAAGTGTGGATGGGCATTTACATCATTTGGCTCACCATGGGTAGCCCAGCGGGTATGCCCTATGCCAATTGTTGAATGAAGGGTTTCATTTTTGAGGTAATCTTCTAGATCGCTTACCTTGCCTTTTTTCTTATAAACATTAAGATTATCGTTAATTAAGGCAATACCTGCACTATCATAGCCTCGGTATTCAAGCCGTTTTAATCCTTTAATAATGACAGGATATGCTTCCCGATAACCTACATAAGCTACTATTCCACACATATTTCTTTAATTATATATCAATTTATGAATTAATGCGGATTAATCAAGCAATTATTAAGCATTCAATTTACAGGCTTGTTTTACTTATATGGAGTGTAGTAAACTCTAAGTTCAATTTTAGATTTAACCTCTCCTGTCTTAAATTTTTCAGGGTTGTTGTAAAAAGTAAATCTATTTAGCGAACCAAATGCCAAGTTTTCAATGAGTTCATTTTCAGCACCAACAAGTAGGCCATTATTTTCTTTTCTGCCATCAAGAATGGCTTGAATATAGGTAGTAATAGTAAATCTGTATTCATTAAGATTTAGGCTGTAGGAAGCGACCAATGGAGATAGCGAGCCAAATATTCCACCTCCTTGGGCTAATTCATTTTGTAAATATTGAAAACTTCCATTGGAGGTTGTTTTCACATTTCCATCAGCGCTTGTTTCAAATGCCGATAATTGCAAAGGCAAAAGATATGAGGAGGCAGAATCGGGTTTGATTACCAATTCGGCTTTATTTACCAATATTTTATTGGCTTGATACTTTATTTTGACCTCTTCTTTAAAAGAATTAATATCAGAAAATTGCACTCTGGTAAATACTCCGGTATTGGATTGTATGTAGCATTTTTCAGTTGGGACTGAGCTATTATTAACAGTGCCAAGCATTCCTAATTCACCAGAAAATCTATCCACTAAAAATTGATTTTGTGCTGCAGTGGGAGTAGAAACATATGATGCACCCATAATTTCAGCTTCAGCACTATACAAATTATTCAACCCATAATAATTGTGGTAAAGCAATACCATTTGTATGTCGTAAATACCAATAATGCCTTCGTTACCTGCATCAGCTACTAAAGCGATGCCTTTGAAAAAATTTTGAAATGAATCGATAGAGCCAAACGAACTTTGGTTATCAATAAAATTTTGCCCTAAAGTTGAGGGTAGGGGAATGGAGATAATTCTATTGGTGATAGTGGAATTAATGAGAGAATTATCTAATACAACTTCAGCAAGTAGGTTGTCGGGATTGTAACTAATAAGATCATTTCTATAATACAATTTTTGGTTATCAATTGCAGAATCAAGTTTGTAAACTTTGAAAGACACTGGCTTTGAACTTGATCCAAAAATATAAGGTTGCAAAGCAACTGGTTTGTCTTTTATAACTACAGTTTTAACCATGTAAAACTGTAGCGAAATTGCATCTGCTACGGGGTTTGGGCCAAAAGTTGTCTTATTAGTTCCGTTTACAAATCTTAAGTAGGCATTGGCAGTAATATTGCCAAACACAGGGTCTTGATGCCTCCCAACTAATAAGCGAAAGGAGGCATTGGTGGGTATAGAATTGAAATTTACAACCTCTGTGGTTATTGCGATACTGCTATCGTAATTCGAACTTAAGTCTGTTTCTCTTGGGCGAATTTCACTACTTAATTCATCTCCTTTTTTACAAGCCACCAAAGCAAAAATGCCGATTGTAATCGACACCAAGGTGCTATTCTGCAACCAATTCATTTACGCCTGCTAATTCGTTGTAGAAATTGTAATAAAATTCAAGATTGTTTTCTGAAGGCATGTACTCAAGCTGTTTTGTGGCTTCGTGTTGCTCAAAAATGTCGTGGTGAATAGGATGATATTCATCTTCTGCCTTAAATGTAGCATCGGCATATTCTAACCCCAGTTTTATAAAACCTGAATAATCGGAAGTAGCTAAAAGTGCTAATGATTTATCGTCCATTTCCGACATTTTAGCTTTTTGGCCTGTATCGCCTTCAAATTTGTGGTCGAAAGGTGTGTTGAAAACGGTAAATATCGTTTTGGTATTGCGATAAATAGGTTCTTTTTTATAATGTGTTTTTAAATACATAGGAATCAGGCTTGTCATCCAATCGCTGCAATGAATAATATCTGGCGACCAACCTAATTTTTTCACGGTTTCTAATGCTCCTTTACAGAAAAAAATGGCTCTTTCTTCATTATCGGCATAGAATTTATCGTGACCATCGAGCAAATCGTGCTTGCGGTGGAAATAATCGTCATTATCTATAAAATACACCTGCAAACGTGCTGCAGGAATAGAGGCTACTTTAATTATAAGTGGTTTTTCTTCTTCACCAACTGCAATATTTATTCCTGAAAGCCTTACTACTTCGTGTAGGCGATTTTTACGCTCGTTGATATTGCCAAATTTCGGAACTAAGATTCTGATTTCCATGCCTCTCTCTTGCATGGCTTCCGGAAGTTGCCTTACATACTCTGCTACTTTTCCTGTTTCTAAGAATGGAGATATTTCTTTCGCTACGTATAGGATTCTTAATTTTGACATAGATGTGTGCCCGTTGATTATAAGTGATTATAAATTATGCCAAAAAAATAGTTTGCAAAACTACGAAATAAATATGGTAAATCAAACTGTGGATAAATAGTAGCGTGCTGCTTGTACGGTAGGAAAATTCGCAATAAAATCTGAAGGTGGTTGGTTTTCGTAAATATTTTTTGTCAGATGAGAGACAAAAGCAAACTTTTTAGTGTTCAACATTCGATATTGAATTTAACAAAACATCATTTCAATTTCACAATTACTAACGCAATCATGAATTTTAAAATGCATATTATGGCCATGATGTTGGTAACGACTGTGGCTTGTTCGCAAAACACTAAACAAACTCAAAAAATGGAAAATGGAACAAACCGTACAAAAGATGAATTCGAGGTAAATTTGGGTGATCCCGAATTGAAAAATAAGTTATCACCCGAGCAGTACAATGTGTGTGTTGGAAAAGGCACGGAAAGAGCATTTACAGGCAAATATTGGAATCACAAAGGGCATGGCGTATATACCTGTGCAGTGTGCCATCAGCAACTATTTGCCTCTGGTACTAAATACGATTCAGGCTCAGGCTGGCCTAGTTTTTATGAGGCACTAGATAAATCTAAAGTAAAAGAAATTAAGGATGTAAGCTATGGAATGGTGCGTACAGAGGTAGTTTGCAAAAAATGTGGCTCGCATTTGGGGCATATATTTGACGATGGACCAAAGCCAACCGGCATGAGATATTGCATAAACTCAGCTTCACTTGATTTTGTAGAAGACAAAAAATAATATTTCATTGCGATGCAGAATTATCAAAGCCCAATTATCATTAGGTAATTGGGCTTTTTGTGTTTATTTTGGCATTCGTTAAACTTAAAACTCATTTATTCATGAAGAAATATTTCCTAATATTTTTCTCAATACTTTTATATTTTGTTGCTTCTAGCCAACCGACTCCCATTAAGAGAATAGATCAAAAAGCAGATTCAGTATTGCGTCTGATGACTTTAGATGAGAAAATTGGACAATTAAATCAACTTTCGGCAAATTTTGCTACCGGCAGCATCAATAATAAAACTGCCATGGAAGAACACAATACTGGCAAATTACTGGGAGAAGAAACGGTGCAATTGTATATCCAGGATAAATCAGCTGATGTTTCTCGCCCCGTTAAAGAGTTAAAAGGATTTCAAAAAATTAGTCTGAAGCCTGGAGAATCTAAAGTAGTGACTTTCAAATTAACTGTTGACGACTTAAAATATTGGAATTCCGAATTGAAATACAAAGCAGATTCTGGAGAATTTATGGTTTTCATTGGCACTATTCGGCTCAAGTAAACGAAAAATCTTTTTTGCTGAAATAAACTTAATAGCTTTATTAAACATGCTTCCTCAAGAATTCTTAAATACCCTGTATAAAAAACATATTTCTACAGAAATATATCCAGCTACAAGTTCGGTTTCGAGGCTTATTACAAAAGTTTTGCTTATTCTTTTTCCGGAGCAGACAAAAAAACACTACCAATCTGTAGATGAAATGGAGGCTGCTTTTACAAAACTTCAAGCCGAACTAGCCTTTATATTATCATCAATGCAACCGTATTTGAAAGAAGATGCAAATGCTATTTCAAAAAAATTTATTGAAAAATTGCCCGAAGTACATAGGCTTTTAACTACTGATGTGCAGGCCATTTTGGATGGCGACCCTGCTGCCAAGAGCGAATATGAAGTGGTGCGGGCTTATCCTGGTTTCTATGCCATAGCATTTTACAGATTGGCACATATACTTTGTCAACAAAATGTGCCTCTTCTACCACGCCTGATCACAGAATTTGCCCATTCCAAAACAGGAATTGACATTCACCCTGCGGCACAAATAGGCGAATATTTTTACATAGATCACGGAACTGGAACTGTAATTGGCGAAACGGCTGTTTTGGGCAAAAATGTAAAACTATATCAAGGAATAACATTGGGTGCTTTGAGTGTCAGTAAAGACATGGCTCGGCAAAAGCGACATCCGACCATTGAAGACAATGTGGTAATCTATTCTGGAGCTACCATTTTAGGAGGAGATACTGTGATTGGGCACGACAGTATTGTGGGTGGGAATGTGTGGTTGACCAAATCTATTCCTCCATTTACGAAAATTTATCACCAGGAGCAGGTGAAAATCAGCTAGAAATTTTTGAAACATCTCATTTGTAGAGTTTAAGTAACTTAAATAACAGGCTAGAAATGATTTTTAATTTTTACATAAATGCCGTTTTCCACCTCACATTATTTTTGGCATCATTTTTTAGGATAAAATATATAACTTAAAAATATAAAATGAAAACGATAGTAAACACAATTGCCCTTTCTATATGTTTGTTCTCATGTGGAATAAATAAGGATGCTGAAGTACAACAGGATAAGGCCGTAATAAGTATAGACAAAGCCGAATTAAAAGAAGCTAAAGAAGATGGGAATGAAGCTTCTGTAGATTCTGTTAAGCAAAAGTTAAAAGAAGACAGAAAAGAATTGAGAGAAGATCAAGTAAAAGTTGCCAAAAGAAAAGAAGATGCTTTAGAAGGAAAAGAAGATCAGTACCCCGACCTTCAAGGACAATAATTAATTTGGACATTTTTTATAAGCCTGATAATGGATGGTGAGGTGTAGGGCTGATGCAAGGTCGTGTCAGCTTTGAAATTCTTGCTTTTACCTCTAATATATGTTGATCAACTTTTCTAAAGTTTTAAAACTTTGGAAAAGTAATGGTAAAATGGTAAGATGTACAACCAATTATTAAACTTATAAGAATGGCAACTTTATTAGACTTCGTGGGCAATACGCCTTTGGTGGAATTGAATAAAATCAATCCGAATCCTAAAGTAAAAATTTTTGGAAAACTGGAAGGGCAAAATCCGGGTGGAAGTGTGAAAGACAGAGCTGCTTTGAGTTTGATACGTGGGGCTTTGGAGCGTGGAGAAATACAAAAAGGCACGAAGCTTATTGAGGCTACAAGTGGAAACACTGGTATTGCATTGGCTATGATTGCCCGATTGTATAATCTTGATATTGAATTGATAATGCCCGAAAATTCTACTCGTGAACGAATTTTGACAATGGAGGCCTTTGGTGCAAAAGTAATTTTGACATCTGCCAAAGGTGCGATGGAAGAAGCTAGAGATTATACCGTAGATAAAGTAGCCAAAGGTGGATATTTAATGCTAAATCAATTTGACAATCCCGATTGTGCTTTAGGGCATTACAAAACTACCGGACCTGAAATATGGAAAGATACAGAAGGCAAAATCACGCATTTTGTGTCTACTATGGGTACAACAGGCACTATTATGGGTGTTTCCAGATTTTTGAAAGAGCAAAACCCTACGATTCAAATCATTGGCTGCCAGCCTACTGAAGGTGCTAAAATACCTGGAATAAGACGTTGGCCTGCGGCCTATTTACCCAAAATATTTGAACCCCAGAGAGTAGACAGAATCGAGGATATTTCAGAAATTGAAGCAAGAATAATGACCAATAGATTGGCAAGAGAAGAGGCTGTATTTGCCGGAATGAGTAGTGGTGGAAGTGCTATAGCAGCCGTTCGTTTGGCTCAGGAATTAGAGAGTGGAATAATTGTGTGCATAATATGCGATAGAGGCGATAGATATTTGAGTACCGATTTATTTGGGAAATAAACAATTAAGCAAACGAAGCTTCTGGTTTAAAATATTTGGCTGTCCAAGTTTCAGAGGCTTTTACAACCCACTTGGTGGCAAGTTCGCCTTTGGTTGTGATGAAAGTGTTGAAAATAGGGGTGTCTTGATTAATAGTGCCTGCACCTACTAAATTTTTTATTTGGGAAAATTGGCAAATTTTAATTTCTTCATTTTCCACATAAGCAATGCTGCGGTCTATCAAATTCAATTGAAAATTATTGCCCAGATTTTGCATAAAATGCACCAACTTATCGATAGAGCATCCGCTCGCATCAGTAAGTGATTCATCAATTGAAATAATAATAAATCTTTGGTGTTTAAAGGCAAATCCCGAAATCATTTCGCTTCCATGGCTTGACCAAGTATTGAGAAACTGCTCTATCGTAATGCTCATACTTTCTTGCTCAGCGGCCGAAAAAGCTCTTTCCGATTGGTATATCCATATTCTAGATTCTGGGCTTAATGATTCGAAAGGAAGGTTCATTGGTGTGATTTTTAACTGTGCGTATTCCAGCTATGTTTTATATCCTACAACTATTAAATTTAGGTAAAGTTTTTTAAATTTTCCTATTTGGCCGATTTGCAACATTATTTTGATATGGCAATATCCACACAATTTCTAGCTTATTTTCCCATATACATATTCTTTTGTTCTTTCCTCTTTAGGATTTTCAAGCACTTGCTTGGCATCGCCCTTTTCCACAATTTCACCCAAATACATAAACACTACATAATCAGCTATCCGCATGGCTTGGTGAAAACTATGGGTTACAATTACAAGGGTATACTCTTTTTTGAGCGATAAAAATTTATCTTCAATATTTTTACTTGAAATAGGGTCGAGAGCCGATGTGGGTTCGTCACCCAAAATAATATCGGGTTTTACGGCCAAGCCACGAGCTAAGCAAAGCCTTTGCTGTTGCCCAATAGACAACCGTGAAGCTGGCGAGTGTAATCTATCTTTTACTTCGTCCCACAAACTTGCTTGGGTAAGGTAAAATTGTACTATTTCATTTAATTTACCTTTGTCTTTCTCCCCATGAATGCGAGGGCCGTAAGCCACATTGTCGAATATTGACATGGGCAAAGGAAATGGCCGTTGAGAAAGCAAACCCATTTTTCTTCTCAAATGGGTAATTTCTATGTTATTGTCGAAAATATTTTCCGAATCTATTAACAATTTACCCGATACAGTCACATTATCATAGGTATCAATCAACCTATTGAAACACTTCAGTAGGGTGGTTTTGCCACAGCCAGACGGCCCCATTATGCAGGTCACTTTATTATCAGGAATTTCCAGATTAATATTTTTCAAGGCATGGCGTTCGCCATAATATACATTTAGGTCTTCTATTTTAATGTGTGCAGGCATGGCAAAAGGCAGGGTCAAATAATTTGGTTTTTGGCGTATTTTCTGTAAAGTAATCGAGAAATTATGCTGATAATCAATATTATAACGGTGAGAATAACGGCAGCAGCATAGGCCCTGTTTTGCACTTCAGGAATGGGTGCACCCAATTGAAAAAATATCGAAAGGGGTAAAGAAGCTGCTGGTTTCATAATAGAAGTGGGAATGCGATCGGTGTACCCTGAGGTGAATATAACCGAAGCGGCATCGCCAATTGCCCTGCCAAAACCAAGCAACATGGCGGTGGTGATGGCAGGCAGAGTCTGTTTTACCACTACTTTAAAAGCTGTTTCCCAACGTGTGGCACCTAAGGCATACGAGGCCTCAACTAATCCGGCAGGTACGGTACGCATAATTTCATCCATAGCACGGGCAATAATAGGCAGTATCATAATGGATAGTGTGAGCATTCCTGCCAAAAGGGAAGTTTTGAGGCCAATGAGCATCATAAGGGTGAATCCAAAAGCTCCATATACGATAGAGGGTACGCCCCAGAGTAAATCAAGAGATAGGCGAACGCTGGCTGCAAATTTTGAATCGTGTTTTAAGTATAAATTTAAGTAGAGAACCAAAGGCAACGCCATAAGCATGGATATAATAGTAGCTCCAGCAGATAAATACAATGAGCCAATGATAGCATTTAACACGCCACCTTCCTTGCCCAGGTAATAGCCACCTTTAGGCACAGATGAAATCATTTCCCAACTTAGCGAAGTAAAGCCTCGATAAATTACGGCAAGCACTACCGAGCAAAGTAGCACCACATTGATGGCGGTACTCAAGTACATTAGAAATATGAAAAATTTCTCTTCAAACTGCTTTGTCACTACTTTCTGATTTTTTTTTTAGAATGCAAAAGTAAACAAGGATTTGCTAAAAAATGTATTGAAGGTAAATTCAAAATATCAAACGAAACCAAATGGACAAAAAGGAGATTTTTCCTAAAATGTATGAAAAATGAATATTACAAAAAGCTGCTTCAGTTAAAGACATTGATTAATGATAGTTATTATTTTCTTTAGCAACATCAACTTAGAATATCTACAGAATTTAAGCGTTTCATTCATATTTGTTTATCAATTATAGTTCTAAAATATTTACAGCCTGATTTTTGTGTATGTTTATCAAAAATCAGTAGCTAAGCATTCTAATTTTATTTTGCATTTGTTGTACAAGCACCTCATTATTTTTTTTGCAATTGTTGTATTACTATACAGCCCCTGTTTTTTAATATTTGCAAGTACACACACAAATGATATTGGCATCGTAGCCGATTCTTCATTACCAAATATACCCTACAAGTACTTGATAATTAAAGACATACGAATTGAGGGTAACAGACGAACAAAAACTCAAATCATAAAACGTGAGCTTAACTTTAAAGAGGGAGATTCGATAGAAGTGGCCAATATTGAGGCTCTACTCAGATGGGAACGCAATAAAGTATTTAATACCAATTTGTTTGTAACTGTGGATGTAAGCCTTGAAGAAACTGACGATCCCAAATATAAAAATTTAAAAATTGCACTCAAAGAGCAATGGTATACCATACCACAATTAATACTTGAACCTGCCGATAGAAACCTCAACGAATGGGTTTTCCAGCGAGGTGCAGCATTGAACAGGGTAAATATCGGTCTCAGACTTTTTCAATACAATGTGAGAGGCAGGCGTGAATCACTACGGCTCACCTTCCAAACTGGGTTTACCAACAATTTTGAAATATCGTACGACATTCCTTACCTTGACAAAAAACAGCAGTGGGGCATTCGCCCATTTTTCGCTTATTCCGACAATAAATCAATAGCTTATGCCACAGAAGACCATAAGCTCGAATATTTCAAATCGCCCAAAGAAGAACTTTTACGTACTTTTTTCAGATCGGGAATAGCAATCAATTACCGAAAACTAATATTTACCTCGCATTCATTAGAAATTAGCTACAACAACAATCATATAGCCGATACGGTGGCTTTGCTCAACCCCGATTATTTCCTGAATGGTAACACCAAGCAAACTTTCATTGAGGCCCGATACACTTACACCATCGATAAAAGAGATGTGAGGCAATATGCCCATAAGGGTGAATATTTTAGCTATACCATTGGCCAGCAGGGCTTTACCAATTATGAATCTATTCAATTGTCTACGCTATCGGCAACCTATGCCAAATATATACAGTTGGGCAAGCGAACTTATTTTGCCACTCGATTGAAAGGAAAAGCATCATTTCCCGTTTATCAGCCATTTTTATATTTCAAAGGCTTGGGCTATTTGCAAGATTTGGTGCGTGGCTACGAGTTGTATGCTATTGATGGGCAACATTATTTGCTTAACAGAAATTCGGTTCGGTATCGCTTCTTTTCAAAAGTATTCGACTTTGGCAAAATTATTCCTATCAGGCAATTTCGAACCATGCCTGTCGATTTGTATCTTACATTTTTCAGCGATTGGGGAGCGGCATTTAACAACAAACCTTTTAGAAATTATCCCTTAATAATTTCCGACAACTCCAGATTGAGCAACAAACTTTTAGGCAGCATTGGTGCGGGCTTGCACATAGTTACATTCTACAATTCAGTATTGCGATTTGAAACTTCCTACAATTTAGAAAATGAGTTTCACTTTTTCCTCAATATTGGCACAGATATTTGAGGTGAGATTATTGATGCTTAAATATCGCTAAAATTGGGCAAAAGCTTGGTTCGAACCTATGAAAGAAAGCTATACAAACTTTGAATACCGATAAACCGATCAATTTTGAAATTTTATTTTGGTGATTACCTCTCTATTCATACAAGGAATCTGTTAAAAGTTAGCATAATACTTCACAAATTATATCAAGCTTCTCTGAAATTTCTTTATTAATTTCACCGGTTTTCAAAAGCATTATTAATAGATAATATTCTCTTTTTAAAAAATCATTATAAACGCTAAGTTTTTTATAGAACTCTGGAAAGATACGATCAAGCCATTCGTCTGATGACTTTGCTGCATGCCACCAGTCGTTTTTCAAATCTTTCATCAAAGCTATTACCGTTGATGCTTCGGCTGCTTCATCTTATACTACTTCTGAATGGGAAGCAATTATAATTTGAGAATTCATACCATTTGCAAGTTTATTAATAAGTTGAAATGCTTCTCGCTGGCGGATAACTTCAAGATGAGCATCAGGTTCGTCAAGCAGCAAAATTGTATTGGGGTTTGCATACATATATGAAAGTAAAAGCAAGGTCTGTTGAAATCCCCACCACCTGATGAAATATCATAACGAATTTTGTCATCTATGTATTCTAATTGAATTAACCCTGTTGCTTTTATAAATTCAGGTTTCAATAATTCTGAACCAAACATTGACTTAACACCTTTGCAGAGTTTTAACCATTTTTCTTCTGGGTTATATCCTTTAGGATGCGGTGTGTCAGGATAAAGAATTTCGTAACAAATATTTCTTAGAACTTCGGCTGTTTTTCCTTCCCCAAGTTTTCGCTCAATTGAGCCTTAAGTAAGTTTATCCTCATTGGTAGAAATACCTGACATTGGTTTGAGAAAGCCAAAGTGAATTCCTGCACCCGAATTATAAAGTTAGGTGATTACTTTTGGGTCGCTTAAAATCCTACATTGAAATGATCTGCATTTGAAAATTTAAATTCAGCTTTACAAATCCAATTTTTTCCCTACGCTTCACCTTGCAGCTCCACATGCAACTTAACATGCTTGGTTTGTCCTTGCTCGTTCTTCTCTGTTACTTTCCTATTTCTCCATAAAAACCTTGCGTCTGCGATTGGGCTATTCAATAAATCCTTTCGGTTAATTGTAACAGAACCACTTCTTCCTAAATCTTTTTTTTGAAGTGCCTGAATGAAATTTGTCACGCCAATTTCCCACAAGCACAAAGCTTGAAAAATAGTAGACTTTCCAGAGTTATTAGGTCCAATAACAACGACTGATTGAGATAGTGGAAAGGAAATTCTATGAGTTTTTTGAAATTGTTTATCGTTATTTTAGTTATCATTTTAAATTCATATATTTTCAAACTGCAATTTAGAGTTTAATAGGTTGCGAAAATATGATTCTATTTATTCTTTTCCTTGTTTAAACACTGTTCGCGCAAAGTCAGCCACTTGGAAGTCGTATGGCTTGAGTAAGGTTGTAGATACCGAACTGGGTGCCTAAATCATTCATTTCAATCCCTAAAAAGAACCTTTTTTAGCACCTATTGGTTACTACACTCATTACCATTAATTTTGTGTAGTTTTTACTACAATCCTAGCTTGCATCCAATGACAATTCACATAGAAAAGGCAATTTTCACAATTCTTATTTTAGGCTTATTTTTCAATGCCTCAAATGCTCAGTTTCTAAAAAAGAAACCCAAAGACAACATTTCGAAAGACCAACAGCAGCAAGCAGAATACATTTTTTCTGAAGGGATGAAAGAATACACCCTCGACAATTATGCCAAGGCACTAGACGCATTTGAAAAATCAATTTCTATTGATAAATCGAATGCTGCAGCCAATTACATGATTGCACAGATATATGCCAAGCAAAACAATCTTTACAAAGCCATTCAATATGCACAACGAGCCATTGAGTTGGTAGATAACAACAAATATTATTATTTGCTTTTGGCTAATATTTACGAACGCAAACAAGATTTCAACGAGGCCACAAAAGTTTATCTGGCTTTAATAAAAAAGATACCAAACTCTATTGAGCACTTTTATGATTTGGCAACAGTTTATTTATTGCAAAGCAAATATGAAGAAGCCATTAAATGCTACGATAAAATAGAAAAAGCATTTGGAATAAGTGAGGATATTTCTAGACAAAAACAGCAAATCTATCTTAAGCAAAATAAATTAAATGAGGCTGTAAATGAAGGAAAAAGGTTGGCAGAGGCCTTTCCAGATGATTTCAGGTATATGATTTCATTGGTAGAGATGCTGATTACCAATGAAAAATTTGACGAGGCAGAGAAACTGGTTTCTGATCTGGTGAAAAAAGATAATACCAACCCTTTTGCCAATTTGGCCTTGCACGATATTTATAAAAGTAAGGGTGATATGGTAAAGGCCAATCAAAAGCTGGAAATTGCTTTCAACAGCCCAGAACTGGATATTGACACCAAAATTGGCATACTCATTACTAAAATTCGCCAAATGCAAGGCGATGAAATAATTAAAGAACAATGCCTGAATTTGGCATCTATTTTAATTAAAGTGCATCCCAATGAAGCCAAAGCCTATGCAATGAATGCAGATGTGTTGGTAATAAGCGGCAAAAGTGCTGAAGCGCTCAGTAATTACTTAAAATCAATAAGCCTTGATAATTCGCACAACAAAATTTGGCAACAAATTGTGATACTCGATTCTGAGCTCAACCTTACAGACAGCTTGAAAATTCACAGCGAAAAAGCTTTAGAATTATTTCCCAACCAATCGGTTTTTTGGTTTTACAATGGCTTGGCCTATCAATTCAAGAAAGAGTATAAAAAAGCAACGGCCTCATTTGAGCAAGGCAAAAAACTCGCTTTTAGCGATAAAGCAATGCTTATGCAATTCAATACTATGCTTGGCGATAGCTACAACGGCCTAAAAGACTACAAAAAATCAGACGAATGCTTTGATGAAGTGCTAAAATCAGATGTGAATAACTACGTAGTGCTCAACAATTACAGCTACTATCTTTCCCTTAGAAAAGACAAGCTCGACCAAGCGAAGAAAATGAGCGAAAGAGTGATAAAAGAATTTCCGGAAAATGCCACTTATGTAGATACTTATGCTTGGATTTTGTATGTGATGAAAGACTATACAAAGGCCAAAGAATTTTTTGAAAAAATAGTGACAAATTCTACCAATGGCACAATTGTAGAGCATTATGGTGATGTACTATTTCAAATGGGTCAAAAAGACAAAGCACTAGAACAATGGAAAAAAGCCAAATCAATAGGCGAAGCCTCTGATTTGATTGACAAAAAAATATTAGATAAGAAACTTTATGAATAATAAAATCGCCATTTTTTTTCTCTGTGTAGTATGCTTGTTGTTTACAGATTGCACCCGCAGAAAATTGTTAAAGGAAGATAATAGTGTTGGAAAGGTAAAAATAAAACGAAAATTTCGCTCGCAAAATGCCGAATTTCAATACCTTAATTGCAAATCAAAAATAGAATTTACAGATGGACTGCAGAATGTAAACTCCAGTGCCACCATTCGCATAAGTAAAGACTCTGTAATTTGGATTTCAGTACCTGTAATGGGTGTAGAAGTGCTGCGATGCCTCATCAATCAAGATTCTATGTTCATTATCAACAAGTTGCAGAAGGAATATTATATTTATTCTTTCGGTCAGCTGAGCGCTTTTTTGAAATTTGACATCAATTACCAATTAGTGCAATCCATACTTTTCGGCAATCCGCCTTTTGCCGAATTGGATAACGACAGCACGTATTCGGACAGTACTTATACCATTTTGCTTCAACACCGAAAAAATATTTCAATTGAAAATTTTCTGAGAAATAAAACCGATAAGCTTGAGCGACTTTCCATTAAGGATGTACGTACCGCCAATACCTTAGATATTAATTACGAAGATTTTCAGCCGCTTGAGCATATACTCTTTGCATTTACCAATAAAATTTCGATTAATTATCGTGATAAAAAGGGCTTGCATAATATTTACATTGGCATTCAGCACAATAAAATTGAGCCTACCAACAAAGATTTGAGATTTCCATTCAACATCGCCAATAAATATGTGAGAAAGTAACCCAGTTTATTTTATCACAAAGCTATTCAAACTCACGGAAGCCATTTGCATTTCTGCGTGAATAAACTTTAACTATTTTTAATTAAAAAATAAGCTGTAGTACTAATCCAATCTCTGGCGAAGGGTATGCTTTCTATAAACTTCCATTGTTTGAGAGGTTTCCAACCAAATTTGTAAAAATAAATAGGGTTTACCAGATAGAATTGCTTGGCTTTAATGACAAAATTTGATTTCGAAATGATATTTTCAAATCTATGGGTGCTTATTCCTGTCTCTTTTATTTCAGCAAGCACTTCTATTTTAAAATCTTCTTCACCAAATAATTTCAAGAATTGCCTGTATGCTTTCATTGGCAGCAAATGAAAATAAGGCAGAAACATCAAAAATTTAGATTTACAAATTTGCTGATGGCCGCCCCAGGGCATTTGCCAAGGTGGAAAGCCGAAGAAGATATGGCCATCTATCTTCAAAAGAAATTTTAAATACCCTATGATTTTTTCTTGTTCGTGAATATGTTCAATGGTATCTTTAAGTACTATCAAATCGAATTGATTTGCAAATTCGGCTTTAAAATCGAGGTCGTAAATATTCTGACAAATAAACCTGATAAGCCTTTTATCAACTTCATCTTTCATAAAAATATGGGCATTATCAACTTTGCTAGGGCTAAGTTCTACACCCGTGCAAATGCACCCCAGATCGGTAAATGCTTTTAAAACACCCCCTTCAGCACAGCCAATTTCCAATACTCTCAATCCCGAAGTCAATTTGATAGATTGCTCAATAAAAGGAAGTACATATTTTTTTGAATTCAGGTATTGGTCGTTGAAATAGCGAGGTTTGTCGTGATGGAATGCGAAACTCATTTTGCAAATTTACTGTGTTGTTTCAAATTTGATAAGTTGAGATAAGAATTTTATAATTTGGCAGCAAAATCAAATACTTTGAGGCTTTCTAAATTAACATATTCTATCAAAAGGGGTACAGTAAATGCCATTTGCTACTTTATAGATATTGTTTTGTTTCTATTTATAAAAAGAAAAGAACCGCACAACATTAATAAAAACGTGCTTCTGATACGCCCCGATGCCATTGGCGATTTTATTGTGTGGAGTGCCAGTGCCAAAGCCTACCGGGAAATTTATCCTTCAAATTTATTTAACATCGTATTGTTGGGCAATGGTGCTTGCAAAGATTTGGCAATGAAAATGGGTATTTTTGATTTATTTCTACCATTCGACAGGAAAAAATTCATGCTCAATTTCAGCTATAGATTGGACAAGTGGCAAGAATTGACTTCGATTAATTTTCACACCATTATATACCCAGCTTATTCAAGGGAGTTTGCCACAGGCGATTTACTTATTAAGCGATTGAAAGCGGTTAATAAAATCGGAATCTGTTCGGATAACGCGATTGATGACAAATTTTGGCACAAGCTGATAAATAAGGCATTTACAAAGCTATATGATTTGCCTAATGTTCATTCTCACGAACTCATTAAAAACCAAGCATTTATAGCCACTTTGGCAAATAGAGATTTTGAGGTTTTGCCACCTAATTTGTCATTTTTAAATACTGGCGAAGCTATATTTCTGAAATTTGAACATGATAATATCAAAGAAAGCGTTGCTCAATATTATGTGATTTTCCCTGGGGCAAGAATAGCAATCAGGCAATGGTCGGGGGCCAATTTTGCAGCTATAGTCGATTATATTTATGAGAAAACAGGTTGGCAAGGCATTTTACTGGGTTCTACAAGTGAATATGCCATTTGTGAAAAAGTAAAAGCAAGTTCAAAAAGTCCTATTCACAATCTTGCAGGGAAAACCAACCTTATCGAAATGATTCAACTGATTGGTAAAGCTCAACTTTTTGTGGGCAATGAAACCTCAGGTATTCACATCGCCATTGCACAAAATACACCCTCTGTTTGTGTGCTAGGTGGTGGGCATTTTGGCAGGTTTATGCCTTATCCGCAAGATTTACTTTCTAAAAGCAACGTAATTTCTTCTGTAGCCTTTCACCAAATGGCTTGCTTTAATTGCGACTGGAATTGCATTTACCAAACCGGCAAAAATAAAGCGGTGCCTTGTATTGAAAATGTGGAAGTAGAAAATGTAAAAAAAGAGATAGAGAAAATATTCAAACTGAGGCTATCACCAAACTCTTTATCTGAATGAGAAAAAGGCAGTTGATATTTCAATCTATAGATGAAATATTTTAAATGTTTTCGCTTATTGCTTTTTCAATTCTTTCTTCAATACCCTCATAGCTAATTTTTACAAATTTCTCGCCCGTTACTTTTTCGTAAAGCTCTATGTATCTGTTGGTTATCAAATTTACAAATTCATCCGGCATAAAAGGCACAGTTTGTCCTTCTTTACCTTGAAATCCGTTTTCTATCAGCCATTGCCTCACAAATTCTTTCGATAATTGTTTTTGGGCTTCGCCTTTGGCTTGACGTTCTTTATAACCTTCTAAATAAAAATAGCGGCTGGAATCAGGCGTATGTACTTCATCTATCAATATGATTTTGCCATCACGTTTGCCGAATTCGTATTTTGTATCTACTAATATTAAGTCGTTTTTTGCTGCTATTTCTTGCCCTCTATTGTATAAAGCATGGGTATAGATTTCCATTTGTTCATAATCAACTTTGCTCACAATGCCTTGAGCAATTATTTCGGCTTTCGAAATATCTTCATCGTGGCCTTCGGCTGCTTTGGTAGTTGGTGTAATGATAGGCATAGGGAATTTATCGCTTTCTTTCAGACCTTCAGGCATTGCCTCGCCACAAATACTGCGTTTGCCACTGCTATATTCTCGCCAAGCATGGCCTGATGCATAGCCTCTTATTACCATTTCTACTTTGAAGGGTTCAGCTTTCAATCCAATAGAAACATTGGGGTCGGGTGTAGAAAGCAACCAATTGGGAACAATATCTTTGGTAGCTTCTAAAAATTTAGT
Organism: uncultured Bifidobacteriaceae bacterium; assembly: GCA_964565665.1. Classification (GTDB taxonomy): domain Bacteria; phylum Bacteroidota; class Bacteroidia; order Cytophagales; family UBA9547; genus CAZMFZ01. The sequence goes on along the minus strand of CAZMFZ010000005.1, from coordinate 29,347 downwards.
GGCTACTTGGTTGAGTACCTGCCCTTTATACGGAATGGCTTTGGGTTGCACCACATCAAAAGCTGAGATACGATCGCTGGCTACTACTGCCATTTTATCGCCAAAGTAGTATACATCTCGTACCTTACCTTTGTAAAATCTGGTTTGGGTTGGAAAATTGAAATTTGTTTCTTTAAGTCCGTTTACGACCATTAGATATAAGTTTTTTAAAGACAAAAATAGCAATTAAGGTTAATATTTAGAAAATATAAACTCATTTTAAGTATCAAATACATTCTTTATTTAATATATAGAAAAAATTTTAGCCCTCAAGAGCTTTCTAAAACTACACCCAACCTTTCCTTTTGAACCATTGAAAAATGACGATGGTGATCACAAGCAGAGATACCATTACTGTTGGATAGCCGTAGGGTTGTTTGAGCTCGGGCATAGATTCAAAATTCATTCCATAAATGCCCACAATAAAAGTAAGTGGCAGGAAAAAAGCTGAAAATACAGTCAAAATTCGCATTACCTCATTGGTTTTTTGAGAAGAAAGCGAAATGTAAATGTTCATTAGGCTAGTAATGCTATCTACAACCTCTTCATTCATTACTTCAATTCGCATATAATAATCTCTCAAATCTTCAAGATAGGTATTTTTCTTGATGCCATTACCGAATTGTTCAATTACCGATTTAGAGAGTATCAAAGTTCGTTTATACACGCTGCTTTGTCTTTTTACCAGATAAAATGTTTTGAGAAGGTCAGGAATTCTATTTTTTAAAAATATTCTGGCTTCGTAATAATCAATATCGTGTTCGAGTTTGAAAACTGGTTTCTCAAATGTTTGCAATACATTTTTTATCAGTTTGCAAATAATATTGATGGTGCTGTTGTAATTTGCATCAGGCAATTGATGTAGTACCAAATTTTCAATCACGGTGGTTTCGCCTCTGTGAATGGTAATCAAATAATTTGAATTATAGAAAATGGCTATTTTGCGGGTAAGCGTATGGAGGCTATCAGAATTGATGCTGCATAGATTATCGTAATACCGGACAATAATAAAATTGCAATTTTCAAACTGTTCAAACTTAGGCAAATGCTCAGGTTGCATACAATCTTTCACTGCCGAATTAGGCAAATTATGCTTTTCAGCTAGTGTATTCAGTTCTTCTTCGGTAGGATGTATAACATCAATCCACTCAAAACTATGGTTTGTATTGGGCTTTAGGGTGCGTATCATAGTTAGATATTAGTAGTTTTTTAATATAAACACTTCGAATACAACGCAACCTATTACCACGTTATTTCTTTAAGTTTTTTACGCTTAAATACTTTTGCGTAAAAACTCCTTCATCACTACCACTTTCAATAAAGTCGCCATTTTTATTTAATTCATAGCCTTTGCGTTCGTTTCCATATACAAATAAGGCAATCGGATTGCCAAATCTATCTCTTGAAATTTCATTCTGATTTATTCCATTTTGATAAATGGATTTTTTTTAAGCTTTCATATTCTGCTCTTTCAGCTGGGTTCTACAAATATAACATGTTTTTACCACCGCTAGTTGGTTGATATAGTTTTCAACTTTCACTTGCTCAAAAATAACTATATACAGTTTTCCTTTTAGTGTATTAAAAACTTTAAATACACTTGATATATCTTCTTTCTGATACCATCTAAACCCTTTAGTCAATAATTTACCAAATTTCTTCGAAATGTAAAGGATGATTGTTTTGAGATGTTGGTTTCTCAACTTCAGAAATATAATTTTCTAAAATATGTTGCACATATTTTGTATTCCAGTAAATTTCTAAATCAAGATTATAAGGATAGGGAAGATAGAATGACGGATTTCTAAGATTCATATCACTAATTATTTACCTTTTTACGCTCCCACCAAAGATAATATGCTCTCAAAAATTGCTTTTCCATCTGTATTTCTCAAATCGACATCTACCGCTCTTTCTGGATGTGGCATCATACCAAACACATTTTTGGCTTTATTGCTTACTCCGGCAATATTTAGTATTGAGCCATTAGGGTTGCTTTCTTCCGTTATATTTCCTGCGTTATCACAATATTTAAAAATAATCTGATCATTGTCTTGCAACTGCTTTAGTGTGTCGGCATGAGCATAATACCTGCCATCACCATGGGCAATGGGAATATTGTAGGCTTTTGAGCCATCCATATTTTCAGTAACAATGGTAGAAGTAGAAATAGGCTTGATATACTGATTGCTACAAATAAACAATCGCCCAGAATTCCGAATCAACGCTCCAGGTACTAAACCTGCTTCTGCCAATATTTGAAATCCATTGCAAATGCCCATTACATAACCTCCTTTATTGGCATGAGCCACTACTTCATTCATTATGGGCGAAAAACGCGCAATGGCTCCCGAACGCAAATAATCGCCATAAGAGAAGCCGCCAGGTACAAATACAAAATCACAACCTTGAAGGTTGGTATCCTTATGCCACAATTTCACTACCTCTTGGCCCATAATATCGTGAAGGGCATATACCAAATCAGCATCACAATTACTCCCCGGGAAAACTACTACTCCAAATTTCATAATAATAAAAACCCCCAACCCCAAAGGGGAGCATTTTGAAGTTTTAATACCCAAGGGTGTCAAGCATTTAGCTTATGGATATTCGTTTGTTGATTTATCTACAAAGGTATCAATTTTGAAAGCTCAACCGAACCGAACTACCTATTATTATCCTATTGTTTCTAAGGTGTTTAGGGGTAATTTTGAAAAATAATAAAATAGAATATGCTTAACACCATAAAATCGGCCATTGAAGACATAAAAAAAGGTAAAATAATAATAGTGGTTGATGATGAAGACCGTGAAAATGAAGGCGATATGATATGTGCCTCAGAAATGGCGACTCCCGAAATCATCAATTTTATGACCAAGGAAGCCCGAGGGCTGATTTGCATTTCCCTCACTGAGGCACGTTGTGAAGAACTTGGCCTCGATATGATGGTTGGTAGCAACACTTCTACCCATGCTACTCCATTTACTGTTTCAGTAGATTTGCTTGGCTACGGCTGCACTACAGGAATATCTGCTCAAGACAGGTCGAAAACCGTGCAAGCATTGGTAAACCCAGCTACCAAACCTCAAGAGCTGGGCAGACCTGGCCATATATTTCCACTAAAGGCCAGAAATGGCGGAGTGTTGCGAAGAACTGGACACACCGAAGCAGCTCTTGATTTTGCTCGTTTGGCAGGCTTAAATCCCTCAGGTGTGTTGGTAGAAGTATTGAAAGACGATGGAGAAATGGCTCGCTTGCCCGACTTGAGGAAAATTGCCGATAAATTTGATTTGAAATTGGTGAGTATAAAAGATTTGATAGCCTATCGCATTGCTACCGAAAGCCTGATTAAACGTGAAATATCGGTACAAATGCCCACGCAATGGGGTTTATTTGATTTGGTTGCTTACAAACAAATTAATACTGGCGAAGAACATTTGGCTTTGGTTAAAGGCAGTTGGAATGCCGATGAATCTGTATTGGTTCGGGTGCATTCTTCGTGCGTTACAGGCGATATTTTTGGCTCTGAACGCTGCGACTGTGGCCAACAACTTCATGCGGCTATGGAAATGGTAAATAAATCGGGCAAAGGCGTAGTGTTGTACATGAATCAGGAAGGGCGTGGCATTGGCCTACTCAACAAACTGAAAGCCTACAAACTACAGGAAATGGGTATGGACACTGTAGAGGCCAATTTATCGCTTGGTTTTCAGATGGACGAGCGTGATTATGGCGTTGGGGCACAGATATTACGTGATTTGGGTATTTCAAAAATTAAACTCATTTCAAATAATCCTAAAAAAAGAGTCGGTTTGATGGGCTACGGACTTGAAATTGTAGACAGCATTGCCATTGAAATAGAGCCAAATATTCACAACCAGAAATATTTGGAAACCAAACGCGACAAAATGGGACACAACATTCTGAAGATTATAGAGCCGAATTCAACTTCAGGTAATGAAGAAAAACAAAGTGCATAGCTTGGGTTATTGGCATACACAGGTTAGGTAATTGAAAAATAGCTTAGTAAACCACTATTCAGTTGCAACTTTGTTGCAAATACTATTCTTTTCTTTATATTTGTACCTTAGAATGCTTCATAGATAGGATTGAAAAATAGAGTTTTACTTATTGCTGTTTCATGTGTGTTGCTCACAAACCTATTTTTTACGCAAGTGGCGGCTAATCTTTTGCATACACACGAGGCTGAAGATAACGAACTTCATCAACACAAAGCGCAAGGTAAAGTCGTATTCGGTGTAAGCAAAGACAAGTGTGCTATCTGTGCGGTGCATATATTTAATGAATTATTTCATGAATGCATAACCTCATCAAACCTTTTACTGCGGTTGGAATTAAGCTTTTTTCATGTAGTATTTGCCGATTTAAAATTTGTAACCATTTTTTCTCAAGGGCGAGCCCCCCCATTTTTATAAGGATATTTCTATCCGCTCATCTTCCTCTATTTATTTTGTCTTCCAGAAGAAGGCTTTTAATGTATTCCCTAAGTGACTTTAATCTCAAAGATTACCTTGTTAATGATGGTTTTCTGCCTAACAATTACGCACGCCCAAACTGACACCTCAAAAATATGTACCTATACCTTTAAAGGTCATGTATACGAAGGGATCTCGCAAAAGCCTTTGCTTGGCGCAATTATCTATATTCAAGAGCTAAACAAAGGAACGGAAACCAACGAAAAAGGGGAGTATAGAATGGCATCACTTTGTGCAGGTAAGTTTTTAGTAAAAGTAAGTTACTTAGGATATAAACCATTGGAGCAAACCATTGTGATTAATAAATTTACGCACATGGATATTGTGCTTCAAGCTGACACTAACGTGCTCGAATCTGTAGTGATAATGGGAGAAAGGCAGGAAATATATTTAGTATCTCAGCCAATTAATACGCTCGAGGCCAAAGCCTTGGATAGAACTCGTGGGCTTAATTTGGCAGAATCGCTAAGGGAAATTCCTGGCATGTTCACTTTCCAGACCGGACCTAGCATAGCAAAACCTGTGTTGCACGGTATGCATAGCAACAGGTTACTGATTATGAATGGCGGATTGCGGCTAGAAACCCAGCAATGGGGAGCTGAACACGCACCGGAAATCGACCCATTTATTACCAATAAATTGACAGTTGTGAAAGGAGCTTCAGGACTTCGGTATGGTTCGGATGCCATTGCTGGTGTGATAATTGTGGAGCCCAAATCACTCAAGAATATGAGCGGATTGGGTGGTGAACTCAATTTGGGAGGTTTTTCCAACAACAGAATGGGGGTTGGTTCGCTGATGTTAGAAGGCAATATTGCCAGGTTGCCTGATTTGAAATGGAGGGTACAGGGCAGTTACAAACACGCTGGGAGTGCCGAAGCTCCCAAATATATATTGTCTAATACTAGTTATAGAGAAGGTAATTATTCGGCTTCTTTGGGATATTTAAAGAAAAAATTCAGTGTAGAAGCCTACTTTAGCCGTTTTAATACCACATTGGGCATATTGCCAGATGCTCAGCCCAACAACACAAAAGACCTGGCATTGGCCATTCAACGAGCACAACCAAGATTAGCAGAGCCGTTTACCTACGCGATTAACAGAGGATACCAAAATGTAACGCACCATTTGTTCAGCCTTAAAACGCAATTCAATATTTCGACCATTGGTAAATTATCATTGACATTAGGCAGCCAATGGAACCATAGGCAAGAGTACGACAGGCATCCTCCTTTAAAGGATTCTTTAAAATCAAGTCCGCAGTATGATTTTAAACTGGCTACCCAATCGGCAGAATTGGTATTTGACCATTTTCAAGGACAACATTTTCAGGGTTTAATTGGTGTAGTTTACCAGCAACAGGTCAATGAGTGGGATGGTACACGGTTTCTTATTCCAACTTATTTTAGTAATTCGTATGGGGCTTTTATCATCGAAAAGTGGAAGCTAAACCGCCTAGAACTTGAAGCTGGTATGCGGTATGATGTCAAGAATTACAACTATTTGTTCAGAAGAGGGTCGCAATTCAGCGACAGCAGCTACAGGTATCAAAATTTTTCGGGCAATATGGGCGCTAGTTTTCGCTTGTCGCCACACTTCACTTTGAAAAGCAATGTAGGTGCCACATTTCGTCCGCCTACGCCCAACGAGATGTTTGTAAACGGGCAGGTGCACGGAAGTGTATTTGTGGAAGTAGGCAATGCCAATTTAAAGGCTGAACAGGGTTATAAATTTGTTAGTAGTGCTAACTACCAAAGTTCTAGGCTGTCTTTTGAGGCCACTGTTCATTATGCCTATATCAACAATTATATATATCTGCAACCCACGTTATTATACAGGGAAACGAGAGTCGGGCAACTGTTGGAGTTTGCATACACACAGACCAATGCCTCGTTTTACGGGATAGATTTGAATGCAATTTTTGCACTTACCAAGCAAGTGAATTTGGTAGCCAAAGGGTCGGCTGTCAATGCCTACAATGAAACCTTTAGTGATTACATGGTTTATATACCGCCATACCGTGGTGAAGTATCGGCACGTTGGCAACCAGAATTTTCTCAATTTTTGAAAAAAAATGCCTTGTATGGCCAAGTGACAGGCTCCTTTACTGCCACACAAACTAGGGTAAACCCAAATAGTGATTTTGCTCCACCTCCACAGGGCTATGCTTTGGCTGCATTGGAGTTAGGCGCTGATGTAGCAATAGGAAAGCAACTTATCAATATCAATTTTCAAGTAAACAATTTATTCAATACCTCTTACAGGGAGTACATGAACCGCTATCGCTATTTCGCAGACGAACCCGGGCGAAATTTCATTTTAAGGGTCAAAATTCCATTATCTATTTATAAATACAATGTTTAATTAATCACACTTTAAAACAATTTAAAAAAAATGAAAAAGTTAATTTACACCATTTCAACAGCAGCCATCATGGCTACGCTTGTACTTAGTTCATGTACTAAAGATGAAGTAAAACCGAAAGACCAAGGCACAGGAGCCGGAGATGAGGAGGCCATTACCCGAATTATGCTGACTTTCACCTCTGGAACTGATGTTCGAACTGCAACATTTACAGATCCGGATGACAGTGGTCCAAAACCCTCAACTATTACAGGACTAACGTTGAAAAAGGGACTGGCCTACATTGGCACCGTGAGTATTTTCGATGATACCAAAACCCCAATTAAGTTTGTAAATGAGGAAATAGCAGAAGAAGCCGATGCGCATAGATTTCATTATGTGTACAGTCCTTCGACAACTTCAGGCACTACTATGGCATTGGCAATTACAGACCTAGATAAGAATAACCAACCCATAGGCTTGACATACACCGCCACAGTGGGTAGCGTAACTGGAATGGGTAAACTTCGTGTCACCCTCAGGCATTTTGACGGTATCACTAAAACAAACAATATAGAAGAAGGTGAAGCCGATTTCGATCTTGAGTTTGATGTAACTGTTGTGGATTAATCTTTTAAACCAATCTGTGAAATAAATAATCACAGATTGGTTTATCTAAATTATTCTAACATCCCACCAATCCAAATCTATCCAGATGAACTTTTATAAAAGTGCTTTTGCAATTTCTTTTGCGATTGCCATTGTGTTAACAGGTTGTATTAAGAATAATCTTCACCAAAAATTAGCGCAATCGCACAAAGATTTTGAAATGGAAGATTCCACACTTGAAGCGGAACATACCCAATTGGAAAACGAACATCTTGAATGGGTAATGCAACACAAGCAAATAGTAGGTTCTACTCAGGATAGCTCGCATACAACCATGGAAATGCAACATGTGGCAATGATGGACAAACACGCACAAATGGCGGAAGAGCATAAATTATTAACTCAAACACATGCGGATATAGAGAAGCAACATACCGAGAAAACTTTAAACGATTTGACGGTACAAGAGGAACATGATAAAATGGTAGCAGACCACGAAAACATGAAAAAACAGCATACCCAAATGACGGCCGACCATGATAAGATCAAGGCAGACGATGTAAAGATGCTAAAAGAACATAAATAAATACCATGAAAACACCTTTTCAAAAACTTCCCGTCACCGTACTCAGTGGATTCCTAGGCGCAGGTAAAACTACTTTGCTCAACCACATTTTACATAATAAAGAAGGCTTAAAAGTAGCCGTGATTGTGAATGACATGAGCGAAATAAATGTAGATGCCGCTTTGGTATCGAAAGAAAACACACTTTCAAGAACGGAAGAAAAACTTGTTGAAATGTCCAACGGTTGTATATGCTGCACATTGAGAGAAGATTTAATGATCGAAGTCGAAAAACTGGCTTTAGAAAACCGTTTCGATTATCTATTAATAGAAAGCACAGGTATTTCAGAACCTATTCCGATAGCCCAAACTTTTAGTTTTGTGTCCGAAGATGGCAAAGTAGATTTATCTAAATATGCCCAACTCGACACCATGGTTACGGTGGTAGATGCTTTTAATTTCGCCAAAGATTTTGGTAGCATCGATACCGTGTGGACACGTAAACTGAATGACGATGATCCTAACGATAAGCGGACGATTGTGAATTTGCTGCTGGATCAAATAGAATTTGCCAATGTGATATTGGTAAATAAGACAGATTTGGTTTCTCCCAGTCAAGCAGGAGAGTTGAAAGCAGTGATAAAAAAGCTCAACCCGAAAGCTAAAGTAATTGACACCTCTTTTAGCAAAATTCCTTTGCTACAAATATTGAACACAGGCATGTTTGACTTTGATGAAGCCTCAGAAACTGAGGCTTGGAAAGAAGAATTAAACAGAGAACACACCCCAGAGACAGAAGAATATGGCATAAAATCGTTTGTATTTAGGAACAAACGCCCTTTTCATCCAGAAAGGCTTTGGCAATATTTCAACGAAAATTTTCCAGCAGGCATTATCAGAAGTAAAGGTTTGATGTGGGTTGCGTCACATGCTACTACTGCTATTAACTGGAGCCAGGCGGGCGGGAGTATAAGAGCTGAAAGTGCAGGCGTTTGGTGGGCAAGCATGCCTTTTGCGGAAAGGATTACTTTTGTTGATTTTGTAGAAAATAAAAAGACTATTGAATCTAAATGGGACAAAACCTATGGCGATCGCATGAACGAAATTGTATTTATAGGACAAGATATTGATATACAGCGAGTGACAGAAGAGCTGGAAGAATGCTTGTGCACGGATGAAGAATTTAAAAACTTCAAGCACGTAAAAGGTGAAAGTCAATGGGACAATGTGTTGTAAGGCTGAAACGTTAGCGGTATTTTTTATTATCGCCCACGGTTTAAACGGTGAGCCACCAAACCAAACGACCGTAACTACCACAAAATAGATCATTTCCCATGCAAAATCATTACTTGATATTTTGAGATTCGATAGGTTCATTCGAGTGATTTTAACTGAAAGTCGAGGCAATATTTACCGTATAAAAGGAATATTATTCGTTGCAGATGAAAACGAAAAATTTATTATTCAATCGGTTCACAACCAATACGTGGTAGAATCCTTTGGAAGTTGGGAGACTGACGAAAGACAAACCAAATTGGTATTCATAGGAAAAAACCTTAATAAAGAATTATTGGAAAAAGGATTAGTACAATGTCATGCAAGTGATTTTATACTTTCTGATACAGATTATTACAAATTATTACTCGAACTGCACGAAGATTTTAAGTACAATTAATATGATAGCAATTTGGCTATATAGCATTTTTGCTAGTTTACTTGTTTGTGTAATTGCCCTTGTAGGTGCATTCGCATTATTTGTAAAACAGGAAAAACTAAAAAATTCCATCCAATTTCTAGTGAGTCTTGCGGTGGGCGTGTTGCTTGGAGATGCCTTCTTGCACCTAATTCCTGATGCTTATTTCAGAATAGGCGATTTGCAACAGGTGTTGCTTTTTACCATTGGAGGAATCATTCTTTTCTTTTTTCTTGAAAAAGTAGTGCGTTGGCGGCATAGTCATGAAATATACCCTATTACTAATGCAAACACTAAAGACCAACCTACACCCATGGCAAAAATGAACCTGATAGGCGATGCTATACACAATTTTGTAGATGGTACTTTGATAGCAGGTAGTTTTATGGTAGATATTAAATTGGGCATCACCACATTTATAGCGATTGTTATTCATGAAATCCCGCAAGAATTGGGCGATATTGGCACTTTAATTCATGGCGGATATACACCCAAAAAAGCCGTTTGGTACAATTTTATTTGTTCGCTTACCTGCCCCTTGGGTGCTATTTGCGTGCTTTTGCTTGGGAGTGTAATGGATGTGCCAGTGGCCTATCTTTTGCCCATAGCAGCTGGAGGCTTTATTTACATAGCTTCATCCGATCTCATTCCGGTACTGCATACTACATCTGTATTTTCAAAGCCCATCGTTCAAGGTGTGGCCATTTGCTTTGGCGTGGCCTCTATGTTGTTTATTAATGTACTTGAAAATGCTATAAAATAATGGTAATCAGAGATTTGACTAAGGTACGTAACCACATTTTCTTTTGCAATGGCGATGCATGCCAAGCTGCGGGTGCTGCTGAAAGTACAAAGGCAATCAGAAAAGCCATAAAAGAGGCAGGATTGGATGAATCTGTTCATAGCACAAAAACTTTGTGTAATGGAAGGTGCTACGATAGCCCTGTGGTAATCGTAAGCCCTGGTTACGTTTGGTATAAAGAAATGAAGGCAGAAAACGCAGCAGAATTTGTAAATACGGTATTGATACGTGACGAAATATTAACTGTTAAGCACCTTCATACTGGATATTTTGAACTAGAAAATGGAGAAAAACAATAAAATTAAGTTAAAAAAATCTCTTGGGTCTTCGGCAATTCCCCCTTTGGGGGTTAGGGGGCTTTCATTTGGGTTCGTTTGGCTTAGTTATCACCCATATATTGAATATTAAGTATTGTAAAAAATGCAAAACTGAGGGATGAGTTCATATATAAATCCTGCCGATAAATCCAATACTGAAAATCTCAAAGCAATTATAGCATGGGTAAAAGACATATTTGATTTAGGCGAAGGGAGTGCCATCGTTATAAAAGAAGTTCAATGTGCAGATGAAAGATGCCCTTGTGTGGAAACGGTAATACTTATGATAAATGGTTATGCTATTAATAAAATAAAAATACAAAAACCATTGGTTTTTGTAAAGCTGAGAGACATTGAGCAAAGTAATATCGAAACCATTATTGAAAAATAAATTGATAGAAGGCCAGATTGCTACGTTCCTTTTCGGAGGGGTTGGGGTGAGGGCAAATTAAGCAAAATTGTAACTACCTAGGCTTTCCAATAAATTCATAAAATCATGTATTCGTGGCCCCAACATGATTATCGTCAACTAAACTCCCCTTCTGGGCTGGGGGCTTAATATTATGGAAAATAAAAAAATACCGGTTACCGTACTCACAGGTTTTCTAGGCTCAGGTAAAACCACCTTATTAAACCGCATTTTATCCGAAAATCACGGCAAAAAAATTGCCGTAATTGAAAACGAGTTTGGCGAAATAGGTATAGACAATGAACTGGTAATTGGTGCCGATGAAGAAATATTTGAAATGAACAATGGTTGTATTTGCTGCACCGTTCGGGGCGACCTTATTCGTATTTTGGGGCAACTCATGCGTAGAAAAGACAGGCTCGACCATATCATTGTAGAAACTACTGGCTTGGCTAATCCAGCTCCCGTAGCCCAAACATTTTGGGTAGATGATGAAATGAAAGAAGAATTTTCTCTCGATGCAATCATTACAATTGTAGATGCCATGCACGTGTGGCAGCATATTGACGACAGTTCCGAATGCCAGGAACAAATAGCCTTTGCCGATGTCATTTTGCTGAATAAAACCGATTTAGTTAACGATGCTGATCTTATCAAACTGGAAAAGAAAATCAAAGCCATGAACTCACAAGCTAAGATTTTTCGCACACAAGATGCAGCTATTGACATGGATAAAATTTTAGATGTACATGCGTTTGATTTAGAAGCTAAAGCAGAACTGAATCCTGAATTTATGACTGAAGAAATGCCTTTTGAATTTGCTGGTTTTTATCAGTTTAATGAAATGGAATACCAACTGACATTGCAAGAAGGTCCCGATCCAAGCATGGATATTCTGATTTTGAAAGTTGACAACCTCAATGATTTTGCAGATGTTAAAAAATCAGCCGTTCGATTGTTTTCAGAAAAAACAGAGAAAGTTCATCAAGGGAAATTCCTTAAAACCAACAGCCAAGTAAGTACACTTGTGCTTGAAAGTGAGGAAAATAATTTCAGAGCCAAGTTTAATAAAGAAGGGATATATGGAATTTTTACACAGCACCATCCCGATGAGTTTTCTATGAAATGGCTACAAAATGGTAAAGAACCTGAACTTTTACAGTCTTATGAGTTTGAACACAGCCATGAACACAATAGCGAAGTAACCTCAGTAGGCTTAGAAACCGATAAAAGCCTAGAAATAGGAGCAGTAAATATGTGGCTAGGCGGTTTGTTACAGTTCAAAGGCACAGATATTTACCGTATGAAAGGGATTTTTAATATGCAAGGCGATGAAGACCGATTTGTATTTCAAGGTGTGCACATGCTATTCGATGGCAAACCTGACAGACCATGGAAGCCAGATGAAAAAAGGAAAAGCCAAGTGGTATTTATAGGTAAAAACCTAGACAGAGAAGCACTTACAAAGGGATTCAACGATTGCATCGCCAAGAAAGAAAAAGCATTGAGCAAATAAGTTATGAGTATTATTCAGCAAGAACGAGGATTAGAAGCATGGACTACAAAATTTGAAGATTATATTAGCGGTCTCTCCTGGAGTTTCGATAACACATATCTGTGCATTGCACTTTCCTCTGGCAAATTAGCAGTAGTAAATGCAAATAAGCAAAAAGTCATATTTTCAATAGCTGCCCATGAAGTAGGAATTATTTCAATAACGCATTCCCCAAAAGAACTGCTTTTTTTAACTGCTGGCCAAGATGGGTTGGTGAAACTTTGGGAAACTTCTACAGGTAAATTGCTGAAGCAATTTGAAGGAGGCTGGCAATGGGTTGAGCACCTGAAATGGTCACCTAATGGAGCGTATTTTGTAATGGGGTCAGGAAAGAATATTAAACTATATGCTCGAAATGGGGAATTGGTTTATCACTTTATAAATCCTGAAAGTACCGTATCTGCCATTACTTGGAAAAAAGACAGTTCCGAATTTGCTTTGGGCAGTTATGGCAACTTAAAAATTTTTGATGTAAACAATGAAATACCCAGCGAGATTTTACCATGGCGAAATTCACTTATTTCTCTCTCGTGGAGTCCTGATGGCAAATTTATATGTGCTGGAACACAAGATTCAAGAATTCATTTCTGGCCATTGCCTTTTGAACCAGACAATGATTGTGAAATGTCGGGCTATGCAGGAAAAGTGAAAGAACTTTCGTGGGCTGCCGATTCCAGTATGCTGGCCTCTAACTGCGGAAATGAAATAGTAATATGGGAAATTAGTGGCAAAGCCCCAGTAGGACAAAAACCTATTGTGCTTCAAGGCCACAAGCATAGAATAACCTCATTGAACTTTGCACATAATAGTAATATCATGGTCTCAGGAGATACTAAAGGTGTTTTTTTATGTTGGTACCCGAAATTATCTACTTCATTATTGACAGGAGGAACACTCCAAGGTAATATTACTGCGCTTTCGTGGTGTCCAAACGATCAAAATTTTGCTGTAGGTACAGCTTTAGGGGAAGTTGTAATAGTTGATACACCCATCTGAAAATATTTTTCAAATCATATCTTCCTCAGCTTCTTATACAATCTTGGTTGAAGAATTCAAAAACTTTAACACATAAAAGGTGAAAATGACTGTGACTCTGTGTTGCATGGCTTACTTAAAGTAGATTCGGGAGTATCTTCCCGATACTTTTAAACTCAGGTGGAACACCTGAGTTCACTGCCATTTAAAACGAAGCCTTGCCCTTATCTAAAAAAGCTACAAAATTTCCCACATTCAAATCGTAAGCTACGGGGCCGCTTAGGGTATTTCCTTCGTTATTTACCACCAAATAATAAGGCTGGGCATTGGTGTTGTATTTCACAATCTGGAAATCAGCATTTTGTTTGCCTATCGATTTCTTCACTTTGCCATCGTAAGTAGAGGTAAGCCATTGGCTTTCAGGTAGTTCTGTTTTATCATCAACATACAAAGCCAACACAATAAAATCGTTTTGCAATCGACTCAATATTTGTGGGTCGCTCCATACATTGGCCTCCATTTCCCTGCAATTCACACAACCGTGGCCTGTAAAATCGATAAAAATAGGTTTATTTAGCTTTTTAGATGCCGCCAAGGCTTGTTTGTAGTCGAAATAGCCTTGCAAACCATGAGGCAAATGCAGAAACTCGGCATATTTGGGAATGTCAATCAATGAATTGTCAGCAATTATAGTAGAACCCGATTTATTTTCATTTAATACGAAATCTTGTGAAGCCAATGGGGGCAAATAGCCCGATAGCGGCTTCAATGGGGCACCCCACAATCCAGGAATTAGATAAATAGAGAATGAAAGTGCGGCAATGCCTATTATCAATCGCACAACGCCAATGCGATCTTCTTTTTCATCGTGTGGAAGCGTGATAGCCCCAAACAAATACAAAGCCAAAGAGGTGAAAATAGCTATCCAAATGGCAATATTGATGTCTCTATTGAGTAAATTCCAGTGATAGGCTTGATCGGCAAGACTTAAAAATTTGAAAGCCAATGCCAATTCGAGAAAGCCCAATACTACTTTCACGGTATTGAGCCAGCCCCCCGACTTCGGCAAGTTACTAAGCCAAGAAGGGAAGATGGCAAATAGTGTAAACGGCACTGCGAAAGCCAAGGAAAATCCGAACATGCCAATCATTGGTTTTACAAAAGCTCCACCAGCAGATTGCACTAAAATAGTGCCTACAATGGGTCCAGTGCATGAAAACGAAACAAGCACCAAGGTGAAAGCCATGAAAAAAATGCCCAAGTAGCCACCTTTATCAGCTTGCTTGTCGGTGGCATTTACCAATGCACTTGGCAACACTATTTCAAATAATCCCAAAAATGAAAGGGCAAATAAGATGAATGTAGCAAAGAAAAACAGGTTTGGGAGCCAATGTGTACTCAAGAAGTTTGCTGCTTCCGGCCCCGCTATTTTAGAGACCAATGTGCCTATCAAAGTATAAATAAGAATGATAGATAACCCATAGATTAAGGCTTTAAAAATACCTTCGGCTCTCGATTTGCCAGAATTTAGGAAAAATGTAACTGTCATGGGTATCATGGGAAATACACATGGTGTAAGCAAGGCCACCAAACCTGATAAAAATGCCAAGATGAAAAAGCCGAATAATCCAGAAGAGGAGTCTGAATCATTAGTAGCTGATTTAGTAATGTGGGAAATAGTGGCGATGGAATCTATCTTGGTTATTTTCTGCAGCGTATCAGTAGATTTTACTTCTTCATTTTTATCCTCAGCAATTTTTTCTTTTTTATCAATGGTGGGGGTAATATCTATTTTGGCGATTGGTTTTACAGCCTCATCTATTATTTTGCCAATGATTTTAAATTTATCGAATCTAAATTCTTCGTCTTTAGGAGGCAAGCATATACCTGATTCGAGCGAACAAGTGCTGTATTCGTAAGTGCCTTTAATGATTGGATTTTCAGATAATATTTTTACTTTCTGCCTGAATTCTGCTTTTTCAGTAAAGTAATCGTATTCACCAATGTATTCATCTACCTTATGTTTGGCTTTGATAGGTTTTAAATCGCCTACCAATTCAAAACTGCTATTTTTTTCAAATGTAAATGTGGTAGACGGGGCAGATTCATAAGGCCCAGTAGCATACATATACCAGCCTTTATTTAGTGAAGCAGAAAAAACGACTTCTATGGTTTCTCCTATCTTTACCTCTTGTTTTGATGGTTCGTTAGTCCATTTGGCGGGCTTTTCAATTTGGGAAAATGAGAGCATTGGTAGCAAAATAAAAATCCACAATCCAACCCTTGTTTTATAGAATGGCGTAAATATAAAGTAAGCCATTTTTTGCAGAAGACCAATAAGGCCGATTTTTAATATATTTTTCATGATTTTGTGAAAAGAGGTAGCTAGTCTATATTGACTACCAGAGCAAATTTAATTTTACTATTTCACCGCAATTGCCTTATCAATGACAAAATAGAAGCAATTGTTCCCAAGAGTAAAAAACCTAATGTTAAAAATGGTTTTGAAGTGTGGAAATAGCCATCGAGCCAATAGCCAATCCACGCCATTAAAGCTATGGTCGCTCCCATTTGCATGGCAAGCCCCGAATATTTTAATAATGAATTAAACTGTTGTTTTTTCGGGTTGTTTTGAGGCTGATTCGAAGTTTCCATTGAGTTGTGCAGAGGAATTTTGTTTGATTTCGCCAATCATTTTGCACGAGCCATTGAAATTGGCACCTGACTCTATTATTAATTTGGCAGCCATAATATCGCCTTTTATCTTTGCCGATGCTTTTACAATCAGCAGTTCAGAGGCCTCTACATGGCCTGTAACTGTACCTGCAATTTCTGCATTCTGGGCGTAAATATTTCCTTCTACTACCGAACTTTCTCCACAAGCTACTTTAGCTTTGGTTCGCAAATCGCCAATAAGCTTGCCTTCCAAGCGAATATTTGAACTTGCTTCTATATTGCCTTTGATGGTAGTTCCTTTGCCAATAATATTGTTTGAAACACTTATTTCTTCGGCTTCTTTTTTTACGCTTTTTCCGTTGAACATGGTTGTGAAGTTTTAAAGCCCTAAACTATAAATAATAAACGTCAATACAAACAAATAAGTATCTAACTATCCAATTTATCAACATGAAATTGAATCTAACTTGATTATCTTATTCTATTTGCCTTGTTCAAAAAGCGATAAGTAAGCAAAATGGCAGCCGCCCACAAGCCTACGGAAAGCCCGATCCAGATGCCATACACGCCCATATTAAATGTAAATGCCAGTAAGCAACCTACAGGCAATCCAAATACCCAATAAGCAAATAATGTGTATAAGGTAGGCACTTTAATATCTTCAATGCCCAATAAAGACCTGATTGCTGCCACTTGTATGCCATCGCCCAACTGGAAAACACCTCCAATTATCAACAAACCTGAGGCTACTTCTATTACCTTCAAATCGTCATTGTATATTCTCACTAGAAAATTATTGAAAACAACAAACCCAATGCAGCTAATTGTCATTAAAGCAGCTACCAATAGCATAGTGCTTTTACCAGCCCTCAATACAGCTAATTTATCTCTGGTGCCATGTGCAAATCCTACCCTTATACTTCCGCCTGAAGCAAAACCAGTTGAAATCATGTAAGTGATAGAGCACAAACTTAAAGCCACTTGATGGGCTGCTAAGGGAATAGCACCAAACCAGCCTATAAGCACGGCTGCAAAACTGAAAGCAGATACTTCGAAGAAAAATTGCAGACCACTCGGCAAACCTTGTTTCAATACTTTCTGAAATGAGGCTTTGTGAATAGTTAGCAAATTTAGCTTCAAATTGAAATTTTGGAAGCTTTTGCCATATTTTACTACACACCATATTCCGATAGCCATATAGATTCTTGCTGTAAGTGTGCCAATACCAGCTCCGAGAAGTTCTAATCTGGGCATTCCCCAATTGCCATAAATAAAAAGCCAATTGATAAAAATATTGAGCAATAAAGCTGAGGTATTGAAAAACATAGAGATGTTGGTATGCTCTAATCCATCGCTAAATTGCTCTACAGCTATGAAAAACATGAGTGGCAAAATAGATCCTATCAGAAACAAGAAAAATGGAACGGCTAATTCTTCTACTTCCTTTGGTTGCTGAAACCAGCTGAAATTAAAGGCAAAAATGGAAAGCACCACCATGAAAAATAGGCTAATTAGCAGTGCTACTTGTATGCAACTTTTTAAAATATTGGCGGCATCAGTTTTGTCGTTTCGGCTATTGGCCGATGAAATCATGGGAGAACCAACAATAAGGGTGCCAATAGGAATAATGGCCACCAGTATAAAAATTGAGGTCGCAATGCCCGAAGCGGCCAAAGCTGTATAGCTGATTTTGCCCACCATTATATTATCGGCCACGCCCATAAGCACAGCACCTAAGCGACCAAAAATAATGGGAAGGCTTAGTTTGAATGTTTCTGAAATATCGGTTTGATACTTCCGTAAGGTATTGATTAACATTGTTTTAGGTTGTAAATATCAATAGCCAAGGCAGCATAAATGCCCCATCGGCTATCCATCGGTAAAGTGCGTATTTGGTTAATTTTTCTTTAATAATATACACAAAAAATTGTGCTGTATGAATTAGGCTTAGTACCAATAGGTAAACCCATTTTTCAGGATTTATTTGCCATAGCCAAACCAACATTACAAAGTTGAGAATAAAAGTGCAAAAACAGAGTGTTTTGCAAAAAGGTATTCCAAATCGGGTAGAAATTGACTGAAAACCCAACGATGTGTCTTCATCATGGTCAATTATACTATAAATGAGTAGATTTTCAAAAGCAATAAGAAGAATTATCGACATAAATATAAAAGTAGAATTATCAATTGGCAGATTGTAAATTGATAGTGGATAAAAACTTATACCCACCACATATAAAACGGCAATGATAAGCTCTTTAGGCAGCGTATATTTATTAAATAGTAAATTGAAGATAAGATAGGTCCCACACATCAGTCCAAAGAATAAGCCATTTATTAGAATAGTTATAGGAAGATACACGCAAGCAATTGCCAAACCCATCAACCCTAAAAATACCGCAATTGCAGACAAGTAATTTGAATTGTGGGCATAAAATTGTCTTCTTTCAGAAAGCGAAAGTTTGCTAGAGTTGTAACTATCTACGCTATGATCTGCCAAATAAATAACAAAAACTACCATAAATAATAGGCAATAAACAGCAAATGGAATTGGCACAAGCAAATATCTGCCAATCAAATAGCACATGGCACAGCTACCCGCGCATACATCGATATTCAAAAAATTAAAAAGCTTAATACAGTAAATTAGGTATTTCAAAATATAGTCGAGGAGGTGGAAAATATTTGAAATTATTCTGCGGAAAGTTCTTAAAAATATGGTGACTTCTACCCTTTCAATTCATTGACCAAAGCAGGATTTGTAGTTTTGAAATGCCTGAAAAGATTTAGTATAATGGCCAATGCCACAGCTGTTTCACAAGCGGCAATCATTATTACAAAAAGGGTGAACATTTGTCCTTTCATGCTTGGGTCATGTTGCCCGAAAGCCACCAAATTGATATTGGCAGCATTAAAAATTAATTCAATGCCCATCAGAATCAGAATTGTATGTTTTTTAGTAAGCACAATGGCCAAACCGATGGTGAAAAGTATGGCGGAAATAATTAGGTAATGCTGAATTGGAATCATCTTTATTAATGCGGAATTATTTATTAAGTTGAATTACTCATTACTCATTACTCATTACTCATTACTCATTACTTTTAGTATTCCACTTTTACATTGTGATAATATTGCTGCAAATGGTAGTCTTTTCTGAGTGGAAAGCCTTCCCAATCGGCAGGCATTAGTATTCTTCTTAAATCGGGATGGTGGAGAAATTTAATACCATACAAATCGAAAATTTCCCTTTCTTGCCAATTTGCTGTACGCCAAATATGACTTACAGATTCTATTTCGGGCATATTTGTAGCCTCAATATTTCTATCTAGTATCACTTTAAAGCAAAATTTGAAATCGAATGGAATTGAGTACAAATTATAAATCACTTCCATTGTGCCTTTTTCTCCTTCTTTTGCAAGGCCATTGTCAAGCCCCGTAACACAGGCCAGAAAGTCGAAGTAGCATTCTGGATTTGTGTGTAGAAACTCGCTCACTTTCAACAGATTGTCTTTTGTAATAACAGCAAAAGGCATCAATGCATCTAATTGAGAGGATTCCAAAATTATGGATTCTCCAAAGGCTACTTTTAATTCTAGTACAATTTTGTTAAAAGCCATTTACAAAAAGTTGATTACAAATTTCAATCTTTAATAAAATCAAATTTAGCATTTTTATATTTCTCCTGCTTCACGTATTCCCGCAAGTTAGTCATGGTTTGTAGTGGAGAATCAGTTACAAACAGATTTACTAGAAAAGGTGGAAATCCTCTTGGATCGGCATAAAATATGCTTTGTACTGCCAAATTGTTGTCTCCAAAGGGCGTAAATTTCCATATTGATTTGGCTTCCAATATCCGCACTGCGGTATCGGATTCGGGTATAAAATCTGGAAAGGCTATAGATTCTATCACTAAAGCATTGTCATTTTTATCTTGATACATATTTATTTTGAATATGCCTTCACGCCTCCGCAATGGCCAAGGAATATCGGTAATAAAATAATTGATGTATTCGGTAGGGCTTATTTTCTTCAAACATTTGGCATATTTCAGCTTATCGGCCCATAGTATTGTATTTTCAACATCTTTAAAAACGGCTGCAAAACTGTGAAGACTTACACCTGAAACTGTGGTTTCTGCTTTCAATTGCTTAAGCCCTTCATTTTTATAAAATTTGGTGTACACCAACACCCCATTTCTGTTGCGTGCCAATTCCCAATCGGGCTGGCTGTTGGCGTAGTTGGAAAGGAATAAAGTGAATAGAAAAAATATGTAAAAGTTAATGTGTAACGCGGGCTTGGCTTTGCAAATCATTTTAAAAAAAATAAATGGATTCAATTATTTATTCCGCATTAATCGTTCCACATTCAAACTATCGGTCTACTTCGCCCATTACAAAATCGAGCGATCCGATAATGGCAACCAAATCGGCAAGCAAAGCCCCTTTCGATATTTCGTGAATTACCGAAAGATTTACAAAACCACAAGCCCGAACTTTGCAACGAAAAGGAACTTCGCCTCTGCCTTCCGTTTTGAAATAAAACCCCAATTCCCCTTTCGGATTTTCAGCTCTACTATAATATTCCATAGGCTGCACCCTTATTCTTTTGGGTACTAATGCTTGAGGATCAAAATCTGAGGTGCGTTTTTGGTCTTTCAACAGTTTTTCAAGGCATTGCTCAATTATTTTTATAGATTCTTTGCATTCCTGCATCCGTACATCTGTTCTATCCCAGCAATCTCCAGTCGTACCTACTTTGCCTTGCCCGATAGGAATAGAAAAGTCTATTTCCGGATAAACCGAATAAGCATCTACTTTACGCAAATCAAGTTTCAAACCAGAGCCACGCAATACTGGCCCAGAGCAGCCGTAATTAATTGCCAAATCCAAAGGTAAAACCCCAACATTGGCCGTGCGTCCAATAAAGATTTTATTTTTTAATAGAATATCTTCTGTTTCCAAAAGCTTGGGAATAAGATACTTTACAAATTCCAAGCATTTTTCCTCAAAGCCTACAGGAATGTCATAAAACAAACCGCCAACCCATATATAATTATAGAGCATTCTTGAGCCGTTTGTCCATTCGAGCAAGCGAAGAATGTGTTCTCTATCTCTAAGCATCCACAAAAAAGGAGTAACAGCGCCTAAATCGACCCCGTACGTGCCAATGGCAATAAAATGCGAAGCCAAGCGATTGAGTTCGCAAACCAGCACACGGATGTATTCTACTCTTTTAGGAATATCTTTCTCAATGCCGAGCATTTTTTCCACACCCATCACGTAAGCGTGTTCATTATTCATCGATGCCACATAATCAAGCCTATCTACATAAGGTATAATTTGGTTGAAGGGCAAGGCTTCGGCATGTTTTTCAAAACAGCGATGCAGATAGCCAATATGCGGCACCACATCTACTATTGTTTCGCCATCAGTCACCAATTCCAATCGCAAAACGCCATGGGTAGAGGGATGCTGCGGCCCCATATTGAGTAGCATTTCATCTTCGCCAATCGCTGCAGCATCGTATTTAGTAGGCTCAGAGGCTTGCAGGTTGGTAATATGGGTGATTTGAATTTGTGTCATGGTGCCGTAAAAATAACCAAAATCACAAAATTGAGGATAAAGAAATAAATATAGATACCATTGCTTGAAACTATGAATTACGTTTCGGGTTTTCATTGGTGCATTCTAACAAGCAAAAACTGCATTTCATCCAATTTTAGTATTATAATCAAAATTTCAACAATACTTTTGGAGAATAAAAACAGCGGAAACAAAAAATAATAAATAAACTTTGGTTGAATAAAAAGTTTCCATAGTTTTGCATCGTCTTTTTGAAATAAGTATAGATTTACAAAAAGGGAGTATGGAAGCAAAAGAAGAAATAGTTAATGGAGCTTGTGAATTGTTTATGCGATATGGCGTGAAATCCATCACCATGGACGATATAGCTAGGCATCTTTCCATAAGTAAAAAAACCATTTACCAATATTTTCATGATAAAGATGCTTTGGTAATGGACGTGGCAAACCTTGAAATGAACTCGCAAAAATGCAAATGGGACAATGCCTCTAAAGAAAGCAAAGATGTGATTGAGTTTTTTTGGCGGGCAACTGAGATATTGAAAAACGATATGAGCAAAATGAATCCCTCATTATTGTTTGATTTGAAAAAATATCACTCATCTGCTTGGAAAGCTTTCCAAGCACATAAAAAAGAGCATATTACCAAGCAAGTTGTGGAGATGCTGATTGAAGGCACCGAACAAGGCTATTTCAGAAAAGACATTAATATTGAAATTATCTCTAGAATGAGAGTAGAGCAAATTGAAATGATGTTCAACCCTGAAGTATATCCAAGTGGCGAATTCAATATTAGTGAAATATCAACACAAATTTTCGAGCATTTTATGTATGGCATATCTACCATAAAAGGCCACCATAGATTGAACGAATTGAAACAGATTACCGATTAGCACACTAAATTTTAATTTACCAAACCTTTTTTCAAATGAAAAGAAAAGTAGTTGCATTGCTCTGGGGCATTGTTTCGATAGGAACGTTTGCCCAAACTTCACTCACTGGCGTAGGTGATACGCTCAAAATGAATTTGCAAGACTGCGTAGATTATGCGTTGAAGAATAATGTAAATGTGAAGAATGCGACTTTAGACGAAGAAATTGCTGCTGCAAAGGTGCGTGAGGTAAGATCAATAGGATTGCCTCAAATTAATGGGTCTGCTGGAATCCAGCATTATTTTGAATTAAGGAATGCCTATTTCCCTGGTGGCGGACCATTTGCTCCACCAAGCGACCCTACCAAACCAGCAGATGTAATTGTTTATCCGGCTATTTTTCAATTACCTACAAATTTAGATGCGAATATCACCGCTTCTCAGCTACTTTTTAATAACAGCTACTTTGTAGGCTTGCAAGCAGCGAAGACATACAAAGAGTTGTCAGCCAGATCTTCGCAACAGACTCGCATTCAAACAGCAAGCAATGTAAAAAAAGCATATTATCAAAATTTGGTAAATACAGAGCGGATAAAGTTATTTGATGTCAACATTACACGCCTAGATTCCACACTTAAGCAAATGAAAGCCTTGCAAAGAAATGGGTTTGCCGAGCAAATAGATGTAGATAGGATTGAGGTAAGCCTCAATAACATAATGACTGAATATGAGAAAACGCTTAGTTTGGTTATATTATCATACCTACAGTTGAAATTTCAAATGAGCATGCCCTTAGAGCAAAATCTGCTGCTTACTGATAAAATTGAACAATACACAGCCGATACTGTATTAAATAAGTCAGATACTTATTCGGTTGATAATAGGCCTGAGTACCAATTACTAAAACTTTCAGTGAAGGCAAGCAAGCTTGATATGAAAAACAATAGAGGAGCAGCCTTACCTTCTTTGGCCTTATCGGGTAGCTTTGGAGCTTTTTCATCGACAAAAAATCTTAACTTTTTTGAAGGAAAACGCACTGAAGTTTTTAAATCACTCACACAGGCCCCAGAAGTGAGAAATGTAGCTACTTATTGGAGTACTTACTCTTTTATTCAACTAGGATTAAATGTACCTATTTTTTCGGGATTTGAACGTACCAGTAAAATACAACAGTCGAAACTTAATCTGCAAAAATCGGAGAATAATGTAAAGAACTTTGAATTGGCTTATGATCTTCAAGTGCAAGCGGCAAAGGCAAACTTGCAAAACAGCCAGCGAACTATAGTGATGCAAAAGCGAAATATGAAGTTAGCTCAAAATGTAAGCAATATTTCCAACAAAAAATACAAGGCTGGTACAGGGTCAAACTTAGAGGTGACAGATGCAGAAGCCTCACTTAAAGAAGCGCAAATCAACTATTTCAATTCGCTTTTCGACTACTTAGTTTTTAAAACTGATTATGAAACAGCAATTGGCCTAGACAAATATTAATTAACCAAACCATTTTCACTTTAACTTTTATATAAAACAATGACAACAAATCGTTTACCCAAAATATTTGCGTTAGCATTCGTGCTATTGGTAGCATGTGGAAAGCAAGAAGGCGATGAAAAAGCCCAGCTTGAAACTCTGAAAACCCAACAATCGGAACTAGCTTCAAAAATCAAAGCTTTAGAAGAGGAAATAGCACTTACGGATACTTCTAAATCAGATGCTAGCAAAGCCAAATTGGTAAAAGTAGAAACGATACAACTTAGCACGTTCAACCATTACATAGAAATACAAGGTCAAGTAGATACAGACAATAATATTATGGTTACAACTGAAGTACCTGGAATACTTGTGAATCTAAGAGTAAAAACAGGTGATAAAGTATCAAGAGGAACTGTATTAGGAGAAATCGATGCTTCATTAATCAAAAAAGCAATTTCAGAAGTAGAGACTTCATATGAATTGGTAAAAACCATATTTGAAAAACAAGAAAAACTCTATAAAGACAATGTAGGTACTGAACTTCAGTATTTGCAAGCGAAATCGAGCAAAGAAAGTTTGGAAGCTAAACTAGCATCTTTGAAAGAGCAATTGAATAAAACCAAGATTACTTCACCCATCAGCGGCTATGTCGATGAGGTACTTACAAAAGAAGGAGAAATGGCAACGCAAATGAAAAGCTCTTTCAGAATTGTAAACAACTCAGGATACAAAATAAAGGCGGAAATTGCGGAAAGCTATGTGGGCAAAGTGAGTGTAGGAGATGAAGTAGTAGTTCGTTTCCCAGATATAGAGAAAGAAATCAAAGCCAAAATTTCTGTAATCGGAAGCTCAATCAATACTGTAAACAGAACTTTTGCCATTGAAATAAAATTGCCAACTGCTGGTGCGGAAATTAAACCCAACATGATTGCTTATTTGAAAATCAATGATTTTTCAAAATCTAAATCGATTGTAGTGCCAATCAATACGGTTCAAAAATCTGCCACAGGAAATTATGTGTACTTGGCTTCTGCCGACAACAAAACAGAAAGAAGAGTAGTAACCCTTGCCAACACTTACGGAAATGCGGCATTAATTTCAGCTGGATTGAATGGTGGAGAGAAATTAATCACTTTCGGCTATTCTGATTTGAGCGATGGGCAACCCATAAAATACTAAATGCCCCCTAACCCCCGAAGGGGGAATAGGAAATGGCTTCTTATTGAGTGTAACGATTCAAAAAACCATATCGCAGTTAACGACACCCAACTGCGATTCACGATACTAACTCCCCCTTCGGGGGTCGGGGGGCAATTATAAAATGAATTTCAAAGAATTCGGGCCGACCTCGTGGGCGGTAAACAACAAGACGGCCATTTATATAATGACGTTCTTTTTCACCCTGTTTGGGATTACAAGTTATATCAACTTGCCCAAGGCAAGCTATCCTGATATAGTGATCCCAACCATTTATGTGAGTACAATTTATCCAGGTACTTCGCCTGTGGATATGGAAAATTTGGTAACAAGGAAACTTGAAAAACAGATAAAATCGCTCAATGGAGTAAAAAAAGTAACCAGCAATTCCATTCAAGATTTCTCTAATGTAGTGGTAGAGTTCAATGCCAATGTGGCTGTAGAGCTTGCAAAGCAACGCGTAAAAGATGCGGTGGACAAAGCCCGTCAAGATTTGCCCAACGATTTACCTTCCGAACCTAGCGTAATCGAGGTGAATTTTTCTGATATTCCAGTAATGTTCGTGAATATATCAGGCAATTATCCCGATGAATTACTTAAAGAATATGCCGAAGATGCCAAAGATAAAATTGAAGGCATGAAGGAAATATCGAGGGTAGATGTGGTAGGAGCTAGAGAGCGTGAAGTGCAAATAGATGTGGATATGTATAAAATGCAGAAAGCCACCATCACTTTAGGCGATATTGAGCGTGCAGTAGCCTACGAAAATCTCACAATTTCAGCTGGAACGGTGAAAGTAGATGAAATGAAACGCTCGGTACGTGTGAGTGGTGAATTTACCGACCCAAAGAAAATTGAAGATATAATTATCAAATCGGCTTTTGGTTCGCCAGTATACCTCAAAGATATTGCAAAAGTAAATTACGATTTTGAAGAGCAAGAAAGCTATGCTCGATTGGCTCACAAACCTGTAGTTACTTTAAATGTGGTGAAAAGAGCAGGTGAAAATTTATTGACCGCCACCGACAAAGTGCGTGAAATAATGACAGAATTGCAAAAAACCAAATATCCTAAAGACTTAAATGTGGTAATCACGGGCGATCAATCTACACAAACCCGTACTTCGCTCCACGATTTGATCAATACCATCATCATCGGTTTCATATTGGTTACTATTGTGTTGATGTTTTTCATGGGCGTTACCAATGCCATTTTCGTGGGGCTTTCTGTGCCACTTTCTATGTTTGTGGCTTTTATGCTCATGCCATCTATTGGTTTTTCATTAAACTTTATTGTGTTGTTTGCCTTCCTTTTTGCATTGGGAATAGTGGTAGATGATGCCATTGTGGTAATTGAAAACACACATAGAATTTATCACGATGAGCATATTCCAATCGCAGATGCTGCTAAAAAAGCGGCAGGAGAAGTATTTGTGCCCGTTTTGGCAGGAACATTAACTACGTTAGCGCCTTTTATACCGTTGTTATTCTGGCCTGGTATTGTGGGCAAATTCATGTACTACTTGCCCGTTACTTTAATCATCACCTTGTTGGCTTCTTTGTTTGTGGCTTTTATTATCAACCCTGTATTTGCTGTTAATTTCATGCAGAAAGAAGAAGGCGATGATCCAAAGAAAACATTCTACCAAAATAATAAATGGATGGTAATCAGCATCATTGTCATTGCTTCGTTTGCTGTAATCTGCTACTTGGCTGGCAACTTTGGAATGGGAAATTTCCTAGTATTCCTTGCTTTCTTGGTTGTGTTCAACAAATTTGTGCTGGCTGGTGCTATCAGAGGTTTTCAACAAAAATTCATTCCTGCTTTGGTTCGTGGGTACGAATCAATTATCACTTGGTCGCTTAGAGGTAGGCATACTGTTTATTTGTTGTTAGGTACAGTCCTTCTTTTTATAGGATCAATTTTCTTGATTGTAGTTAGAAAACCTCAAATATATTTCTTCCCAAGTTCCGACCCTAATTTTATTTATGTGAATATTGGGCTTCCCGTAGGTACGCACCAGTTGGTAACCGATTCGATCACTAAAATTGTGGAAAACAAGGTGTTTGAAACTGTTGGTGAAAACAATCCGATTGTAGAATCGATCATTTCCAATGTTACTTACGGTACAAATGAAGCTTCTGACCAAGACCGTAGCCCAAAACCAAACCGAGGAAAAGTATCGGTTTCATTTGTAGAGTTTGGCAAGCGTGATGGGGAATCTACCAAAGCATATTTAGATAAAATCAGAAGTGCGATTAAGGATATTCCTGGAACGGAAATAACCGTAAGTCAGGAATCAAGCGGGCCACCAACTGGCAAGCCTATTGAAGTGTTGATTTCAGGTGATGAACTTCCAGATTTGATTAAAATTTCTAACGATTTAAAAGTTTATATCAATGCACAAGGCATTCCTGGTATTGAAGAATTAAAATCTGATTTGGAAGAAAGGAAACCTGAAATATTGATAGAGATAGATAGAGACAGAGCCAACCGTGAAGGGTTATCGACTGGGCAAATCGGATTAGAGGTTAGAAATGCTATTTATGGAAAAGAAATATCCAAATTTAGAGATGGTGAAGATGAAAATCCAATCATGCTTCGTTATCAGCCAAGTCAAAGAAATAAAATTGATGAATTGGTGAATTTGAAAATCACCTTCCGTGATATGGCAATGGGTGGTGCTGTAAGGCAAATTCCACTGTCATCTGTTGCTAAAATATCGTACGGCAATTCGTATGGCGGTATCAAAAGAAGGAATAATAAACGGGTAGTTGCCTTAGGATCCAATGTGTTGACAGGCTATTCTGCCAACGATATTGTACCAAAAATCGAGGCAAGCTTAAAAAATTTCCCACTGAAAGATGGCTATGAAATCAAAATGGGTGGCGAGCAGGAAGACCAAGCAGAGACTTCCAATTTCTTAGGTGTAGCACTCTTAATTTCACTGGGCTTAATCCTTTTTATCTTGGTGGTGCAGTTCAATTCTATCAGTAAACCCGTTATTATTCTCACAGAAATTGTGTTCAGTATAATAGGCGTATTCTTAGGTGTAGGCATATTCAATATGGATTTCGTAATCGTAATGACTGGAATTGGTATACTTGGCCTAGCTGGTATAGTAGTAAAAAATGGTATTTTGATACTTGAATTTACTGAAGAATTGAGAGCCAGAGGCTTACCTATTAGAGAAGCCTTGATTCAAGCTGGGAAAACAAGATTAAGCCCTGTATTGCTGACAGCCACAGCCACAACCTTAGGTTTGGTGCCATTGGCCATCGGGTTCAATATCGATTTCGTTACCATATTTACTGAACTAAATCCGCATATTTTCCTAGGTGGCGACAATGTAGCTTTCTGGGGGCCGCTTTCTTGGACCATGATATTCGGTTTGATATTCGCCACCCTAATCACGCTCATTCTCGTGCCTTGTATGTACTACCTGAGTGAGAGATTAAAAGCTCGCTTAGCAGGCAAAGATATTGCAACACTATAAATAAAAATGGGTTGCTAATCATCAAATGAAAGGCAGCCCAACTTAAAATAGATTATAACATATTCATTTCACCTTAATCATTAAGCCCCCTTCGGGGGTTGGGGGCTTTTAACGTTATGAAAAAATCGATACCAAATGCCCTACTTCAAATTCTGCACAACAATTTTTTAATTCATATTGAAATGCTTTCTTATCATTTGAACTTAAGTAAAGACTTGGGAATGAATGAGTTGGAGCAAAATGAAATG
>CAZMFZ010000004.1:14886-58272 GCA_964565665.1 uncultured Bifidobacteriaceae bacterium | reverse complement strand
TTATGAATTATGAATTATGAATTATGAATTATGAATTATGAATTATGAATTATTTGTTAAAAATATTTAACATTTATTTATTCTTAGTAGAATCGCTTGAGGTTTCCTTAATGCCTGACGATTCATTATCAACTGCTTTTTTCTTCTTATTTTCTTTCTTAGGTTTATTATCTACTATTTCTTTTTTCTCATCTGTTTTTGTAAGGCTTGTCGAATCTACTGGTGGATTCAACATATTTACCCATTGCTCTTCGGTAGGTGGCTTCACATACGTTCTTCTGGCTTTTACTCTGGTGGTGTAATGGCTTTTATTTTTGCCATATATTGCTGCTGGATCCTTCACCAACACCCCGTAACCCTCGCCATATCTAGGATTTTTGTATTTAAAAAACCATTCCCAAAGCGTAACTCCTCTGTATTCTAAGCCATTGTGGTAATGCACCATTTGCACACCATCTGGCTGTTTTTTGTATCTGGGAATGGCACAAGAAAACAGTAACGTAATAAATAGGATTGTGGAAGAATTAGGTTTCAAAATGATATTTTATGCCGAAAACTATACAAGGAATGGCTTTTTAAAGCTATTTTCTACTGCCAAAGATAACACATAATAGCCAACTTCTAATACACATTAAGTGAGTTTTAGTCCAGAATTAGGCATGTTAATAATTATTCTATAGTCAAAATGTAGCATTTGAAGTTTATATAGTAATTCTATTGCAATGTTTGTACAATTCTGAAAACCTTGCTTTAACTTCGTCCCCACATTTATAATTACAATGACCAAAGTAACCGACCACATAAAAAACGCTAGCAGAACACTTTTTTCGTTTGAAATTTTACCTCCTTTGAAAGGGGAGAGCATTCAAAATATATACGATGCCATTGATCCGCTAATGGAATTTAATCCTCCATTTATTGAGGTTACGTATCATAGAGAGGAATTTATTTACAAAAAACTCCAAAACGGTTCGCTTGAAAAACGCGCTACCAGAAAGCGACCCGGAACCGTAGGAATTTGTGCTGCCATTATGCACAAATACAAAATTGATGCTGTGCCGCATATTATTTGTGGTGGATTTAATAAAGAAGAGACTGAGAACGCACTTATCGATTTAAACTTTTTAGGCATTGACAATGTGCTGGTTCTCAGAGGTGATGCAATAAAATCTGAAGGCACTTTTGTGCCAGAGAAAGACGGACATCCATTTGCATCGGAGCTACTAAAGCAAGTAGTAAATATGAATAAGGGCATTTACTATGATGAAGAACTACAAAATCCTTCGCCAAGCGATTTTTGCATTGGTGTAGCTGGCTATCCTGAAAAACATTTTGAAGCACCAAACCTGACAAGTGACTTAA
The DNA here is from genome assembly GCA_964565665.1 of uncultured Bifidobacteriaceae bacterium. GTDB lineage: Bacteria > Bacteroidota > Bacteroidia > Cytophagales > UBA9547 > CAZMFZ01. The sequence goes on along the minus strand of CAZMFZ010000004.1, from coordinate 56,910 downwards.
AATACTTAAAAATGAAGGTAGATCTGGGAGCGGAATACATCGTGACACAGATGTTTTTCAATAATGAGAAGTTTTTCGAGTTTGTTGATTTATGTAGAAAAGAGGGTATAAACGTTCCTATAATTCCTGGATTAAAACCGTTTTCGACTAAAAAACAACTAACAATTTTACCAAGCATTTTTCATATTGATATTCCCGAAGCTTTAGCTGAAGCGGTAGAAAAAGCAAAAGACAATGAGGCGGTGAAGAAAATAGGTATTGAATGGTGTGTGGCCCAATCGAAAGAACTGATGAAATCAGGTGTACCCATATTGCATTACTACACCATGAGCAAGTCGCAAGCGGTGAGGGAAATTGCTAGTCAGTTATTTTAAAATGTACTTCACAGGTTTGACAATTGATTCAAACCTGTGAAGTACATACCTATAATTTCAGCAAAAAAATTCTAATTTACTTTCTTCAAAGTACTTAAATATTCTACCAGATCAATCAGTTGCTGGTCGCTCATGCTGGCATATAATGTACCTGGCATAAGTGACCGATCCATTTTTTTCTTTTCCAATATATCCGATTGCTTCATTTTATTTATAATGCCGCCCATCATTTTGAGTTCTAAATCAGTCTCAGTTTGGCTTGTGATAATTCCTGCACCGCCTCCACCTGCTTTTAGCTTTACGATATAGCCTTCGTAGCCAAAGCTAACTCCTGCATCGGGCAATAAAATGGAGAGATACAAACCATCTTTCCCAAATTTGCTTCCAATTTCAGACAAACCAGGTCCGAAATTGATGCCTTTGCCATTCAAAGCGTGGCAACTTAGGCAATACTTATTATATACTTTCAAGCCACTTACCATGTCGCCTTTTTGCTTTGTAAGTTCAGTAATAACAGGCATGGGTTTATCGGCATACGGTGATTGTATTTTGATGTATTTTGATGCCTCCTCTCTGATAAACGACCTATCTGCAATTATAAAAAGATTGGCAGCTGCAGGTTCTAATGATTTAGGAAATTTTTTATCTTTAATCATTTGTAGCAATACATCTTGCCCATCCCAGCCCCAGCTGAATGAGCGTATGGCTGCTTTTCTAACATCTATATCTTGTTTCTCATCTAAGATTACATCTGTTTTAAAATTAAATATTTCAGTGCTTTCGGTATAAACCATGGCATCAAGCAATTTTATTTTTTCATCTGTAGGTTTGGTCACCAAAAGATTTTTAACATAGCCAAACCCATTGATACCAACCAAAACCTTCATGGCATCGTTGGCATATTTTGTATCAACGTTTGTAATAATTTGGTTGTAGATTTCCTCATTTTGGTCTGTCAATCTGAATTTATTTACCAATTCCACATATTCTTTGCTGCCTTTTACATTACTTATTCTATCATAGAGTTCTTTTTTTAATGTAGTAGAATAAGGCAGGTCTGAAGCCCTGAATTGGGGTACAGCTGTTTTTATAATTTCAGATTTATTAATACCAGTAGTTGTGAGCAAGTTAAGCAAGGCATATCTTTTGGCTACCGAATCGGAATGGTAGTCGAACGCCCTAAAGTATTTGGCTATATCTTCTGAAGGCGTATTGGCATCAGAAATAATAGTAGATAATAGAGCCATAGCCTCAGGTGTGCGAGCCCTCCACACAATATCTTTACCTGCTGGGCTGTTCCAATTATTGCCTATTTTGGCTTTCCATGCAGCAAAATAGGACTTCCAATTGTCGTGAGCCCCAATTCCTAGGGCTTCGAGATACCAACGGTCTTTGCCATCGTATTGCAAAGCGAGGTCAGCCCAAAGGTTTGCAGCTTCGGCAGAATAAGGCAAATGCCTTAAAGCGATAGCTACTTCTCTTCGAATTTGCGGTGAATTGTCTTTGGCTAGTTTCTGAAGTATAGGCAAATAATCTTTTTCGGTTTGTCTGGCCATTCTTATGGCTACAATTCGAACATCTTCATTAACATCTGTCAATGCTTTGGCTATATATTTCTTGCTCTTCCCTTCAATATTCACCAAAGCCCAATAAGCTCTAGCCCTAAATCTAGCATTTGATGAGGAAAGCATAGCATATAGAGGCTTTTCTGCTTTTGAACTAAAGCTTTTTATGGCATTCCAAGCCAAATATCTAGTAGCCATATTAGGGCTTTTCAGTGCTTCTACAGCAGTTTCAGGTGATGAAACATCTAGTTTATTGGTTTTGTAATTTGGTTTTTTAGCCGTTGTTACTCTATATATTCTACCATGCGTCAAATCGGCTCTTTGATGGCCTCCTACGCCTGCATCGTACCAATCGGCTACAAAAAGCGAACCATCGGGAGCTACGCACAAATCTGAAGGGCGAAACCAATCGTCTTTTCCTTCTATCAAATTCACCATAGTAGCATTGTATCCTGCTCCATTTTTTGTGGTAGGGTAGGCCCTCACTACTTTCGGGCCTGCATCTGTGTGAATAATTTGATTTTGATACAATTTGGGAAGCAATTCGCCTTCGTAAACCAATATCCCTGTGGGCGAACCTGCACCAGTAATGAGCATGTTTGGCACTACTCCTGGGTCGTTTTGATGCCAATGTTGGCGATTGATTTCCTTTTCCATGTTTGCACGGGTTGAGCTCCATCCTGCACCAGTCAACTCATCTGTATAGCCATAGTTGCCGTATTCCATCACATAATTTATACGGATAGATTTGTTTCCATCATCGTCATTGTCTGACTGCCAAAGTGTGCCAAATGCATCAACAGATACTTCATAATTATTTCTGAAATTATGCCCCAGCACTTCCAGATCAGAGCCATCGATGTTGCAACGGATCACCATGCCTTGTCTAAATGGCTTGCCTTTGTCATTTACCAATACGCCATATTTGTCTTTTACAGGATTGTTATTTTTGTCTAATAGTTGCTCGCCAGCATTTCCAAAGTTGAAATACAATTTGCCATCAGGCCCAAATACAAACGCATGAATGGCGTGGTCGTGTTGCTCGCCCCCTATGCCTTGAAACAAAATTTCTTTTTTGTCGGCTTTGTCATCGCCATCCTCATCAGTAAATACAAATACATAAGGGCTGCTAGACACAATAACTTTATTGCCAAGTACCAAAATACCCAATGCGGCATTTATATCATTGCCTTGATAAAAAACTTTGGTTTTGTCAGCTACGCCATCGCCATTTACATCTTCCAAAATCACAATGCGATCTCCATCTTTATTCACGGTTTTGTCTTCATTCAGCATGGGACGGTAATTGAAACCTTCACAAATCCAGATTCTGCCTTTGGCATCAATATCCATATTGGTAGGGTTTGTGATTTCAGGCTCAGCTGCGAAAAGTGTTGCTTGCAAAGAATCTGAGATTATTAGCCCTGCCATGGCATTGGAGTTCATTCTTTTTTGTTCAGCTGTAAGCTTGAAATAGGTGCTGTCATCAAAAATTCTATTTACCCAATTGGTACCCAGCGGATTTTTGAAGGAGAACAAATAAAAACAGCAGCCTATAATAGTTGCCCCTTTGATATAGAGATTTTTGGTGTACATAATTTATAATGTAATTACAGCTAAGAAAAAAGCTTAGTGATTATACCTATTGAAATGAAAATTGAATAGAAATGTTTTGATGTTTGTGTATAGCAAATTCAGCAATTACGCTAAACTAGTATTCACCTTAAAGCAGCCATTTGCTAGAAAGAATCTGAAGCCTTGTAGGCTTCAATTACAGCCATTTCGCCTTCTTTTCCGGATTTTGAATTGCCGTGTTCCATTCCCAAGATGCCTTTAAATTGTTTGCTATAAATGTTCTTAAATACATTTTTATAGTTAATTTCGCCTGAAGTAGGTTCGTTTCTGCCCGGATTATCTCCAATTTGAATATAAGCAATTTCGTCCCAAGCGGCATTCATATTATTAATTAGATGCCCTTCATTTTTTTGCATGTGGTAAATATCGAATAGCAATTTGCAAGATGGGCTATTTACGGCTTTGCAAATCATAAAAGTCTGGTCTGAATTTCTGAGAAACAACTCTGGAGTATCACTCAGAGGTTCTAAAACCATCACCAAACCGTGTGGCTCAAATATATCGCAAGCTCTTCGCAAGCTTTCAATCACATGGGCAGTTTGGTAGCCCATGGCCAAATCGTGTTTGAAAAAACCAGGTACAACTGTCATCCATTTGGCATTGGTTCGTTTGGCTACTTCTACCGAATTTTTGCAGGCAGCTAAAAATTTTTCACGACTGTCTTTGTCCCCAGTGGTAAGCGTAGGACTCCAGGCGGTATCACCATTTACTACAAACACGCCCATTTTCATGCCTAATTTTACGAGTTCTTGTCCTATTTTATCTTGTATTTCTTTAGGTCGGTCTCTCATTCCGTTGTCTTCAATAGCAGTGAAGCCATTGTTTGCCATAAATTTGAGTTGGTCTATTAAATCTTTACCTGCGCTATTTTCAAACATACCAAAATGGGGTGCATAATTGAGTTTGAAACTATTTTTCTGATATAAATATGTGGTTTTTTCACTGGCGACAGCATTTCCAATTTCCAATGCAGCTAAAGCTGACACCCCAAGCGTAAGGCTTTTTTTAACAAAATTTCGTCTTTGTAAATACATTTGGCGAATAGTATGGAAGTAAATTGTATTTTTTATTATACTGAAAATCAATATAATGCAATATTAACAAATTTGTTTCACTATTTAAAATGCAACTCGTTGTTATATCTTCATAGATATAATTAAAATTTTATTGATAGTAGTTTTACATTTGGGGAAGTGTAATTGTAAATTTTGTACCCAAGCCAATTTCTGATTCTACTTCAATAGTGCCTTGCAGCATGAGTATGGTCTCTTTTACAATATAGAGTCCAAGTCCGGTACCTACTTTTTTATCGTGGGCACGGTAGAACATATTAAAAATTTTATCGAGATGCTCTAGGCCTATTCCAATGCCATTGTCTTCAATCGTAATGCTGTACTGATTGCTGTGATTTGAAGCACTTATTCTCACAAAAGGATTCTCAATTTCATTATTGTAGTATCGAAGTGCATTAGAAACAAGGTTAGAAATGATAATTGACAGCCTTTTTTGATCGGTAGTTAAAATCAAATCAGCTGAGTAGTTGGCGTAAATAGGTATAGTTTTTGGGTTTTCATATTTAATATCTTCTAAAATATCATTTATAAGCGAAAATAAATTTATATCTGAGATTTCGACTTCTAATCTGGAATTTCTAGAATAATTAATAATGTCTTGCACAAACTTATCGAGGTTGTTTATGCTTTTCTCCATCCGTTTCAGATATTGTTCTTTTTTGTCTTCATCACCATCGATTCTGAAAAGTTGCACTAAACCAAGCATAGACCGCAATGGAGCTCGCAAATCGTGCGAGGCACTATATACAAATCTATCGAGTTCCAAATTGATTTTCTGTAACTCTTCGTTTTGCTCTTTAAGCTTACGCTCAAAGTTTTTACGTTCCGAGATATTTCGATTTACATCTATTATATATTTCTCACCATTTAATTCAAAAACTGAAGCTGTAATTTCAATGTCTATTTCAGAGCCATCTTTACATTTGCCTTTTGCTTCATATACACTAGGGACAGATTCACCTTTTAACCGCCTTTCGCCAAATTCACGCATCATGGCATCGGTTTCTAGGGATTGAATGATGGAAATATTTTTCCCTATTAATTCGCTGCGGTGAGCAAATCCGTAAAGTTTAATAAAAGCATCGTTGGCATAAATAATTTTCTCGTCTTTTTCTACCGCCATGCCATCGCGCGACACATTAAAAATAGTACTAAACCAATCTTCTTTCTCTTGAATTTCCTGTTTTTTCAACACACTTTCTGAAATATCGCGGATGATGAAAAGCACCTGATTGTTGTAAGCAGGCGTAATGCGTGCTTCAAAAAATTTTGTTCTTCCATTTATTTCCAATTCATATTGCAGATGCTTTAAGTCATTGTCATGCAGCGAATCACGTATCACATTCATACAAGTTTTAGTGAGTTCGTCACTAAGAAAATCAGCTATATTGTTGCCTAGCAATTCACTAATGGGTTTTATCAAAACACTTTCATTTCCGCAAAGTATGTCAATGTAAGTGCCATCTTTACTCAGCACTAAAATAGTGTCAGGTATTGCATTTATTAAAGATTGTGTAGCTACTTGCTCTGCACTAATTGTGGCACGCAAATCTCTATTCTCTTTCTCTAATTTTCGCACCCTATTGAAGGCTTCGTCCAACACTTTTTCGTTTTTTGTCTCCACCAAATATTCGGCCACAGTAATCAAGATTAATAGTTAAGTATTAATTCGTTTTTTTAAACTTAAAGTTCAATTGATAGGCTATTTTCATAAAAATAGTAGTTTTCCAAGTATAAAGGCTCAATATGTATGTTAAATACGTTTAATTTATAATAATTTATTGATTATGAACCCAAAAATGAGTGTAAATACTCATATTTAGTTTCGATGCAATGTGTACCTTTGCAACAAAAATATATCTTAAATATTGGCATGAATATCCAAACCATTCTACAAGAAAGCATAGCACAGGCTTTTAAACAGTTGTTTTCAATAAATATTACCAATGAAGAAATAAAGCTTTTACCTACTAGAAAAGAGTTTGAAGGCTCTCATACTTTTGCCACTTTTCCATTTACGAAGTCAATAAGCAAATCGCCCGATGAAATAGGAAGAGTAATTGGTGATTGTATGAAGTCGAATTGCAAGGAAGTGAAGGACTTCAATGTGGTGAAAGGGTTTCTAAATATCATTTTGAAAGATGAATACTTGATAAATTTTCTTAGTAACTCTGTATTGCAAGAAAGTTTTGGCCATTTTGCCGCAAATGGACAAACGGTGATGGTAGAATTTTCCTCGCCAAACACCAACAAACCATTACATTTGGGCCATTTGAGAAATAATTTTTTGGGCGATTCTATGGCGGAAATTCTCAAAGCCAATGGTTATAATGTAGTAAAAGCCAACCTGATCAACGACCGTGGCATCCATATTTGTAAGTCTATGTTGGCATATCAAAAATTTGGAAATGGCGAAACCCCGGAAACAAGTGGACTGAAAGGCGATAAATTGGTAGGTAAATATTATGTAGAATTTGACAAGCAGTTGAAAGCCAAAGCCGCAGAATTGACAGCAGATGGCTGGTCTGAAATTGATATTGAGAAGAAAAATCCGTTGATAGTCGAAGTACAAGAATTACTTTTGAAATGGGAGAAAGGCGATAAAGCGGTCGTGGATTTGTGGAAGAAGATGAACGGATGGGTATATGCCGGCTTTGCAGATACATACAATAGTATTGGGGTTTCGTTCGACAAATATTATTATGAATCAGATACCTATCTGCTTGGCAAAGAAGTAGTTGAAGAAGGGTTGAAAAGTGGTGTTTTTTACAAAAAACCCGATACCTCAGTTTGGATAGATTTGACAGCCGATGGATTAGATGAAAAACTCGTATTGCGGGCAGATGGCACTTCGGTATACATTACCCAAGATTTGGGAACTGCCGATTTGAAATACAAAGATTTTTCACTAAACAAATCGGTGTATGTGGTTGGTAATGAGCAAGATTACCATTTTGTAGTGCTTAAACACATTATGAAAAAACTTGGCAGACCATATGCAGATGGCATTTATCATCTTTCTTATGGCATGGTAGATTTGCCTTCAGGTAAAATGAAATCGCGAGAAGGCACAGTGGTAGACGCTGATGATTTGGTACAGGAAATGATTGATACTGCTGAGCAAATGACGAAAGAACTTGGTAAAATTGATGGATTTAGTAACCAGCAAGCTGATGAACTATTTCGAATGCTTGGTTTAGGAGCTTTAAAATATTTTCTGATAAAAGTAGATCCTAAAAAAAGAATGCTCTTCAACCCAGCAGAATCTATTGATTTCCACGGCCATACAGGGCCATTTATTCAATACACCCATGCTAGAATTGCTGCAATTTTGAGAAAAGGAAAAGAATTAGGTATTGATGGAAGCCAATTGTCAATATCAAATTATATACTGGAAAAAACGGAAAGAGAAGGCCTTGTGCATTTGTTAGAATTCGAAAAAGCGCTCAAACAGGCAGCAGATGAATATTCGCCAGCCATTATTTCGCAATATGTATATGAATTGGCAAAGCTTTACAATAGCTTTTATTCAGAGGTTTCTATATTTCAAGAAGCCAATCAGGAAGCTTTACAATTTCGAATTGCATATTCTTATGCTACAGCCAAAACAATCAAACTATGCATGAAGTTAATAAGAATAAATGTGCCAGAGAGAATGTAAATTTTCTCAATTTCAACTTTTAAATAGTAAATTATGAAAAACGTGAAATATTATTTTGCAATGCTTTTTTCTGCTTTTTTAGGCCTGAATAATAGCTATTCAAAACCAAACCACTCAAAATCTGCAGCCATGACCTCTTTTTACGACTTTAAGATGAATGACATTGCAGGAAAACCTATTGACTTTTCTACTTTTAAAGGTAAAAAAGTGTTGATTGTAAATGTGGCCTCAAACTGTGGCTACACCCCACAATACAAAGAGCTGGAAGAACTACATGAAAAATATGGAAATAAAGTAACTGTAATAGGGTTTCCAGCTAATAATTTTGGTGGACAAGAGCCGGGTTCTAATGGAGAGATTGCTACATTCTGCACCAAAAACTATGGCGTAAAATTTCAAATTTTTGAAAAAATATCTGTAAAGGGTAGCGAAGCAGCTCCACTTTACAAATGGCTTTCTACCAAAGAACAAAACGGATGGAATGACAATGCTCCAAGTTGGAATTTTTGTAAATATCTGGTAAATGAAAAAGGCGAATTGGTGAAATTTTTCAAATCGGGCGTAAACCCTATGGATAGTGAAATCGTAGATTTGGTAAAATAAAATGCACTTTCATTTTGAATTCAACATAGCCTATAATTTTTGAAATATATAGGTTAAAAGGTTGCTTTGGTATGATGCTAAAACAACCTTTTTATTTTGTAAACTATTGAATATAAAGGTGTTATGGAAAAAATACAAGGATAATGTTAATTAGATTTTATACATTATACTCATTACCAAAACAAGCCCAACCAAAAATATGTTGATAATCTTAAAGTCTTATTTAAGTCACAAACCGTAAGTACATAAAACAACATATCAATGGCTTTAGAAATAGGAATAAAGGCACCTAACTTTACGTTGCCATCTACTATAGGCAAAGATTTTACACTCGACATTACCAAGTTTGGCAAACCACTCATTTTATACTTCTATCCGGCCGATTTTACGCTTGGCTGTACAAACGAAGCCTGCGGCTATCGCGACACATTCGAGCTATTCCAGTCGTTTGATATTGATATTGTGGGCATAAGCAAAGATTCGCTCGAATCGCATTACAAATTCAAAACCCAATATAATTTGCCTTATGAGTTGCTCACAGATGCCAACATGGAAATTGCAAATTTATATCAGGTTACTATCCCAATTATAAATTTTACAAAGCGTACTACTTATTTGCTCGATAGATACCACAAAATTTCATCGGTGTATGAAAATATATTTGTGGCTAAAATGCACATTCAGGAAATGATAAAAAAAGCCAAAGGCATGAATCAGATGGCAAAGGTGATTTAATGGCAAATAAAAACCCCATCAATTTTAGGTTGATGGGGTTTTGGATGTACGGGCGGAGGGACTTGAACCCCCATGGTTGCCCGCTAGATCCTAAGTCTAGTGCGTCTGCCAATTTCGCCACGCCCGCAGCTTGTAAGAGATAAATCTCTAAATTGGGCTGCAAAAATAGCTATAATATATTTACTAACAAAAACGTTTGTAAAAATTGTATTTGTATTTCAATGGCTATAGTCATTTTCCTAATACTCTTCTTTGTAAAATATCTTGTAAAATTTCATTCCTGTGGTCTCATCTATTCCCTTCTCTATCAGCTCTTTATTGCCGTGAATATAAATGTGGAAATTTTTATCAAGCTTCAACACACTTTTAAATACACGAGCTTGTTTTTTTACAGCCCTATCTGATATTTCAAATTCATCTACAATAGCTACATCTCTTTCTTCTTGAAATTTGGTTTTGTAATCTTTGAATGAATCTATTAACTGCGGTTCTTGCATTACTTCATTTGTAAATTCATTGAAATCAAAGTTTTCTTTGCGTTTAAAAAAGTTTACAGAACGATTCAGCATGTCTATCTGGTCTGTTTTTTGCACTTCAAATTCATTGGGCATTTGCTCAGTCACAAAGTTTTTGCACAAATCAAGATAATTGTTGGTGTAGTGGTAGCTGTCTTTGCGTGGAATCACATTCAGAAATTTTTCCTTCCAATAATGTGCTTCATTTCCATTATTTAGGTTGTCGATAATACAGACGCTGTAGCCTCTTTCTTTATCTAAATTAAAAATTAAACATCCTTTATCTAACTTGTTGATATTGATGCCATTATCACCATTAATAGTATAGTTATCACCTTCAGATAATACTTTTAAAAAGGTATCTTTTGTTTCAGATTTAAATAAGCCAATGGCATCTGTTTCTTCGCCATCAAGTTTTATTCCGGTAAGGTAAGTCAAGTAAAATTCACCGCTTTTGATATTTGGATGTGTAGATTGCTCGTACAAATGCTTGGTGATATTGATACTTTGTAAGTAAAAACTATCGGGGTCGGTAAATATTTTACTGCAATAGCTGTAGATTTCATTGAGATTAATATCGGCCTGGTGTTTGAGGTGAAAATATTCTTGATTTTTAAATGAATAAAGAAAATACCGCGATAGCAAATCTGTAATTTCGGGGTTTTCTAATTTTAATGGTGATTTTGAAAGTCTAAAACTTTCTTCCTGCGATTTATTGCCCACAAAATGGACAACCAATGTTTCAATCAAAGCCTCATTTATCAATAGCATCAAAACAAAATTTAGATTTTAGCATAAAGTACAATGTCATAACTTAAGACTTCAAGCCCTTAAAATTTTCGAGTTCAAAAATTCCAAACCCATAATTTGAATTTTTTATTCTCCGTATTTCAATAAAAATTCTGGATTAATCACCTTAAAAGTGAGTCTGCCGTGGTTGAAGTATTCACTTGGTTCGGTCAATTTAATGCCATCGCTAATAGTTCTAATCACCAATCCTTCTGCCCAAGCTTCTTTATTAATTTTCGATTTTACCTGTGCCGTTTGCACTAGTTCTTCTATATTATCTGTTAAAAGATAGTATTCATTGTGTATGGGTACAGGTTCGAGTTGCATTTGAGCCATTAGGCTTATAAATCTATCAAAACTGAAAAATTTATAGTTGTCAATATCAAAGGCATTAAAAAAAAGTACCGTCTGACCTTTCAATTTCAGTTTATTACCTTGGATATTTTCACCAACCAATTCGCCTTGAAGTGCATAATTGCCATTCAAGAATCGAAGTTTAGTTTCAATATTTAATTCTCTTGCTACTTTCCAATAGGTGTTTTCGTTGGTATCTACCAATTCGAGATTGCGACTACCTACTCCAAATTCACCATCTTTTATATAATAGGTAGCCGAGCTGCCATCTACTTTTTCGGTAATATAGCAAGGTTCATTTATGAGTTGCGAAAGCACGGCTTGCATTACCTGCACACGAGTTTCATCAGTTTTAGGGATAAATGAAGGGAATCTGCCTTTGGCAACGCCACTTAAATGGGCTGGGACTGGAGCTTCATATTTAGTAATTCCCAATACTTCTGCACAATCTGCATCTTCCTCAATTGGAAAATTAGAAGGCAAGATTGATAGCTGGAAACAAATACCTTGAGAAACCTGCCCGCGTAGTCGAATGGTTTTTATTCTCATTCCTCTTGGTTTCAGAAATTCAAATTCTGGACGTTCGGGAAAAAGGCTGTCTATTTCACAATACACACAAAGATCACCAACTTTAAACTCATTTTTTTTAACAATCAATTGCCAACCCAATACCGTAGCCTTTTCTATCGCATCTGCATCTGGAATGGCATCTAAGGCAATCACTTTTTGAATACTGGCTAATTTTCTCATTTATTCTCAAAATTATGCACTTAATAATATCATTAGTTTTGAATGAGCATCTTTAATCTCAAACTAAAATATCTTTTACAACTTGTCCATGTACATCTGTGAGTCTGAAATCGCGACCTTGATATGGATATGTGAATTTTTCGTGATCGAAACCTAGCAGGTGCATTACAGTGGCGTGAAAGTCATGCACATGCACTTTGTCTTTTACACCATAGTAACCAATATCGTCAGTCTCTCCATAGCTAATACCTGGTTTTACTCCAGCTCCAGCCATCCACATCGTGAAAGCATCTAAGTGGTGGTCGCGACCTTTAAGTTTGTCGCTATATCTTAGTTCACGCATAGGTGTGCGACCAAATTCACCTCCCCATATTACAAGTGTATCTTCAAGTAAACCTCTCTGTTTCAAATCTTTAAGAAGAGCAGCGACAGGTTGGTCGGTTTCTTTGCATCTTGAAATAAATCCGGTAGGGGAGTTTAAAGCCTCTGTTTCAGCAGTGCCATGGGCATCCCATCCCCAATGGAAAAGCTGTACAAATCGCACGCCTCGCTCTACCAACCTACGGGCTAATAAGCAATTGTTGGCAAAAGATGCTTTACCAGGTTGTGTCCCATACATTTCGTGCATATAGGCTGGTTCATTGTTTATGTTCATAGCTTCGGGTACAGAAACCTGCATTTTGAAAGCCATTTCATATTGCTCAATTCTAGTTTTTATTTCAGGGTCTTGAATTTTGCTATATTCTTCTGAATTAATATCATTTATGGTTTCAATTACCTCTTTTTTCAATTCCCTGTCCATGCCATGTGGGTCGGAAAGATAGAGTACTGGGTCGCCTTCCGAGCGGCATTGCACACCCTGATACACAGATGGCAGAAATCCACTTCCCCAAATGCTTTTGCCCGCATCTGGCGTTTTTCCGCCTGAGGCCAATACAATAAAACCCGGCAAATTTTCATTCTCAGAACCCAACCCATAAGTAACCCACGATCCCATACTTGGCCTGCCCAATCGAGCAGAACCAGTATGCATAAAAAGCTGGGCGGGAGCGTGATTAAATTCATTGGTGTGCATGGCTTTCAGCATACAAACATCATCTACAATCTTAGTAAAATGTGGCATATAATCCGATACCCAAGTGCCTGATTGCCCGTATTGAGCAAATGTACCCTGTGCCCCCATCAATTTTGGAATACCTTGCAAAAAGGCAAACCGCTTGCCTTCCATCAGCTCAGCAGGGCAATCTTTGCCGTTTAAGCGTGCCAATTCAGGTTTATAATCAAATAGTTCCAATTGAGAAGGAGCCCCGGCCATGTGTAGATAAATGACTCTTTTAGCCTTGGGTACAAAATGTGGCGAACGAATAGCCAATGGATTTCCGCTTGTATCAATTATTGGGTTAGAATGCGTATTGCTGCCACACCCCCACAATCCGCCCAACGCTATTGCTCCCAAACCTGTAGAAATATTTCCTATAAACTGCCTTCTAGTTTGCTCTAAAGCTTGTGCAGAAGCAAATGACTGGATTAGTTTTTCCATTATCGTGTTAATACTTAATTTTTTGTGATTACTTCATCTAAATTGAGAATCGCATTGCAGACTACAGTTAAAGCCGCATTTTCGGGTGTGTCTTTGGCTATTCTGACCATGCTAATAGACCTATTTTTGTTTTTCTGATAAAATTTTAATGATTTTTGATAAAGGTTTTTCAAAGCCAACGCTTTCGATTCATTTAACTCTCTACATGTAGCGGTTTTGTAACAGATGTTTATTTTTTGATCAATTGTTCTGGCTTTCGAATTAAGAGCCTTTTCTGCTAAAGCCATAGCCGCTTCGGTGTATACGGTGTCGTTGAGCGAAATCAAGGCTTGAAGAGGGGTGTTGGTGCGAATGCGTCTGGACGTGCAAACGTCTCTGCTTGGGCCATCAAAAGTAAGCATGGTAGGGTAGGGGCTTGTTCTACGCCAAAAAGTATAAATAGCCCTGCGGTATTTTTCATCGCCTTCGCTTAGCTTCCAGCTCATTTCATTATATACAACTTGCCAAATGCCATTGGGTTGGTGGGGCATTACTGGCTTACCGAATAGTTTTTTATTCAACAAGCCACTTACAAATAAGGCTTGGTCTCTCACTTGTTCACCAGAAAGCCTTACTCTTGGGGCTCTTGACAGGTATATATTTTTTGAATCCTTTTCTAATTTATCTTTGCTAATGTCGGCCGATTGCTGGTAAGTGGCTGTTATCAATATCTCTTTTATCAAAGTTTTCATGCTCCAGTTTTGGTCATTCATAAATCGGTAGGCCATATAATCGAGCAATTCGGGGTGTGAGGGGGCATTGCCTTGAGAACCAAAATCTTCTAATGTTTCTACAATACCTAATCCAAATATTTGTTCCCAAATACGGTTTACAGCTACCCTGGCTGTGAGCGGATTATCGTTTGAAGTAATCCATTCGGCCATTCCAAGCCTATTTGCAGGGGCATTTTTAGGAAAAGGATTTAGTACTTTTGGCACACTTGCCGTTACAGTATCGCCTATCGACATCCAGTTGCCACGTTTGAAAATATAGGTTGCACGCTTTTTATCATTTGGCAATTCTTGCATTACAGGTGTTTGTTTGGGTACTATTGCATTTGAAAGCTCGGTACGCAAGTTTTGAATTTTTTTCCGTTTGCTATTTTCGGAGGCAGGTGTTTCTTCAAATTTAAAAGCATTTACCATGGCATCGCAATAGCCTTTATTTGTTTTCTTGAATATAAAATATACATCATGTTTGCCACTTACGGCTTTAAGAGTACCCGTATACTCTTGAATTTCGCCAAAAGATGGTTTTAAAGGAATGTCAGAAATTTTTAAACCATTTTTATTTTCTATTCTCACTTCCAAATCGCAGCCTTTATCTATAATTACATTGGCAGTTATGTTTTTTACATAAGTTAAATCGATGGACTTAAACCCAATATAAGAACCATCCTTAACATTGAAAACCTTGCTACCATCTTGTTCAATTTCAGATGAAAATTCACATTGTTCTGCTTCAACCCAAGCTGGCAGGAATTGCCTTTTCAAAGTTGTAGGGTCATTTGAAATAGATTGGCTTTTCTCGCCTGTCATTTTTATTATTTCATTTACCAATTGCTTTGCCTTTACCATGTCGAAATCTTTTTTTGCTGCGAACGAGGGATGTTCGTCAGGCAAATCGGCATCGGCAGTTTGATTTACAAAATCCATAAATTTATAATATTCCTCGTGCCTTATGGGGTCGTACGGGTGGCCGTGACATTGCACACAACCCATTGTAATGCCTTGTAGGGCTTCAAAAGTGGTATTTACCCTATCGATAATAGAAATTAGCCTGTATTCTTCGTTGTTTGTTCCCCCTTCATCATTATTCATGGTATTGCGATGAAAAGCAGTGGCAATAATTTGGTCGTCAGTGGGGTTGGGCAATAAATCACCGGCTAATTGTTCTTTTACAAATAAATTATAGGGTTTGTCTTGATTAAATGAACGAATTACATAATCTCTATAAGGCC
The DNA here is from genome assembly GCA_964565665.1 of uncultured Bifidobacteriaceae bacterium. Lineage (GTDB taxonomy): Bacteria > Bacteroidota > Bacteroidia > Cytophagales > UBA9547 > CAZMFZ01. The sequence goes on along the minus strand of CAZMFZ010000004.1, from coordinate 41,317 downwards.
AAATATTTCTGTAAAGGTCTTTTTCATAACCTTTGGTATCTGCATATCGAGCCAAATCGAGCCACATGGTTGCCCACTTCTCGCCAAAATGAGGCGATGCAAGCAAAGTATCTATAATTTTTTCATAATTCGCATGTGAAGGGTCGTTTACAAACCTATCAATTGCCTCTGGCGTTGGCGGCAATCCGGTAATATCGAGACTTACCCTTCGAAAAAGCGTAGCTGCATCAGCTTTGGGATTGGGCTTAAGGGAATTATCGGTCATTTTTACCCTTAAAAAATTATCAATTCCGTTTTGAGGCCACCTTCTGTTGTATACATTAGGTACTTCCTGTGGCTTTGGTGCCACAAACGCCCAATGTTCTTCCCATTCAGCCCCTTGAGAAATCCATTTTTTAATTATTCCAATTTCTTTGTCATTCAAAGGTGGTTTTTCCAAGGGCATTTTCAATTCCTTGTCGTGGTGTGTAATTCGCAAATACAATTCACTTTCTTCGGGGTGAAATGGAACAATTGCAGCTTTTCCACTTTCGCCTTTTCCTAAAGCTTCTTCACGGAAAATAAAACTCATTCCACCTGCTTTTTTTACCCCACCGTGGCAGCCCATACAGTTTTTATTGAGAATAGGGCGAACTTCGGCATTGTAGCTTATTTTTGGTGAGATATTAGAGCAAGAAGTTTGATTTAACACAATTGCCAATACCACTAAAGCAATTGAAAATGGAATAACTAAAAATCTAAATTTGGAAATGAAATTAGACATTATAAATAGTATACAGGATTCGAATATAATGCTTAATTGCAAATATTTGTTTAAATAATCTTATAAAGACCGTGTAGAATCGCTTCCTAATTCGATTTGAAGTTTAGGATATCTGATTTGTAATGCAGAAATATCGGCTTCTGTAATTGTGGTTTTCCAAACATATATTTTTTGAATTGATGGGTTTGCAATTAATTTTACGAGGCCTTTTATTGAAATAGGCGTTCCTGTAAAGTTTACAATTTGTAATGCAGGCAGAGAGGCAATAGATTGAGCGATTTTATCACCAGCTTCGGTATTGGATACATTCAATTTATTCAAATGCTTAAATTGGGCAAAAATGGACCCTGCATCGTCAGTAATTTTCGATTTAGACAAATCGAGCCAAACCAATTGCTCATTTACACTTTGCAGTGCAATCAAAGCGTTGTCCGATAAAGTATCGGTAGCAGAGGCTTGTATTCTTATTTCAAGCAGATTGCTATTGGCAGCAATGGGATATACTAAAAACCCGCTTTTTTTTACAAATTCAACACTTAACAAATTAACAGGCTCAGCTTCGGTAGTTTCCCAGAAAGAAGTTGTTTTTATTTCATTTCCTGCCACTGAGTTGATTGCAGTAAGCGTTTTATTGTCTGCAACTAGTTGCTCGACTTTGGTATTTTCTTTTGCATTTTGGTCTATCCACCAAATAATTACCTGCATTTCTGCTTGAGTTAATGGCTGCTTACCTTTGGGTGGCATGGCCATTTCTTCATCCTTGTGCATCAGAATTACCTCGGCCATATAGCTTTCAGCACTATTTCCGGGTACTATTATTTGTCCGTTTTCACCACCTTTCATTATTGAGCCATAGGTGTCTAGCTGCAAACCGCCTTTTTTCTTTTCATTGTTGTGGCAAGAGGTACATTTTTTTTTCAATATAGGCAATACCAAATCTTCAAATACATAAGCCTTTTTTATGTCTGCTATTTTTAAAGTTTGCTCATTTGCGGGATTAAGTTCAGGTTTGTAGACTAAAAAATCTGAGCCGTGGGTGAGCGAACCACCATGATGCCCTGTGTAGCAAAGCACTGCAAAACTGACTATTAAAAGTGGATAATACAGCCTCCGAAAAAACAGACCATTATTATACATTACTATGGTAATTAATAATAGAAATGACAATATTGCCAATAATATGCCCGAATTGCGGTGATCCTCAAGCAAATGTTCATCGTAACCACTTTGCCAAGAAAGAAAGAATCCTAAAATAACCGATGTCGAAGAAGAGAGGAATGTGAAACTAGCTAGAAGTAAACGTACACCTGACTTTTCAGATTTTCGATAGAATATTTCAAACACAACCCAAAAGCTTAAAAAGCCAATAGGCAGATGTACAATTAAAGGGTGAAATCTGCCTAAAAAAGGTAGTATTGATTCTGACATAGATTTTTTAAAGCAAATCCCGTTTTAAATATTCTTTGGCTGAAATAGGTTCTAATTCAACAGTAATCATAATATTGACAGAATTAACCTATTCAAATGTATTGATATTAATGCTAAATCCAAACCATTAAGTATCCGCTTGGGTACACACACCGAAGCTTAAATATGCTTTTCAGCATGATAGCTGCTGCGAACTAATGGGCCAGACTCTACATATTTGAAACCACGTTTCATGCCTTCTTCCTTATACATGGCAAATGTATCGGGGTGAATAAACGAATTTACCTCAAGGTGCATTTTGGTAGGTTGCAAATACTGACCTAAAGTAAGTACATCAAGTTCGCTTAGGGCCAAATCGTCCATAATTTCGAGTACCTCATCTTTGGTTTCACCTAAGCCAAGCATTATGCCTGATTTACTTCGTTTTCCGTATTTTTTTATTCTTGTGAGTTCTTCAAGGCTTCGTTCGTATCTGGCTTGAGGTCGCACCATTCTGTAAAGCCGCTTTACGGTTTCCATATTGTGCGACACCACTTCCTGCCCGCCTTCTATCATTCTTATTAAGGCATCCCAATTTCCTTTTACATCAGGAATAAGTGTCTCGATAGTTGTTTCAGGATTTAGTGCTTTGGTTTGCACTACGGTTTGATACCAAATTTCTGCACCTTTATCGGCCAATTCGTCTCTATTAACTGAGGTAATTACCGCATGTTTCACCTGCATTAATTTGATGGCTTCGGCAACTCTTGTGGGTTCGTCAATATCGTATTCGTTTGGTCTACCAGTAGCCACTGCACAAAAAGTGCAGCTTCGGGTGCAAACATTCCCCAAAATCATAAAAGTAGCAGTACCGGCTCCCCAACATTCGCCCATATTGGGGCAGTTGCCACTTTGACAAATGGTATGAAGCTTGTATTCATCCACTATTTTTCGAACTTTTGAGTATTCTTCACCAATTGGGAGTTTCACCCTCAGCCAATCAGGACGCTTTTTCTTATTATCTGTTACCGTTTCTATTACTGGAAGTTCAATCATTGAAAAATGCTAAAAATATACAGTTACAAAACTAATGAATTGAACACAATTGTTCCCAGATTGGCTAATAATTCACCGAATGCCAAAGTATAAGTTGATAAATAAGGAAGGAAAAAAATTTGGATTGTAAGCCTCAGGAATAATAACAGGTTTTGAGGGGAAATATTCGAGCATTGTACCAATCTCTACTCCCGCTACGCTGCTTTGAAACTTTCCATATTCAAAATTGAGCGATGCTTTTACATGCGTACCTAAATAGGATTTCATCTCGTCAAAACCCAATAAAAAGCTACCTGCTCCGTAAATATTTCTAGAATCATTTTTTTTGTATTCAAACTTTTCCGTTTTAAAAACTACTATTTCTTCTCCATTTTCAGTTGTAGTATCGCCATAAACCACATAATATGGCTTTAAATAGGCAAGTGATAAGCCTCCGGTCAATATTGCCGAAACCTGTATACCTTCTTCCTCGGCTTTCTTGAAAATTAACCATTCACGCCCAATGTGCGGCCTAAATACAAACATATTGGTAGCTTTGCCATATACATAGGCACTGGCAAATCTGCTTGACGATGCCACAGCACTTTCTTTGGGATGCACTACATGCACAATTTCAAGCCCCAATAAGTTGTAAATCAATTGATTGGCTTTAGTTTGCCAAGCGTATTTGAGATTTATACCCCCAATTATGCCACCGTTTGTGTTCCAATTAATGCCATACGTAAATTCCTTGTCGTACTCTTGTTGTTCTTGTGCATCTTCAGGCTCGTATTTTTCCTGTTTCAGGGTTTGTGCCCACAAACTACAACTGATAAAAATAAAAAGTATAAAAGGGAATAACTTAAACTTCACCTCACAAAAATACTTAAAATGTATGGATTAATATAGTTTGTTAAAGGTTGGAGTTGTGGGTTGGCAAAATTAATAAGAATACATATAAGACAAACCCCTGTGTTCCCATCTTGCCTTTGCTGTGTGTTTTTCACCAGCAAACCAACACATTATGATACAATTTTACTAAATTTATAAGCCAAATAGGTCAATGAGTGGCTCCTTGTTGGTCAGAAAATAAGACCAATAAGGGCAAAGCCGTTGTTTGTGTTCCTTGCTGCCCTTGCTGCGTGTTTTCACCAGCAAGCTACAAATGCTTCAACTTCGTGATATAAACCCGGCTGTCTTTAGTTTGTAACTAAAGACGTTCCATACATTTTTACAACATGAGCGAAGGAGACTATAAAATTAGAAATATGCACAAAATCATAGCCCACGGTTTAAACCGTGAGCTATAAGTTTGTAGAGCCGAAAAGATTGGATGTTGGAGGTGTTTTTAAAGGCAAGTTTAAAAAATAGCAAAAATAAAACATATCAGTTTTATTTGAAAACTGGGAAAAAGTAGGTTGATTACTCGCTTAAGCAAATGTAAGCAAAAGACTTGCTACAGACAGACAAACCGTAACGTACAATACTATAGCCTTCTTGTCAGCTAAATCCCAATATAAAGATGCAATCGAAATAAGGAACCACTTCCTAAATACCTGTTGGTAGTTATAAAAATGCTGTTTTATTGAGTTTCCGATTATAATTTTGGCTAGAAACGACTTAAAAAGAAAACACGTTAAGAAAATTACCTCTTAACGTGTTTCAACACTTACCAAACTATGGTTTGTACCCAGGGCCGGAGTCGAACCGGCACGAGTGTGACCTCATTGGTGTTTGAGACCAACGCGTCTACCAATTCCGCCACCTGGGCATTTGGTACTGCGTTTTTCAAACGGAGTGCAAAAGTAGACAAAGCCACCCAATTCACAAATAATATTTTACCTTTTTTGTATTTGATTTCTGTTTCAGGCTATATTTATTCTATACCAATTAATTCGCCTCTATTTGGAACAAAACACCGCTATTTCTACCTTTAGTTAATAATAAGTTTCATCTCAAAAAAACTAAAACTAAAAATCATGGCAACAAACATTGGCCTTCTTCCAGCACATTTACAAGCCGTAGCCCTCGAACTCAATAAAGTGTTGGCTAATGAATTTGTACTTTACACCAAAACTAGAAACTACCACTGGAATGTGGAAGGTAGCAGTTTTATGGAATTGCATAAACTGTATGAATCACAATACGAACAGCTTGCCGAAGTGATAGACGATGTGGCAGAACGTATTCGAACCATTGGGCATTACACCGAAGCCCGCTTGAAGGACTACTTGAAGCTCACAGATTTGGAAGAGCAAGAATACACAACCAACCAAACTGAGCAATTGCGAAACTTGCTCAACGATCATGAGACAATTATAATTAAGCTCCGTAGCTTGATTACCACTTTTGCCGAAACTCACAAAGACCTAGGTTCAAGCGATTTTGTAACGGGATTAATGCAAAAACATGAAAAAATAGCATGGTTTCTTCGCTCTTATTTGAAATAATAGTATCTCAAATCTACACTTCCAGTCTATAAATTAAGTTTTTTGTATCGTACAAGTACCTGATTATCAATATTTTATAAATAGTAAATTATATTTATCAATATTTAGTGTATATACATTGAATCTTCATCTATAGGTTTGTGTTAAGATTTCAGTTTTGGTATTTAACAAGTGTTAAACTTTAACTTAATTTTAATCTAATCTATTTTAAAAAAACAAAAAATGAAAAAACTAACCGTATTTGCCTCAGCTATTTTATTAACTGCAGCTTCGTTTGCACAAACTTGGTCATTAGACAAAGCCCACACAAAAGTAGGTTTTACAATTACCCATTTAACAGTATCAGAAACTTCAGGTGATTTTAAAAAGTATGATGTAAAACTAACAGCTAAGGACGAAACTTTTGTTGATGCATCAATTGATGCTACAATTGATGTGAATTCAATAAGCACAGATCAAACTGACAGAGACAACCATTTGAAAAGCCCTGACTTTTTTGAGGCAGCCAAGTACCCAAACATTACTTTTAAAAGTGCTTCTTTCAAAAATGTAGGCGGTAAAAAATTTAAAGTAGAAGGAAATTTAACAATAAAAGGCGTTACAAAACCAGCTGTATTAGATGTTACACTTTTGGGTGTAATTGACAATTCGATGATGAAAAAACGCGATGCTGGTTTCAAATTCTCCACCACACTTAAGAGAAGTGACTTTGGCATAGGCAACATGCCTGCTGCAGTTGTAGGTGAAGATGTAACTATTGCTGGTAGCATGGAATTTTTCAAGGACTAAATTTTGAGATAAAATTCAAATCTTGTCAAACTAAAAATCCCTGTACATAATATGTGCAGGGATTTTTAGATTTAAGGGATCTAAAGACAATGTCATTAACTTAAGGAGCAATTGATTTATGCACTCCTCCATTCATTGCCGTTGGTTTAAGTTAACGGCAATGAATGGAGAGGGAGTATGTTAAGTTAATGACATTGATTTTAAAGGTTTGATTTAAAGTCCCAACAATTCCTTTGTAAATTGTTCTCTCGCATTGTCGAATGTCTTTTTAAATGCTTCAAATTCTTTATTTGATATTAATGGTTTTAACGATTCTAAACCACTTTCACCAAAGCTTGGAATGCCAAAGGCAACGCTTTCTAGGCAATAAGCTTTCCATAATTTTATAGAATAGGGATTCATAGCCACACCATCAAGTAAAATATTGAATGCCAGTTTATGATTTACCTGCTTTGTAGAAAAGAAATCAGCAGCTTGTAAAAGCACAGGCTCATTGAATGCACAATTTCGTACAGCTAATGAATATTTTGCTTCTGCCAATAATTTTTCATCTTTCATTTCAGCAGCAACAGCCTCAAAATAAGGGAGATAAATCAAATCTTTGCCAATAAGCTTATGGGATTGAATGGCTTTTTCAAGTTCTACTACCTCATTTTTCATCACCAAATAGTGAAGCAATTTCAAATTCAATTGCGACAATTGCGACTCAGAATACGTTTCTTTGGTGAGCTCACTTAAAATCTCTCCACAAATAAAAATATCTTTTTGAGCAGCATATATATCAAAAATAGCCAATCCTGCTTTCAGACGAAGTTTTTTGTCTGTAATACTAAAGAATAAATTTTGCCTTTTTGAATTTGATAAATTGCGGCCTTTGTAATACAAAAAACTTGCTTTGGTTTCATCATCGCTTATTAGCAAGTTGTTGAATTTCAATGGCTTGGTGAGAGAAATCAGCTTTAGTAGTACTTTGGAATTGCTCGTATCACTGTCGGTTTTCACATTTTGCAGCGTGCCAACCATTTCTTCAAACTGACCTGCATCGGCCAAAGCAATGGCTTTGTTAAGAATTGCAGATGGAAAACCTTTTGCGGCTGCATGTTGAAATATTTGTGCTGCAAATCGGCCGTTTTTTTGTTCTAAAGCCCACAAACCAAGCGTATTAAGGTATTTTCCTGCTTCACTTTCGTGGCTCAATTGCAATAAATCTACCGCTTTGGCGGCTTCAAAAGGTTGGTTTCTATAATAATCAGCTATGGCTTTAATATAGAGCAAGTCGGTTTTGTAAATGATATTCGAATCGCTAGCTATCCATTTATTTAGCTGAATTAAAGAAAGTGAATCGTGTGTATTTGATTTAGAATGTAGCATAAAGTTGTTTACCAAAGCGAAATCTTTTTCGGTGAGTATCGTATCAGTAAGTAAGTCTCCCAAACTGGTTTTCTCTACATTTTTTTTCATCACCAATGCATGAGCCAATTCATTGATAATGCGTTGCTTTGCTTTAGTTTTAAGGGTTAATATTTCTTCCTTATCTTTGGTATCAATGCCATATTTGGCAAGCAATGCTTTTTGGTTGCTGTGTGCGAAACTGCTGAATTTTGCATCATTTTGGGCCAAACTGAAATAGTGAAATGAGGAATCGGGGAAATGAATTCGTTCATAGACCAGTCCTAAATTAATGCTCAAAGCTCCTGATTTTGGAAATTCGTTCAAGCCGTCTTTCAAATCGAGAATCGCCTCTATTTCTTTGCCTTGCAAATATTTCATTGTGGCCAAATTAGCATAAGCGTAAGCCGAAGGCTGTTTCAGATTTGCTTTTCTGTAATGATTAAGAGCTTCACTCAGGCGATTTTGCTTTTGATAAATGGTGGCGAGTGAAAAATTGGTTTTATGGTTTTGAAATTCCCAGCTTTCGGCATTTTGATAGTATCGTTCTGCCAATTGCAAATCATTGGAATTATAATAAATATCGCCCAAATAATTGTGATACCCAGCCTGAAACTGCCTGTAAATAAACATATTAGAATAGAAAAACAGAGAAAGCACCGCCAAAAGTCCGATTGCATACACCGTGAGAAAACTCACCCAACGGTAGCTGTAAATCATTTTATTTACCTGAGCTTGGGTATTGATCCATTCGGAATAATTCCAGCCTACATAAAGGAAAAAGCCAAATCCAAAGCCGATATGGGTAAATAAAATGGTGTCTTCAAATACTTCAATCAATGGGTCGTTTCCCGAATAGAAACAATAGGCAATGCTGGCAGCCGTTAATATTGCCCAACTTATATATATCATTCCTCCCAATGGATTGAAAGGCAATGTGATTTTAAACATTTCACTTCTCTCTTTAAAGCCCCAAATACCTGCAATACTAGAAACTAATAAAATGATAAAAGGGCTAATGAAAACCAAATCGAAATGAATAACTCCTCGATTTTTGAGGTATTGCAGCAATAAATTCGCAGTGTAAAGCACATAAATCAACACAAATTGCAAAGTTCCCGTTTTGGTGCGTGCCCCTTTGCTATTGGTAATGAGTGAAAGAAACAAGTACACAATTTCAAAAGACACTAAGAATATAAAACCAATCGAAATGACCATAAACGCCAGTGAACCATAGTTAGCAAGGTGCAAAACGGTAAATTCAATTTGAGAGAATAAAAATATACCTAGAAAATAAATGATCGTAATGGCAGAAATACCTAAAAATCGCTTGGTAAAGGAGGTTTTATAGGAAATCGCAAAAAAATAATAACTAGTACCCCCCAGCAAAACAATAGGGGCAACCAAAATAAATTTGCTATACCACTGGTTGTAAAAAAGTATATCGGGCTGTTGAAATACAAAAGCGAGTAGCACTACCAATGAACCCACATAATAAAGCCAATTGTTGAGAAATGTAAATGAAGTAAGCGCCAGCACCAAAGCCAAATTGGAAATGATAAAAAAACCACATACAACATATATGCTAATTTGTGGTGCAGAGCCTGTGAGAAAACTAAAAACTATTTTCGCATCTGCCTCAATTGGAATGGTAAAATCGCCCGAAGTGAAGGAATCTATTTCCAAAGTTAAATCTTCAAACTGATCATAATTTTGCCAACTTATCAAGTAATCGTGGCCTTGAAACACGAAATACGAACCAATAAGCAATAATGCAAAGAAGAGTAATAAACTACCAAGGTAAATATTACTTGCCACTTTTTGCCAACTTTTCCAAAATTGTTCCAATATGTATTCTATAAATATTTGATAATCAATATGATAGGGGCATTTGTTTACTCTATCACCTTAGGTACTCTGAAATAATCAGAGTCTTTTTTATGGGCATTTAGCAAGGCTTTTTTATGGTCAAGATGGGGCAATACTTCATCATTTCTAAATACATTCAATTCTGAAGACATATGAATCAAAGGCTCTACGTTGTCAGTATTCACTTCATTGAGTTTATCCATCCAAGTCAAAATTTTATTCAGCTCTTGTTCCATTGCTTTTTCTTCAGGTCGGGTAAACTCAAGCCTTGAAAGATGAGCTATTTTTCTTACCGTTTCAATATCGATGTGCATATTCGTTTATACTCTTTTGTTTATCTTACATTGCAAAAATAGCAGTTTATTTTTTTTAAATCGCAAAGCATATTTTTTGTGCTAATTTTAATTCAATCTGATTTTGAATACGTATTAGTGCCAATGAATTTTCTTTTTCATAAAACATATCTCCAAAGCAATGAAAAAAGAAGAAAAGCCGAATTACTAGTTATTAGTATTTTCATTTCTCTTTTTATTAGCTTTATTTATTTGGGAATTTCAATTTATGCCAGTTTTTCCCACTCTATTTACCTAATTCTGATTGCCATTTTTATTTTAGCTGTTTCGCTTGCTTTACTGAAAACACCTATAAAACTTAAACTTCCTGGGAATCTTTCCATAGCAGCAACCAATTTTCTCACTTTTGCTTGCATGTATTTGAGCGGAGGCATTCATTCTCCATTAATAATATGGATGATATCGCCCCCAATAATCGCATTGCTTACACTCAATAGATTTTCTTCTTACATCTGGGCCTTCATCTCTGTTTCACAAATTGGCATATTAATTTATTTAGATTGGCTCAATATATATGTATCTACCAGCTACAATAGCCACTACGATAGTTTTTTCTATTTTTCAAGTTTTTTAGGTGTGATGGTGGTGCTATTCATTATCTCATTATTCTTTGAAAATTCTTTTGAGAAAAGCCAAAAATCGGTTGAAGAGTTGAATAAAGAATTGCTAATCAAAAATGAAGAACTCAATATTCAGACGGAAGAAATAGTAAGCCAACGCGATATGCTTTACGACATGACGCGTGAAATGGAATTACATCAAGGCGAAGTGGTAGAGCTAAATGAACAATTGGAAGAGCGAATAAGCAGCCGAACAAACGAGCTTTTCAACGCAATGGAAGAACTCGACACTTTTATATATAGGTCTGCCCACGATATTAAAGGACCTCTCGCCACCATTTCAGGGCTATGCTATGTGGCAATGTTTGATGTGAAAGATGAAAAATCGGCTAGTTATCTAGCTAAAATTCAAATTCAAACCCAAAAAACCATTCAACTGCTACAAAGAATCTCTGGTATTAGCGAGTTAAAAAAGACAGAGCCTACCGCGTCAAGTATTGATTTTAAGTTAATACAACTAAAGCTAAGCCGGTATTTACAAGAAGAAGAAGATTCGCAATTGTTAAAAATCAAAATAAACCTTCCAGATAATGAAATAGAATTTTGGTCAGACCAAAACCTTATCGAGTCGGCTTTGATAGATTTACTAGATAATGCTGTGAAATTCAGAGACAGCTTTAAAAATGAAGATCCCTATGTGAATCTTGATATAAATATTGAAAGCGAGCAGTTGACAATGCGAATAGAAGACAATGGCCTTGGCATTCACGAAACTATAAAACCCTTTTTATTTGATATGTTTTTTAAAGGATCAGATAAATCGAAAGGCTCAGGATTGGGCTTGTTCATCGTAAAGCTTACTGCTGAAAAACTCAATGGCACGGTATTGCTTGATTCTTCTCGCAAAGGGAAAACTATTTTTACTGTCATCATTCCCCAGTTGCCACAAAAAAAATAGAAATTAATATTTTAGCAATAAATCAAAAAATAGTTTCTTTATTTTTTAAAAACTTATCAACTTTAAAAGTAATTTAGATTTCTAAGTTCATTATATTTCAACACTAAATACCAAACACTAATAAATCTATCCTATATGAAAGAAACAGGAATTATACCTGCAAGCCATTCTTTAGCCTACTTGGGCATTGAAGAAGTAAAATCTATACATTGGAATCTCACTCCTGCCGAATTGGTGGAAGATGCCGTGTGGCAAAAAGAGGGAACAATCACCGATACGGGTGCTTTGATGGTAGATACAGGCGAATTCACAGGGAGGTCGCCCAAAGACAAGTTTTTTGTAAAAGATGCCACTACTGAAAACACAATTTGGTGGGGCGAAATTAACCAACCTATTGAAAATGCTGTTTTCGAAAACCTTTTGAGTAAAATGGCAACTTTTGTGGCTGATAAAAAAATCTATGCAAGAGATTTATTTGCTTGTGCTGAGCCAGAATATCAAATTAAAATTAGGGTAATTACCAGCTCTGCCAATCACAATTTGTTTGCCAACAATATGTTTATTAGGCCAGAAAGTGAAGATTTAAGAAATTTCGAACCTGAATTTTCGGTTTTTAGCATTCCTGAATTTGAAGCAGATCCGGCTGTAGACAAAATAAGGAGCAAGAATTTTGCCATCATTAACCTTACCAGAAAAATTATTATCATCGGTGGTACAGGCTATACTGGAGAAATAAAGAAAGGAATTTTCACGGTGTTGAATTATATATTGCCTTTGCATAAAAACACGCTTTCTATGCACTGCTCTTCTAATGTAGGCGAACATGGCGATACAGCTGTTTTTTTCGGGCTTTCTGGCACTGGCAAAACCACCCTTTCGGCCGATCCCGACCGCCAGTTGGTGGGCGATGATGAACATGGTTGGAGCGATCATGGGGTTTTCAATTTTGAAGGCGGATGCTACGCAAAAGTGATAAACTTAAGCAAGGAAAACGAGCCTGAAATCTACAATGCCATCCGTTTTGGGGCTTTGCTCGAAAATACCCGTTACCATCCAAACACCCGTACAGTTAACTACGATGATGTAAGCGTGTCGCAAAATACTAGGGTTTCGTATCCTCTAGATTACATTCCCAATGCACTTATCCCATCTATTGGTGGCAATCCTAAAAATATTTTCTTCCTTACTGCCGATGCTTTTGGCGTGCTGCCTCCTATTGCCAAGCTTACGCCCAGCCAAGCCATGTATCATTTTATTTCAGGCTACACTTCAAAAGTAGCAGGCACTGAAGTAGGTGTGGTAGAACCGCAAATGGTGTTTTCTGCTTGTTTCGGTGCTCCTTTCTTCCCATTGCACCCAGCACAATATGCTTCACTTTTGGGTGAAAAAATGAAAAAATACAATGTAAATGTATGGATAATCAACACCGGTTGGACGGGCGGACCTTACGGCATAGGCACAAGAATGAAGCTGAAATACACTAGGGCAATGATAACGGCAGCGATTGAACACAAGCTTGATAGCGTGGTATTTTCCTCGCATCCGATATTTGGCGTATCGGTGCCGGGAAGCTGCCCTGGTGTGCCTTACCAAATATTGAACCCCAAAGCTACGTGGGCCGATAAAAATGCCTACGATGAAAAAGCTATATTTCTGGCCAATGCTTTTAAAGAAAATTTCAAGAAGTTCGAGTCTTCATCAAGTGAAGAAATAATAGCAGGTGGACCCAATGTTTAATAAGTAGATTTGAAAGGGAAAATTTATTTTAAATTGATTTTTTTTCGCTAATAATTAATAAGAAATGATTACATTTTTGAGAATATTTCTGTCAATTGTATGGCTTTGGATGGTGTATGTGGTGGTTTCTACCAGCTTCGAAAGCAATTTGATGAAAGAATGGAGTTTACTTTCATCTATTCCTTGGATGCGAGCCACATTATGGGATTTCTATGGCAATGTACTGGTAATATATATTTGGCTTTGCTACAAAGAGAAAAGTATTTTGAAATCAATTGTTTGGGCAATTGCGTTTTTCTGTTTAGGGAGCATCGCCAGTATTGGCTATTTACTTTGGCAACTTTTTAAGGTGAAAAAAGATGACGGGCTTGATAAGGTGTTCTCTAATCAATAATTAAAGTATGGCTATTTTGCTCAATAGTATTATTGTAACTGTATGCTTTGTAGCAGTTTATGTATGGCAATTGAAGAGTAAAAACGCAGGTGTAGTAGATGCGGTTTGGGGTATAATTTTCCCCATTCAAGCATTCATTTATTATATTTCTATAGGAAATTTTTCTATGAAGAACCTTATTATACTTTCACTAATTAGTTTTTGGGGCTTGCGATTGGGTATTTATTTAGCCGTAAGGAATATTGGCAAGCCAGAAGACAAACGCTACACGCAAATAAGAATAGACTCAGGAAGCAAAGCCAATCAAAAAATATTGGTATTTTACCTCATTCAAGTGTTATTGGCTATTATTTTATTTATTCCAGTGTATTTTATTTTTCAAAATTCTGGTTCTCAATTTTCAATATTCGATTACATAGGGATTGCATTATTTGCCATAGCTGCAATAGGGGAGGCCACGGCAGATGAACAATTGAGAGTATTCAAATCAAAGCCTGAAAACAAAGGACAAATTATGAATCAAGGACTGTGGTATTATTCACGCCATCCAAACTACTTTTTTGAGTGGCTTGCTTGGGTAAGCATTGCTATTTTATCTTTAAATGTTTCTTGGGGTTCCTTAGCCATTATTTGTCCAGTCATTATGTATTTCCTGCTAACCAAAGGCACGGGTATTAGCATGACTGAAGCCACAATTCTAACAACCAAAAGTGAAAAATACAAGATTTACAGGGCCTCTACATCTGCATTTTTCCCTTCGATGAAAACCAAGTAAATTGAGAATTCTTCTCACAAATCTAATTTTTTTCAAAAATCACACCTCCTGCTTTGCAATACCCTTTTAATACCATAGCTTTGATTGCAAGGTATTAATTCAATATAATAGCATTTATTTTTTCACAAGCCATTGAATTTCAAAGTATTATGGGGATTAAAGTAGCAATTAACCACAAGACACTCTATAAATATGATAGACCTATAAATCTTGGTCCTCATGTATTTCGCCTTCGCCCTGCCGCACATAGCCGCACCAAAATAGAATCGTATTCTTTTAAAGTATTGCCCTCAACTCATTTCATCAACTGGCAGCAAGACCCATTTGGCAACTATCAGGCACGTTTGGTTTTCCATGAAATGACTACTTCACTTTCAGTTGAGGTAGATATTATTGCCGATTTAGAAGTCTTTAATCCATTTGAATTTTTTGTAGAAGATTATGCTGAAAAATTCCCATTTAAATACGAACCCAAACTTGCTGAAGAATTAGTTGCCTATCTAAAGCCTGACGAGAGCGGAGAGCTTTTAACCCAATGGTTGGAAACAGTTGATAGATCGCCCAAAAAAGTTGTTGATTTTCTTGTCTACATTAATCAAAAACTATGGAAAGATATTAATTATACTGTAAGGCTAGAACCAGGTGTACAGACTTGCGAAACCACCTTAGGTAATTCTCTAGGGTCGTGTAGAGATACAGGCTGGCTTTTGGTGCAAATATTAAGGCATTTGGGCTTGGCAACTCGCTTTGTATCAGGCTATTTGGTGCAATTGACTGCCGACATAAAAGCTTTAGATGGTGCCTCAGGGCCTGAAGAAGACTTTACAGACTTGCACGCGTGGTGCGAAGTATATGTGCCAGGTGCCGGGTGGATTGGGCTTGACCCCACATCAGGTTTATTTGCAGGAGAAGGGCATATTCCCTTGTGCTGTACACCACATTTTGAGAGCGCGGCTCCTGTTTCGGGTGTGCTTGACTTTTGTGAGACCACCATGGAATACAGTAATTCTGTAGAACGAATATTTGAAGACCCACGGGTAACCAAACCATACACTGAAGAACAATGGGCTGCAATTTTAGCATTGGGCTATAAAGTAGACCAAGATTTAGAAAAACATGAAGTAAATATGACTATGGGCGGTGAACCTACTTTTGTTTCTATCGATGATATGGAAGCAGAAGAATGGAACACAGGGGCTGATGGCGAGCAAAAGCAAAAATTAGCCAATGATCTCACTTTGAAACTCAAAGATGTGTTTACCAAAGGCGGTCTTTTACACTATGGTTTGGGCAAATGGTACCCTGGTGAGCCATTGCCTCGTTGGCAGAATAGTATTTATTGGCGTAAAGATGGCTTGCCCATCTGTAAAAAACCTAATACGATTGCTGATATTAGCATCAATTATGGTTTTGGAGCAAAACAGGCAAGAAAATTTTCCGAAGCATTAATAGGAATGTTGCATTTGAACGATAAATTCATCATTCCTGCTTATGAAGATATACTTTATTATTATTGGAGTGAAGGCAAACTACCTGCCAATCTTGATCCTACTAAAAAAGATGTAAAAGAATCACTGGAGAGGCAATTTTTAGCCGATTTGCTCAATAAAGGATTGGGAGAAACTTCAGGCTATGTGATTCCACTCGAATGGAGCCACAATGCCAACCAATGGCTCAGTAGCCAATGGAAATTCAGAAAAAGCAATCTTTACCTTATTCCCGGCAACTCACCTATGGGTTTGCGATTGCCTTTAGATGCTTTGGAAAAAATGGAAGAGGAGGCTAAAGAAAAGCCTTTCGAACACGATCCATTACAAGATTTGCCTTCATTAGATGATTATCATGCTAAAAATAGCGATAGAAACTTCTTAAAAGTAGTAGATAATCCAGATCATGTAGTGAGAACCGCTATCTGTATCGAACCGAGGAATGGCCGATTGCATGTATTTTTTCCTCCCTTGACATTGTTAGAAAACTATTTGGAATTATACTCAATAGTAGAAACTACGGCTGATAAATTGGGCTTTCCAGTTGTGATAGAAGGCTACGACCCACCACGAGATCAACGCATAGAAAAACTTGTAGTTACACCCGATCCTGGTGTAATTGAAGTAAATATTCATCCAGCAAAAACTTGGAAAGAGCTCACAACCAACTACGAAAAATTGTTTCAGCAGGCTCGATTAGCCCGATTAGGTACAGAAAAATTCATGACAGATGGCCGGCATACAGGTACAGGAGGCGGAAACCATGTCACTATTGGTTCATCAAAAGCGGCCGATAGCCCTTTACTGCGTAGGCCCGATTTATTAAAGAGCCTGATTACCTATTGGCAGCACCATCCGGGCTTGTCGTATATGTTTTCTGGAGCATTTATTGGCCCAACCAGCCAAGCCCCACGATTTGACGAAGGCCGAGACGACAGACTTTACGAGATGGAAATCGCTTTAAGCCAAATACCCGAACCTGGAAAAGGCTATGTTCCTTTTTGGCTCACAGACAGGCTATTACGCAATCTTTTGGTAGATTTAACAGGTAACACGCATCGTGCTGAATTCTGTATCGATAAATTGTACTCGCCCGATTCTGCCTCAGGCAGGTTGGGAATATTGGAATTCAGAGCCTTCGATATGCCGCCTCATTATCGCATGTGCATGATGCAGCTGCTACTTATTCGGGCTTTGGTAGCCATGTTTTGGCAAAAGCCTTACAAAGGCAAATTGATTCGCTGGGGTACCGAACTACACGACCGTTTTTTACTACCTCATTATTGTTTTGATGATATTAAAGAGGTATGTGCAGATTTGACTGAATTTGGCTACCCTTTTATGCCCGAATGGTTTGCCCCATACTATGAATTTCGATTCCCGCGCCATGGCTCCACTCAAATTGGTGATATTGAAATGGAAATCCGCATGGCAATAGAGCCTTGGCACGTGCTAGGTGAAGAATCGAGCAATCAAGGCACAGCCCGATACGTAGATTCCTCTTTGGAACGTGTGCAAATAAAAGTAAACGGCATGACGGATAAGCGTCATTTCCTTTTGTGTAACGGCAAACGAGTACCCCTAAGAAACACGGGTAAAAAAGGCGAATTTGTGGCTGGAATCCGCTATAAAGCTTGGAATCCGCCCTCCTCGTTGCACCCAACCATTGAGGCACAATCTCCTTTGGTTTTTGATTTGATGGATGCTTGGAAAGGCAGAGCTATTGGCGGTTGCCAGTACCATGTAAGCCATCCTGGGGGAATGAGTTATGAGAAATTTCCTGTAAATAACAACGAAGCTGAATCGAGACGAATCAATCGTTTTTGGGATATTGGCTATACGCCCGGATCGAAGCAAGTAGCACCTGTTTTAAAACCTTTGATGGAATTTGTACCTGAAGGCAGCGAAAACATGCTGTACCAAGCCCCACAAAATATTATAGACGATGAATTTCCGTATTGTTTAGATTTGAGAAAGGCATAGGCTATGATAATGATCAGTTTTTAAGCCTTTTGCCTAGATAAAATTATACCAATAGCATTTCCTATGGTTAAGATAGCTGCACTAGCAGACCAAAGCCAATATCCTAATTGGTAGCTTATAATTTCATGAATATTGCCCGCTTCATCGTCTATTATTCTTTCAAATAATAAAAAGGATAGGCAAATAGACGTGGCAACGATGCTAACTGGTAAAGCAAATTTTGAGTTTCTAAAGGTGAATATCCAAGCTAAAAAAATGAGTGGATTTGCCAACCATACCAAAGTAGCTCCGCCATAAAATATTCCCAAAATTCCAACAAAGAAAACTGGCAATGAATCGCCACATATCTCTGAAGTGCAATAACATTCTTGTGTAAGCGATACTGCAAAACTAAACAAGCTGATGCCAACTACTAGCCTGTTTAGTTTTATTCTACCGGCAATTAAAATTTCCATACTATAGCAAATTACATGTTAGTCAATATTTCTTTCAATACTGCTTGAGCGGCCCATACCCTGTTGCTAGCTTGTTGCAATACCAGAGAATTAGTACCATCCAATATTTCATCTGAAAGCTCAATATTTCGCCTCACGGGTAGGCAGTGCATTACTTTTGCTTGGTTGGTTATTTTCAGTTTTTCATTGGTAAGCATCCAATTGCTGTCTTGACTCAATATTTTGCCATAGTCTTCGTAACAGCTCCAGTTTTTTACATACACAAAATCGGCATTGCGTAATGCTTCGTTTTGATTGTGTGTTACTTTAGCATTACCCGCAAACTTAGGTGCCAAATTGTAGCCTGTAGGATGTGTAATTACAAAATCAACCTCAGCTCTATTCATCCATTCAGCAAAAGAATTGGCTACAGCTTGCGGCAAAGGCTTTATATGCGGAGCCCAAGTCAATACTACTTTAGGCTTAGAAACTATCACATTTGTATTTTTATATTCTTCAATCGTAATGGTATCTGCAAGCGATTGGAGCGGATGCAAAGTTGCACTTTCAAGGCTTACAACAGGTACACCACAGTATTTTATAAATTTATTAAAAAAATCTTCTGTATAATCTTCTTCCTTATCTACTAATTTGGGGAATGAGCGAACGCCCAAAATATCGCAATATTGCCCCATTACCGCAGCAGCTTCTTTTATATGTTCTACCGTGGTGTAGTTCATCACCACACCATCTTGGGTTTCCAATGCCCATCCTTCTTTGTCCATATTCATCACCATCACATTCATTCCCAGGTTCAAAGCAGCTTTTTGGGTACTAAGGCGGGTTCGCAAACTTGGATTGAGAAATATCAGGCCAATGGTTTTATTTTCTCCTAATTTTTTATCTGAATAGGGCGATTTTTTATATGCCAAGGCGGTTTTTACAAGCTTGTCAATGTCTGACACATCGACCACAGAAGTAAACTGTTTCATGATTTTGATTAGAAATAGGATTAGAAACCAATTTTTATTCAAAAATAGTTTTTATATCCAAAGAAAAACCCTTCACAGTATCTGTTTTTAAAATTCCATCCGAATAGATATGTAAAAGTTGAAATTCACTGTCAATATTTATGTATTGCTCCACTAAATTTTTATTTGCATCAATTATACTATATTCTTTTACGCCATGCGAGGCATAATCTCTGAATTTGATGTTTCTATCGTATTTTTCAGTAGAATCAGAAAGTATTTCAGCCACCAAATCGGGAGCAGGAAAGTGCATTTGCTTTAGTGTGAACTGGCTCGATTTTTCTTTCGAGAAAAATACAATATCTGGTTCGTAATCGTTTCTGGTAAGCGAAATCATTACTTTCTCAACGCCAACTTCTCCTAAATCATTTGTTTCCGAATGATTATTTAATCTTCCAGAGACTTTCATTGAAACCTTCCAATGCCTTCGCATTACGGGCGAACGATATATTATTTCGCCATTGATAAATTCAGCTTTTACATTTTCGTGTATCAGTTCGTAATATTCAATTCGCTTGGCCGCTTCTTTACGCATTTCTTTTTAAGACGCTCAAGAATGATGGCTAATTCGGGTATTTGCTTCAATTCGGCTATTTTCTCAGCTACGTGATTCATATTAATTGCAAAATTTGAACCTAAATATAAAGTTTTTACTGATAATTTAAATAAATGTACAGATTTGAAAGCTAAATTCTATTCTTTTAAATAGTAACTACAAATTAAATTTAAACCAATATTGAGCTTTAATGATATGAATTTTAGAAATCATTATAACACAGAATACTTATAGACACTTAAAAGCGGTTAATTTGTTCCTATGTATATTATTTTGAGTTAGTATGGTTTGTTTGACGGCATTTCATATTCTAATGTTAGTTTTGCAGTCAAATATTCCACAATGATTGTATCATCAAGCAAAATCGAAGAGGCTTACGCCATTCTTAAAAACATTGTAAAGCACACTCCGATAGAGAAAAACCAAAATCTATCCGACACCTATCAAGCCAACATCTATCTAAAAAGAGAAGATTTGCAGATTGTACGAAGCTACAAAATTCGTGGAGCTTACAACAATATCGTTTCTAGAACGAAAGAAGAAATTAAAAACGGCCTTGTATGTGCAAGTGCAGGCAATCATGCCCAAGGTTTCGCTTTGGCGTGCCGTTTATTGCATATTCAAGGCCATGTATTTATGCCTATTACTACTCCGAAGCAAAAGGTAAATCAGGTGAAAATGCATGGTAAAGAATGGGTAGAAGTTATACTCGATGGCGACACTTTTGACGATTCATTTTCTAAGGCAGATGTATTTTGCAAGGAACATAAAAAGATTTTTATACATCCTTTTGATAATATCGATACCATAGCAGGGCAGGGGACAGTAGCCATTGAAATACTCAACGATTTAAAAGAACCTATCGATTATCTATTTGTTGCCATTGGTGGCGGAGGTCTGGGCTCAGGCGTGGGCTCTTATTTCAAAGAAAAATCGCCCCAAACTAAAATTATTGGCATAGAGCCATTGGGAGCTCCAGCTATGAAAAAAGCCCTTGAAATCGGAGAAATAGTAACGCTTGAAAAGATTGATAAATTTATTGATGGAGCTGCAGTAAAGCGGGTAGGGGAGCTGAATTTTAAAATTTGCCAAGAGGTATTGACAGATGTGGTGCTGGTGCCTGAGGGAAAAGTGTGTACCACCATTCTGCAATTGTACAACACCGATGCCATTGTGGTAGAGCCTGCCGGGGCATTGTCTATCTCAGCTCTTGATTTTTATAAAGATAAAATCAAAGGTAAAAATGTAGTGTGCATAGTGAGCGGCAGCAACAACGATATTGATAGAATGCAAGAAATAAAAGAGCGTTCACTGCAATATGAAGGCTTAAAGGAATACTTTATTGTCAATTTCCCTCAACGACCAGGAGCATTGAGGTCGTTTTTAGATGAAGTATTAGGCCCAAATGACGATATAGTTCGCTTCGAATATTTGAAAAAAACCAACAAAGAATTTGGTGCAGCTTTGGTAGGTGTTGAATATAAAAATGCCACCGATAGAAATCCATTGATGTCGAACATGACAAAATTTGGTTTCGATTACATTCCACTCAGAGACAATCCTGTGCTTTTTGATTATTTGGCATAATTGTAACTAAGATTTAACTTAGAATAACAAACTTATTCGTATTGTTTGATGTCTTAGTTTGAAATAGCTATGCAACTCTTTATTAATCTCATAGAAGCACTCGACAGTACTACCAAAACAAATAAAAAAGTTGAAGCACTGGTCGATTTTTTCAGATATAGCGATGATAAAGATAAAATCTGGGCTTTGGCCTTGCTTTCTGGCAGACGACCAAAAAGAACTGTAAACACCACATTATTAAGAACTTGGGCTGCTGAATTAGCCAATATTCCACTTTGGCTATTTGAAGAAAGCTATCATGTAGTGGGCGACCTTGCAGAAACAATCTCACTTTTAGTGTCAAAACCAATCAACCAAAACACCCAACCTTTGGCTTTTTGGATGAAGTCTATTATTGATTTAGAATCGAAATCGGAGGAAACAAAAAAACGATTTATCGCAAATGCTTGGAGCGAATTAGATTATTTACATTGCTTTATTTTCAATAAAATAATTACGGGTGGGCTTCGCATTGGTGTGTCAGACAAGTTGGTAATCAAAGCTATGGCCAAGGTACACAATCTTGAAGAAAATGCCGTAGCACACAGATTATTAGGCAATTGGCTTCCACAAAATACTGATTTTCAGTTGTTGCTTAACGCCATCAATACCGATTTCGACACCTCAAAACCCTATCCGTTTTTTTTAGCATATCCCATTGAAAATAACCTAGAAACTTTGGGAGAAACTTCTCTTTGGCAAGCAGAATGGAAATGGGATGGCATTCGGGGTCAAATAATCAAAAGAAAAGGTGAATTGTTTGTGTGGTCGAGAGGTGAAGAACTGATTACTGATAAATTTCCCGAATTCAAATCCTTAGCCACCTCATTGCCAAATGGAGTGGTTTTAGACGGGGAAATAATCTGTTGGCAAAATGATAAGCCTTTACCATTTCAAATACTACAAACTAGAATCGGCAGAAAAAACATTTCCGCCAAAATATTAAAAGATGCTCCTGTAATACTTTTAACCTACGATATAATTGAATTTCAAGGAGTAGACCTAAGAAATACCCCACTTTCAAAGCGTAGAATAATATTAGAAAAATTAGTCGCTGAAATAGATTCTTCATTATTATTGCTTTCACCCATTGTAGCATTTGAAACTTGGGCTGAACTTACCGAAATACGCACACAAGCGAGAGCAAAATTAAGTGAAGGATTGATGTTGAAAAACCGCAATTCCATTTACGATACTGGCAGAAAAAGAGGCAGCTGGTGGAAATGGAAAATTGCACCTTACACCATAGATGCCGTAATGATTTATGCCCAAAAAGGCCACGGTCGCAGGGCCGATTTGTACACAGATTATACTTTTGCGGTTTGGAACGATTCACAACTTGTACCCATTGCCAAAGCCTATTCTGGATTGACAGATAAGGAGCTGGTAGCAATTGATACATTCATCAAGAAGAATACTACAGAAAAATTTGGGCCAGTTCGGAGTGTTATTCCTGAATTGGTATTTGAACTAGCCTTTGAGGGTATTGGCATTTCATCAAGGCACAAATCTGGCATTGCAGTTCGTTTTCCTCGAATATTGAGGTGGAGGCACGATAAAAAAGCTTCAGATGCCAGCAGCCTAGCCGAGCTAAAAGCTTTGATTACAACTCTATAAATAAAAAACCCCGACTAAATTACCAGTCGGGATTTTCTAAATCATTGCCAAACTTATTTCTGAGTCTTGCTTTCTTTGAGTTTTTTATATTCCTCCACATCTATTGCTTTCTCTTTCAATTTCACTTTAGAGATAATATGATTCATTACTTTTTCAAAAAAGGCTTCATCGTAAAACCTTCTATATTCCTTACCATTGTCTCTTTTTAGCACATTATCAGCAAATTGATCAACCAACTTTGCCATTTCGCCATCTACTTGACCATCAGCCAAGCCAAATTGCGATTGTACCAGTTTTTTTGCTTTATCTACTACTTCCAAATGATCGACATTAATATATGCCTCTTTGGCAATTTTATTTCTTATCAAATCCCATTTCAAGCTTGATTCTACGCCAGGAAATTGCAACTCAATATCCTCTTTTGATATTTTACCTTCATTCATGGTAAAAAGCCAATTTTTCAAAAAATCTTTAGGCAATTCTATTTTAGTATTCTTGATATAATAATCGAATACATCGCCATAAAGGCCGTTTTTGGATTCTATTTCGTAATTGCTAGCCACATTTTCTTTGATTTTAGCTTCAAATTCTTCATATGTATTTATAGTAACTCCTCTAAAAACTTTACCATAAAATTCCTCATTTAGCTCTCCAAGGGAAGGGTGGCTTATTCTGTTAATTTCAAAGCTGATAGTTCCATTCACGAAAGGGGCTTCTTTTTTGTCAATTCCCAATACATGAGCAATGGCTGCATCGTCTGCAAAAGCTGTACGAACATCTGCAATTATTTTATCACCCAATTTAGCACCAAAAAATAAATTTCTTGAAGCCTCTTCAATTCTATATTCAGGAATAATTGCTTTGTAAGTTTTACCATGTGCATCTACACCTTCAGCATAGATAATATCCTCATTTTCAACTATTCCAGTATCGGTATACGTCCCAAATTGTTTGCGAAGGTTATCTATCGTTTCCTTTATAACGGCATTTGAAAAGGTGATTTTATAGGTTTCAATAGCTACTTTATCTGAAAGCTCAATTTCAAATTCCGGAGCCAAACCCAAATTGTAAGTGAAATGAAAATCTTTTTGCGCATCCCAATCTATCAACGCCATATCTTTAGCATCAGGAAGCGGGTCGCCCAATATTTCTACATTATTATCTTTCAAATATCCCGACACAGTATCCGACACAATGCAATTGATTTCTTCAACCAATATGCTTTTACCATACATTTTTTCAATGATATTTGCAGGCACATGACCTGTACGAAAGCCTTTAAGTTGTACTTTCTTGCTGTATTCTCTCAGTTTCGAATTGTATTTGGGTTTATAATCTGCTTCGTGAAGTAGCACTTTCAGGGCTGCATTTACCTTATCTTTCTTTTCAAAAGTAATTTCCATTTATAATTTATTGTTATGATTTTTGCAAAAGGAGTGCAAAATTAGTACTTTCTATCCAATTAGCCATTTGTTTTCAACAATTATTCACTTGAGCGATTAATTTATCAATCAAAAAGTGTAAAGTTTTCATAAATCATTACCTTAGCAATATAAAAGTTTAAAACTCTTTTCAATGAACATCAAACCCAACTGATGAAAAAAATTGCTGCAATTGGTGAAGTTCTCTTCGACAGCTATCAAGGAAAAGAAGTGATTGGCGGGGCTCCATTCAACTTTATTTACCACCTTCATCAGTTCAACAAGATATACACCCTTGGTTTTGAAACCGGATTTATCACCAAAGTTGGGTCTGATGAACGCGGGGCAAAAGTGAATGAAATTTTTAGTAAAATAGGGCTGCCCTTACAATTATTACAAACCAACGATGCCTTTGATACAGGTGTGGTAAAAGTAAACCTTAATCAATTTGGATCGCCTGAATATGAAATTGTGGAGCAAGTGGCTTACGATTATATTGATTTTACAGCCGATATTAAATTGTTCATTTCTAAAAATATGGCTTTTCTGTATTTTGGTACACTTTTTCAACGCAGCGAGCACAATAAGAAAACCTTAGCCAAATGCCTATCCGAAGAGAATATATTTCACCAAAAAGTGTTTTTTGACATTAATCTGAGGCAAAATTATTTCAGTTGGGAAGTAATAGACAACAGTTTGCTTGAAGCCGATTATCTTAAAGTAAACCAAGATGAATTGTACCTGTTGAGAACCAAATATTTTGCCGAAAAGCAATTTTACTACGATAAGGATTTTATTGATTTTTTACTTGAAGAATATGTGCTAGATGCCATCATTGTAACCAAAGGAGGCAAAGGGGCTTCTATATATGTTGATGAATTTAATTTTTGGGAACATCAGGGCAAATTTTGTTACGACTTGAAAGATACAGTGGGTGCAGGCGATGCTTTTTCGGCTATTTTTACACTTGGCACTTTATTGGAGTGGAAAGGGCATAAAATCTTGGAGAGAGCCATAGATTTTTCCACAGAAATTTGCAAAATTGAAGGTGCAGTGCCGCAAGATTTAGCTTTATATGAAAAGTATAAAGCTTGGTTTTGATTTTTAAACAATTAAAAAGTCAGAAACTATCACAAAAACAAATCGCTCAATTCAAAGGCAAATTCTGTAATTACTTCAGAGTATATTAAGCCGCTAGTTTTAGTTTTTGAAACTAGGTCGAATTCTAGATTTTTGTTTGTATAAATTTCGATATATTGTTTGTCTGGATTGATAATCCAATATTCCTTTACGCCATATTTAGCATAAATTTCTTTTTTTTCTTCCCAATCGTAATAAGCAGTAGAAGGGCAAAGAACTTCTACCACCAAATCAGGTGCACCAAAAATGCGGTCTTTAACCATGCCTTTGTTCTCATTTGAAATAAAAAGCATATCGGGCTGAAATACATTTTCCTCGTTCAAATACACATCTAAAGGAGAAAACCTAACTATACCAATTTTATTCTTATTTAAATAATTCCCTAAACTTAATACATGTTGAAAAGGATACTCTGGTGTTTTTCTGTAGGGCTTGGCATTTCTACTAATTCTCCTTTAATTAATTGATACATAGCCCCTTCTGGAAGTAGATTATAGTCTTCTACTGTATGTTTGGCAAGCGTCATCATTATTATTAAATTTGATATTGTGAAGATATAGAAATATTCTCAAAATTAAAATTTTTAGTAGCTCACAACTATCCAATTCTAAAGCATAAAAATATGATTCTCAGATTGTAAATAATGCTATTTCCCAA
>CAZMFZ010000004.1:0-14876 GCA_964565665.1 uncultured Bifidobacteriaceae bacterium | reverse complement strand
AAAAGTTTGTATTTGACAAAAGAAAAAATTAGTTTCAGAATGTTTTTGAATTAAACTTATTTTTAGTATTTATACACACTTATACTTAATAAATTATAATAAACCATAAAAACCAATTTCCCACAACCCTGAATTTTTACACCATGAAAAGAATCCTTTTTACGCTCTCTATGCTAGTATTTGCAGCTAGCTCATTTGCCCAATATGCTCGTTTAATTGTGTTTACTGAAAATGGCGACCGCTTCTTCCTATATATAAATGGAAAACTTCAAAATGCAAGTCTTCAATCAAATGTCACTACAAAGAAAATTAGCGAACAAGGCGTAACTATGCGTGTGGTATTCGATAAAGAAGGTCTGGGGGAAAAACTTTTCAAAATACCTGTAAAACCGGGTTATGAACTCACTTGTGCATTAAAATTTAATAATAAAGGTGAATACGTAATACGATATGCAGGAGAAGCTCCCTTGGAAGAAGAGCCAATTAATGAACCTGAGCCACAACAATCGGCTCGAAAAGTGCCTTCAACCCAACCCAACGACAATACAGATCAAGAAAATGTAGACATCAATATCAATATGGGCATTGGTGGCACTGGCGTAAATTCTAATGTAAAATATACTCAGAAAGTAAGTTCCAGTTCTACTTCGTCCTCTACTTATTCACAACCTCAGGCACAAACAGCTTCCGAACCAAAAGTAATCAGTTGCCCAGCTATGGACAATGCAAGTTTTGCTGAAGCTAAGAAAAGTGTAGCAGCCAAAGGATTTGATGAAACCAGAATTACAGAATCGAAACAAATATTAGACGGAAATTGTATGTCGGCTAAGCAAGTAAAAGAGCTATTGACTGTATTTGGGTTTGATGAAAGCAGATTAGATGTAGCAAAATATGCCTATAAAAGATGCAGCGACAGCAACAACTATTTTATGGTAAACTCCTCTTTTCAATTTGAATCAAGCATAGAGGAATTGAATACCTATATTAAATCCGTAAAATAACGGTAAATATCATCGAAGGCGATAACGATAACTCCATGATTTTAAGAGTTAGAATTTATTTTGAAAATAGAGCATTTAATATTGCGTATATAAAAACGAGTGCTATATTTGCATCCCTTTAGAGAGAACAGAGAGATGCCTGAGTGGCCGAAAGGAACAGTTTGCTAAATTGTCGTACTGGTAACGGTACCGAGGGTTCGAATCCCTCTCTCTCTACAAGTAACAGTAAATATACCAATTTCGGGGTGTAGCGTAGCCCGGTATCGCGCTTGGTTTGGGACCAAGAGGTCGTAGGTTCGAATCCTGCCACCCCGACAAAGAGACTAACAATCTCTGTCAAAACCCCGCAAATTCTTTTAATTGCGGGGTTTTTTATTTTAATGAAGTCATATTTAATCAATTATTTTCAATAAAAATGTGACCTATCCGGTTACCTTTTTATATACTTGCGTTTAGGTAACCGAATTGCTTTCAACAGGCTCAATATCAATCATTTATGATGATATGATTTGGCTTGTTTTGGTTACTTGTTTTTGTGTTCATCGGTTGTCAACGGTTACCAAAAACAATTAAAAAAATACGACTTGCAAGTCAAAAACTTCTCTACACAATTGTCTTCATTACCATTTATGGTTTGCCTGAGACGCCAATCATTTTGGGTGTCCAAATCAGAGTCTGTACAAATATTCGTATAAAATTTATAAATTTTACTTTCAACAGTAATTTGTTGTGCATGGAGATGTACTATGGAAAAAGTCAATAAAAATAAAGCTAGTAGAAATCTTTTCATTGTTCAAATCTATTCATTTGGACAACCACAATATCAAAGTCTATAAAATCCATGTCGTAGTTGTTTCCAGTGCTTGATCCGCAACTATTGCCATTTTGGTAATGATTAGTTTTTAAATCATCAATTATCTCGTTTATTTTTATTAAACAATAAACATATGTATTTAAGGATCTATACCTTGATACACCATCAGGAATTGTGATAGTACTTTTAGATATATATATTTCACCCGCTTTAACGTCATTTACTGTTGAAACAACTCTGGATTCATTCTCAATATATTTAGCTTTAATAATTTTTGGGTTGGCTTGATCAAAATCAAAATTATCAAGTTTAGAAAATAATCCATCTTTCCATCCTCTTTCAAAAGTTAAGGTGGATAAAGAAGCACAATTTGTAGTATTAGTCATAAAAATTTTTGTGAATAACTCTATTGTAGGTCTTTTAGCAGTACCTTTTATAGCTGTGTCAGGAATTTGTGCTCCTCATCCATGTAACGCATGATTTGTAGGTTCTCGTTGCTTTCTCCCCTTAGCTCGTAGTAGCAACTGCTGCGGTTTATTTCTACCAACTCGCATTGCCTGCGAATGCTTATTTGCCATCTTGCTGGATCATATCTTGTAGTTGGTGGGGAGTCCTACCTGCTTTGAAATTTTTTTAGCCAATCTCGCTCTACCTCAAGCTGCCCTATTTTGGCATATAGATGCTGCTTTTCCGCCTCCAAATCTACCTGCGCATGTTCATTATCGAAAACCGTTGTAGAACGCTCTAAAAACTCTTGTTTCCATTTGCTAATCATAACAGCATGCACTCCATGCCTTTTGGACAGTTCTGCCAATGTTTCTCTTTCCTTAATAGCATCTATGGCTACCTGAGCCTTAAAGGCGGATGAAAATTTCCTCCTGCTTACTTTCATTTTACCACTTGTTTGTTTAAAATTAAATGAAATTTTTCAACTTAACTCGTGGTCTGAATTTTAGGGAGTATTATAGAGTCAATAGTACCTATAATTTAGTTAGTTTTTTGGTTTGATATTTACCATTTACCATAATTCTCATAATGTATATTCCTGAGGGTTTAAGTTTCAAATCTATTTTATCCTCTATTTCCCTCATATTATTCATTTCCTTATTATAAATAATATTAGTTTGAGAATCAATTAGCATAATACCTGTAATGGCCTCATTTGAAAGCTTTATACTATAAGTAAATTCCTGCTCAGTAGGATTAGGATATATATTGAAGTTGAGGATATCAGCAAACGAAATGCCAGAGCCAGTAATAACACTTTGTTCCTCTTCTGGCTTTCTCAAATCTTCATTTGATTTTACGGTTATAAATTTTACTAGCGTGTCATTACACGAACCGTTAAATGCAACTAAAATAATCTTATATAGTCCAGGTGTGAAGTACACTTTGGAAGGAGACGGCTCATTACTTGTACTTCCGTCACCAAACGACCAAAAATATTCAGAGGCGTCTCCCAAAGATAATTCTAGAAATTTAATTTCTTCCCCTTGATATATTTGACTTGCAGCCAAAAATTCAGCTTGCAAAGTATCGTTTGTAGAAAGTATAGTAATTGTGTCTCGTTCAAAACACCCTGCTTCACCAGTGGCTTCTAACCAATAGCTGCCCGGCTTGTCAACTTGCAATACCTTTGAACTTCCAGTTAGGCTCACATTTGATTGCCAAAGATATGTATTTGCAATCCCACCATCTAGCCACAAGTGACTTCCAGGACAAAAAGTAATGTCAGGCCCAAGTGAAAGATTAACAGGGTTGGCTATTCTAACTTGTATTTCATCAGATGAGGTACAATTGTACATATTGGTAACTTCAACTTTATAATATCCTGCAGTAGTTACTTTTAAGGTTTGTTCTGCACTTCCATCTTGCCATTTGTAAGTGCTTCCCAAATTCTCCGCGTTAAGCGTAATACTAGTGCCTCTGCAGATTACTTTGTCACTTCCAAGATATAAGAATGGGCTTTGATGAACTGTTACATCTGACTCTGCAAAAACTTTACATCCGTTTGCATTCTTAATTTCTACTGAGAAGACACCAGATATAGTTGTATTTACTATAGAAGTGGTGTCTCCTGTATTCCATCTAATTCTACTTCCTTTGTTTCCAGCATTTAGTATGGCATTATCACATGCCAATAAATTGCCTGGCAGGGAATTTTCGGGAAGCTTGTACAATAAAACATTAATGGTATCTGCAGATTCGCAACCATAAATATTTTCAACTTGAGCATTGCATTGAAAGCACAAAGTGGCTTCTATGCTTGGGGAAATTATGACATAGGCTTTGGCGAACCCAATGGAGCCGTGGCCCTCACAGAGCAATTGCAAGGCAAAGTGGCAGGCTATCCTTTAGTGGTAGATGGTGTGGGTGCAGGCAGCAGTGGTGGCAATTATGCCTTTGTGCTTACAGGCAAAGTAAACATGGGGGATGATGTAGCTGGAGCTGGAGGTGCACCAGCCACCAATTTTTATTCCATTGCCCCTAATGCTTATGCCCGCAAAGAAGGCGATGCAAGTGTAGATTATGCCGCAAAACAAGCCAAGAAGCCGAGTGGGGGCGAAGTATCGGCCAGTAAAGAACCAGAAGCACAGGAAACAAGCATTACCCAAGATCAGATTTTGCAAAGCCAAGCTGCAGCCGTTTCTTCTGCCGAGGCTGTAAAAAAATCTGTGGCTAGCAGCGACTCGAAAGCATATGGAACTGCTGAGTTTAGTTATTCAAACCCAAACTCCGCTCAAATCGGGGAAAGTTTCAAAGATATAATTGAAAAGCTAATAGGCAATAGATTTGAAGGTAAACGTAAGGCGGTCCAAAAAATGATTGACATCATGAGCGACCCAGCCCATGCACTTTTAGATGAAAAACTGGCTAAAGTATCACAAAAAGTCAATTCTAAAATTGACACCCTTCTTGTGCGTATAGATGTAGCTATTGATGATAAAGTGGGCTTGGTGTTCAATAGCATAAAGGGCAAAGTAATTTCCCTTGTACCGGAAAAAGATAAATTGTTGAGGTCATCCATAGCTTCATTGGCAGATAGAAGCAAAGAAGCTACAGCCGATGAAATAAAGCGCTCGCTGCGAAGCTCAGTTACTAAAAATATCACCGAACCCCTCACCCACCTAATTGAAGACACCGTTACCGCCAAACTTTCCATAATTATAAAAGAAGAAATAGGTTCGGTGGGATTTGATTTAGAGGCAGGCACAGCAGATGCTGAGTTCAAGGGCAATGTAGGAAAAGCTTTGGAAAGGATTATTGGTGAAATAGTAAGCCAACTCGATGTGCAAAAGCTCACTTCAACCATTACCAAAACGGGGGAAGATGCCATTATGGGTATTAACCTTGATGCAGTGTTTAAAGAATTGGCCAGCCAAGTGGCATCTGAAGCGGCTAAAGGACTGGCAGAAGCCGCTGCCAACCGATTATTAGGCTCAGCTACGGAGAAATTAGGCCCAAAATTACCTGTAAACATGAAAGATTTGGCCGACAAACTGGCCAAAGGCGATATAAAAGGGGCTCTTCTTGCTTTTGATCCTATAGAGGTGAGCATGAATACAAATTTTGTATCACTGCAAGGCTGGCTTAAGTTTACCCCTGAAGATCCCGTTTATGGCAATATATTCAGGGGCGACATCAGCATCAATGTAAAGCAGCCCAAGCCATTTGCTTTTTCAGGCGTGTATATCAATGGGCGTAAAGACAATTCTGCCTATTGGTTTTGCCAGCTTACGGGGGGCAGCCAAACGGGGCAATTGGGTAAGGCACTGAGCAAAGAAGTGGTAAAAATGGACAATCCTGTAGATATGGGTCCAGTACAAATAATAGGCATTATAGGGCGATTGTGGTATCGAATGGTTGAAGACCCTTCTAGTGGTATTGTACCCGATGCCACCAAATCTTATGGGGCATATCTCCACATGGTGTTGTTTGATAAAGCAGGCTCTGGCACAAATATAAGGCTAGATATTGCTGCCCAGCTACAGATAGACAACTCAGGCGATTATGAAGTAGAGTTTTTTGGCAATGGGCAAATAAAAAGCAAAACGCCATTAATCAATAAGATTGATGCTACGGCTATGGTAAATGTGGTACTCAGCGTTTACTACAATAGCAAGGAAGATCACTTTCTGGCCAATACTTTTGTAGCAGTGAAGCAAGGGGTTTGTGCCTCAGGGCGGTTGATAGTAGAGCTCAAACCTGGGTATTTCAGGGTGTGGATAGGCGATGAGCCCTTAGCCGATAGAATAAAAATTACACCAGGTTGTGTAGGCTGGGGCGGACAAGGCTGGGTGAAAATCGACCCTAACTTTATTAACGTGGGCCTAGCCATATCTATAAGTGCAGAAGGAAGTGTGGGATTTAATGTGAGTGGGTTTAGCATAAGTGTAGCCTATTCGGCAGGCGTTGCTGCGGGTGTGAAGGCCGAATTGCAATACAAGCCCGAATTCATGCTGATGAGTGCCGCCATATTTGTAGATATTTGGGGCAATGTAAAGGTACGCTACAGTACGCCTACGGTGGAAATATTAGGAAAAAAAATAGGCGGCATTTCGGGTTCTGTTTCGCTAGTAGAGCTGTATATGCATGGGGAATTGATGGTGGTTTTCAACCCCAAGCCATCGAAAGTAAGAGGCGAGGTAGAGGGGCATATCAGCGTGCTGAGTATGTTTAGCTGTCAGTTTAAGGGAGGTTTTGAAACTACTTTATAATGTTATACTTTTGAAGCTATGAAGAAATCAATTCTTTTTTTTGTAACCATTTTTACTATTTTAGAGGCTATAGCACAGCAGCAAACACCTAATGAACCAGCAAAAAAGAGTAGCGTTAATAAAGGTTGGGCAGACATTGGGTTCGCTATGTATGATAGTGATAATGAGTTTTTAAAAGTAAGGAACGATTTTAATACTACCACATTAGGTTTAGCATTAAACTTATATTTTTACCTTTCAGCTACATATGGAAAGCTATATGTAAATGAAAGTGTAGTAGCCGCAAGTAAAGGCAAGGTAATGCAATAGCAATTTCGATTACTTTGTATGAGAAAGCCAAAAATTTTGCTTATAAAAAGGTATCTAGTATACAAGTACCTGAATTACCAAGCTGCAAAGTAGAAAGGGAAGGAGGATTGATGGAGCAAAATTTACCACAGAATATTCTAGATCAAGCCAGAAATGCAATAGACAACACCATGCCGGCCAATGCCGCTTATGCAAGTTATAAAGAAGCAAAGGCCGATTTGCTAAAAGCTATTAAAGAGGGAATAAAGCCTGTGGTGGCACATTGGATGACCCAGCCAAGAATAATTGCAGTAAAAGCACCCATGTGGACAAAATATATTAAGAAAGGTGTATTTGATAGTGATAATAAGGAAGAAAGAGGCAAGGTAGCACTAAAGCATTTCAAAGATTATTCAGATGCCCGTGATGAAATGCTATTAAAGACAAATTTCAATAAAGCTCCTTGGTTTGTAGTAAGTGCAGATAAAAAGAAGGCAACACGTATTGCGCTTATTTCGCACTTGCTAGGCAGGGTAAAATATCATCATCAAAATAAAAAGCTGGTCTCGGAAAATTACGGATTGGTAGATCCTGCAACGCCAGCGATAATAGCGAATAAACTTTTTTAAAAAGCAAACATATATTTCTAACAAATCAAAATTAAAAAATCATGAATATGTATAATGACTACAACTTCGTGGGAATGAATTTTATCTGGTGGATAATTTGGATGGGTTTATTATCGTGGATTTTTTTACACCTTGGAGTATTCCTGGTGAAAGACGAAGGAAAAATGCTCCGTTGGATATTTTGAAACTTCGCCTTGCCA
The DNA here is from genome assembly GCA_964565665.1 of uncultured Bifidobacteriaceae bacterium. Classification (GTDB taxonomy): domain Bacteria; phylum Bacteroidota; class Bacteroidia; order Cytophagales; family UBA9547; genus CAZMFZ01. Next base: position 7,226 of record CAZMFZ010000004.1, on the reverse strand, counting down.
ATGGTCAAATAACCAAAGAAATATACGATAAGTATAAAATAGTCTTAGAAACCAATTAAAAAAATACGCTTTCAGAAATAACATTCATTATATGTTTAGTTCTACGCTTACTGAAATTTTGGCAGCTAGAAAGTATTTTATATCGCTATCAAAAAAGTTGTACATTTCGATTGAGAATCAAAATTGAAATGTAAAAATGAAATATGAAGATTAAAGGAAACAATCAGTTTTGTTGGCGATAACGTTTAGTGTAAATATTAAAAATGTTTTTATTTCTAACAAAAATGCTCCTAGTTGAACTATTGTTTGCCACTAACCTGGGAATGTTAAAACATGAACCAAATGACAGATAAAATAAAATACGGTAAGGTGGTATCTGTTCGGGGTAGTGTAGTCGATGTACGATTTCATTCTGATTTGCCACCTATCAATACACTTCTGATTTCTGGTGAAAACAGTCAGATAATGATTGAAGTTTTGGAACAGTTGGATATCAATGTTGTGCGTGGCATAGCACTTACTCCTACGCAAGGTTTGGCAAGAGGTATGCAAGTGCAGAATACTGGGCAGCCGCTAAAAGTGCCAGTGGGACCAGGCACATTGGGGAGAATGTTCAATGTTTTTGGCGATACCATTGATAAAGAAGGCGATTTAGAAAAAATGGATAAGCGGAGTATACACAATATGCCACCTCCATTAACACAACGTTCTGCTGGCTCAGAGATTTTTATCACCGGCATCAAAGCAATAGACGTGTTGGTTCCTTTGGAAAGAGGAGGTAAAGCGGGATTGTTTGGTGGAGCAGGAGTAGGCAAAACCGTTTTGCTTACCGAAATGATTCACAATATGGTAGGGTATCACAAGGGGGTAAGTATGTTTTGCGGAATAGGAGAACGCTGCCGAGAGGGCAACGAGCTGTATCATGAGATGAAAGAGGCTGGCGTGCTCAAAAATATGGTGATGATATTTGGTCAAATGAACGAACCGCCAGGTGCTCGTTTCAGAGTAGGAAATTCTGCACTGACAATGGCCGAATACTTTCGTGACGATGAACACAAAGACGTTTTATTATTGATAGATAATATCTTCCGATTTATTCAAGCAGGAATGGAAGTATCTGGTTTGATGGGACAAATGCCTTCCCGATTGGGTTACCAACCCACATTAGCAACCGATTTGGCCAAAATAGAAGAACGAATTTCCAATACCAATACAGCTGCTATTACTTCTATACAAGCCGTTTATGTTCCAGCCGATGATTTGACAGATCCAGCTGCGGTGCATACTTTTGCACATCTTTCTTCCACCATCGTTTTGTCACGCCAAAGGGCTAGCGAGGGCATGTATCCAGCGATAGATTTGCTAGAATCAGGCTCTAGTATGGCAACTCCTGGCATAGTAGGCGAACGACATTATTTGATTGCGCAAGAAATAAAAAGTACTTTGGCGAAGTACGAAGAAATCAAAGATATTATAGCCATGCTGGGCATGGAGCAACTATCGTCTCAAGATCATGATTTGGTGAATCGGGCTAGAAGGCTAGAACGGTTCTTGACCCAACCATTTATCACTACCGAGCAGTTTAGCGGAATGGAAGGCCGAACGGTTTCGTTGGAAGATGCCTTGAGTGGCTGCGAACGAATATTGAAAGACGAATTTAAAGATTTGCCAGAAAAACTGTTTTACATGATTGGCAATGTGGAAGAAGCCATAGAAAAACACAAAGCAAGCAATACAACGACCGACAGTTAACCTAAATTGTAAAGAAAGATGACTGGAATATCATTGAAAATATTGCTACCCAACAAAGTATTTGCCGATTTGAAAGATGTAGCACAATTGAAAATAGATACCACACAAGGTTCGCTCGGCATTTTGCCCCGCAGACTAGATTGTGTGGCAGTGGTGATTCCAGGTATTTTAACGTACGAATCATCGGATAGCAATGTGGAATATATAGCTGTGAATGAAGGAATAATGGTAAAAAATGGAAATCAAGTATTGGTTTCGGTACGCAACGCAATTGCAGGAACGAGTTTGGGAAATTTAAAAGAATCGGTAGAAAAAGAATTTAAAATAATGAACGAAAGCGAAAGCAGTGGAAGGTCGAGTATGGCAAAATTGGAGTCTGGCTTTATGCTTTCTTTCGATAAATTTAGAAAAGAGTAATGGAAAACGAAAAAAATCAAAAATCATTTGCCAACACTATTGCCAGTAAAGAGCGAAGAAAACTTCGTTCCCTAAAAGGCGAAAAACGTAGTGCATTGTATGGTTTTGGTTTGTTTGGCATGGTTGGTTGGGCCATTATAGTGCCATTACTGCTTTTTACCGCATTGGGCAAATGGCTTGATATAAAATATCCTCAATCGTTTTCTTGGACACTCTCCTTGTTGGTTGTAGGTTTAATTATAGGATGTTGGATAGCCTGGGAAGGTGTATTTAAGGAACATAAAAAAATGAATTCAGAAGAATGATACGTGAGATTTTAAATATATTATGGCCGCTGGTAGCAGGTCTTGTTTTGGGCTTCTTTTTCTATGGTGGATTGTGGATCACGATTAAAAAAGGAATTGGTTCCAAATACGCTTCTATCTTATTTATTGGCAGTTTCTTTATCAGGACGGCTGTAGTGCTAATTGGTTTTTATTATGTGGCAAAAGGAGATTGGAAATCAATGTTTTATTGCGTGATAGGTTTTGTTCTGGCAAAATTTATATTAAACTCCGTTACCAAAAAACTTATAAACAAACCAAGAGTATTATGAAACTAAGTTCAGACGAAACAATTTATTGGCAGTATGACTTTGTGGTAATCAATGCTACATTGGTATGGACATGGGTCGTTATGCTTCTCCTTGTAGGGGTTTCTGTTTTGGTAACTCGTAATTTAAAAACAGACCTAAAGATTTCTCGCTGGCAATGTGTGTTGGAAATGATAGTAACCAGCATCAATCAGCAAATCAAAGAAGTAGGCTTGCAGCATCCAGAAAAATATATTGGTTTTATTGGTACGCTATTTCTTTTTATTGCAACTGCAAATCTTCTCAGCATCGTACCTTTTTACTTACCGCCAACTGGTTCGCTATCTACTACCGCGGCTTTGGCGTTGTCGGTGCTTATTGCTGTTCCGTTTTTTGGTAAACAACAGACAGGCATTGGGTCTTATTTAAAAACGTATTTAAAACCTACCGTTTTCATGTTACCATTAAACATCATCAGTGAAGCATCTCGTACCTTGGCGTTGGCGGTTCGTTTGTTTGGCAATATTATGAGTGGTGGCGTTATCATTAGTATTTTGTTGAGCATTACACCTTTTCTTTTTCCTGTTATTATGAATGTTTTAGGGATGCTTACTGGCATTATACAAGCCTATATTTTCACCATACTTGCCACTGTGTACATATCAGCGGCTATCAACAATACCAATAAATCAGAAACAATTAAAGTAAACAATGTTTAAAAACTAAATTATTATGGATAGCTCAACTATTATCGGATTCATTTCAATCATCATGGCGGGATTTACAACTGGAATTGGGTGTATGTTTCCTGCTCTTGCCCAGGGAAAAGCTGTGGCATCGGCCCTCGCTTCTTTGGCCCAACAACCAGATTCTTCAGATGTAATTACCCGAACTTTGTTCGTTGGTTTGGCCATGATTGAATCTACTGCAATCTACTGTTTTGTAGTTTCGATGATTCTTATTTTTGCCAATCCATTTTGGAATCATTTCATAGAGCAAATAGCTAAATAAAAAGAATATGGAAATAAATTGGTTTACCGTCATAGCTCAGATACTAAACTTTTTAGTTTTGGTTTGGCTGCTCAAACGATTTTTGTATAAGCCTATTTTGGATGCAATAGATGCGCGTGAAACACGTATTTCTGCACAAATAGCCGATGCGGAGACGAAAGATGCTGATGCAGACAAAAAAGTAGAAGAATACAACCGCAAAAACATGGAATTCGATGCGCAACGAAACGACTTAATCAAAGAAGCCAAAAAGGATGCTAAGGCTGAAGGTGATAAATTGGTCGAGGAAGCTCAAATATCAAGTGTAGAAATGCGTAAAAAAATGGAGTCTTCCATTCTGTCACAATATGCAGCGCTAGAAAATGACATCGCACAAAAAACCAAAGAAGAGGTTTTTGCGATAGCAAGGAAAACGTTGAAAGACTTAGCAGATACTAGCCTAGAAGACCAAATAGTGCTGGCTTTTACCAATAAGCTACAACAATTGGATGGCGATGAAAAAACAGAATTGCTGACGGCATTCGACAATTCCAATGACCAAAAAATGGTGGTTTGGAGTACCTATGACTTGTCTGAAAAGCAAAAAGCAAATATTGGAGATGTTATTAAGCAATTGATTGATAAAAATATAAGTTTTGAATACAAGACAAACCAAGCTTTGATAAGCGGGATTGAAATTGCGACCAATGGCTACAAAGTGGCTTGGAGCATAGCTGAATACTTGGATTTGGTGGCCAAAAAAATAGAAGAATTGGTTAAAACTGGAACTAAAACAGAACAGCATGTCAACGTCTAATCTTGGATCGATTGTATCAAATACATTTTCTCAAATTAGAGAAGGTGTGCTTGCACATGACAATGTCTTGAATAAAAAAGAGATAGGATTTGTAATGCGAATATCTTCGGGAATAGTGCAAGTTTCTGGGTTGCCCAATGTTGGTTTTGAAGAGCTATTGAAGTTTCCAAACGAGTTGTACGGCATCGCCTTCAATGTAGACGAAGACGAGGTAGGTGTTGTTTTATTAGGAGAAGAGTCAAAACTGCAAGTTGGCGATACGGTAGAGCGAACTGGGAGAGTGATGGATGTACCGGTTGGAAATTCACTCATTGGTCGTGTGGTAAACCCTTTGGGTGAGCCCATGGATGGCAAGCCAAATCTAAATTTTTCGAAAAGACTTCCCATCGAACGAGAAGCAACTAAGATAATGGATCGTACGGCAGTAAGAGTTCCATTGCAGACAGGCATCAAAGTTATAGATGCGATTATCCCCATAGGACGAGGGCAAAGAGAATTGATATTGGGAGATAGGCAAACGGGCAAAACGGCCATTGCTATCGATACCATTCTCAATCAGAAAGGGCACAATGTATTGTGTATCTATTGTGCCATTGGTCAGCGAGCGTCATCGGTTTCCAAAGTGATTGCACGCCTTACCGAACATGGTGCAATGGCATATACCATAGTAGTGGTCACAGAAGGAAACAACCCACCTGGCTTGCAATATATAGCCCCTTATGCAGCTACTTCTATGGCCGAATTTTTTATGGAAGAAGGTAGAGATGTACTTATCGTTTACGATGATTTGACAAACCATGCACGAGCATACCGAGAGCTTTCACTATTGTTGAGGCGCCCCCCAGGAAGAGAAGCTTTTCCTGGCGATATATTCTACATCCATTCTCGTTTGCTTGAGCGTTCTACTGCTTTAAACGAAGAATTGGGAGGAGGATCACTTACGTCTTTGCCCATTATAGAAACCGAAGCACAAAATATGTCGGCCTATATTCCTACCAACTTGATTTCTATTACAGATGGACAAATATATCTTTCACCAAAATTGTTTGATTTAGGTGTTTTGCCTGCAATAGACATAGGCAAGTCAGTATCCAGGGTGGGAGGCAAGGCCCAACTTCCTGTTTTTCATTCGGTAGCTGGTAGTTTGAAATTGTCTTATGCCCAATTTGAAGAATTAGAATCTTTTGCACGTTTTGGTACTCGATTAGAAGAAAGCACTACACGCACCATTGAACATGGAAAAAGAATTCGCGAGTGTTTCAAACAACCTGAACTGCATCCACTTTCCGTGCAAGAACAAATTTTCGTTTTAATTGCTTTGAAAAATGGATTGTTTGACGCTATTCCTCTAGAGAAAATAACCGAGGCAGAAAATAGCTTGTACAAAGCGGCCTTAGATCTTTCAGATGAAATAATAAACAATATTTTTTCATCTAAAAAAATGAGTGATGAAGATCAAGAATCAATTCTTAAAATCGCCAAAAAGGTTTTGTTAGATTTTGAAACTGATCAAAACAAGTCATAATGGAAACGCTAGAAAACCTTCAGCGAAAGATAGATAGTGCCAACGATTTGGAGTCGGTCGTGAAAACGATGAAAACAATGGCGGCTTCCAAAATTCATCAATTTGAGATGGCAAGCCTAGCGTTGAAAGATTATTTCAAAACAATACAACTGGGGTTGTTGGCTTTTTTGAAAAATGCTCCAAAAGATATTGAACTACAAGCTTTTAATCCAGTAAATACTCAAAGAAGAGTAATTGCCCTTGTCTTTGGTTCTGACCAAGGTTTGGTAGGACAGTTCAACAATGTACTTGCCAGTTTTGTAAAGGAAAATTTTAAAGAGCAACAACAAAAAGTAGATATTTGGGTCGTAGGCGAACGCATGGTTGACCGCTTGCAAGATGTAGATATGCAAACTTCCAAACATTTTTCTATCCCCAGTTCGGTAAATGCTATCACTGAATTAGTAGCCCAAATTCTTTTCAGTTTAGAACAAGAAAAAACAGCGCAAGGATTCAGTGAATTTTATATTTTTCACAACAAACCCAATACTAGCGTTGGCTATACCTGTTGGCGTCAGCGCTTGCTTCCATTGGATAATCAATGGAAAAAAGACATTGAAAAACAGCAATGGCCAACCAACAAAATACCACAGGCAATAGGTCAGCTAGAAGTTATTTTAATGTCACTAATTAAAGAATATCTCTTTGTTTCGTTATACAAATCATGCTCTGAATCGTTGGCTAGCGAAAATGCTAGCAGGCTAGAAGCCATGCAACGTGCCGAAAAAAACATTGAAGAAATAATGGACGAATTGAAATCCAATTACCACCTTCTTCGTCAAGGAAAAATTGATGAAGAACTTTTTGATGTGGTGGCAGGGTTTGAGTCTATCAATAAAAAATAATAACACCAAATCATCAATTAAAGTAGCGTATATCCAAAGTCATTTAAGTAGTTTTTTTGCCAACTAATTTAGAAGGCGTAAATAGGAGACAAAAAGTGTTGGAATAGAAAATTAAGAGTTGCTATTAAGTAATTTATGATTCAGAATGCACAATATAGAATTTATAATGTGGAATGGAGAATGCGTTGCTAGACTTTCCACGTTTTTTAAACTTTGTAAGTCTTTTATTAAAGAAAATAAACAAAACTTTCGTAAACCACTCCAATATAG
>CAZMFZ010000003.1:7100-59686 GCA_964565665.1 uncultured Bifidobacteriaceae bacterium | reverse complement strand
GCGATTTTGCGATGATTATTTTCTTACAAAGTTATTACCACCACATTAATATGTATTTGATGATGGGCTTGGCAATGGCAACGGGGCTTGTTACCTCAGTTATTTTAGAAACTATCTTGTTGAAAATAAATGAAAAATTTAATTTGTTTTTGGCCTTGAAAACTGCCTTTGGTATGTCGTTGCTTTCCATGTTGGCAATGGAGTTGGCAGAAAACACCACAGATTTTATACTTACAGGGGGGCAGATTGGCATTTCAGAGCCTTTCTATTGGATTGCGTTATGTATTTCATTGATAGTTGGTTTTATAGTTCCATTGCCTTACAACTATTATAAACTCAAAAAACATGGCAAAGCATGTCATTAAACACCTTTTACTAAAAATAGGGGTTTGCTGCTACGAATTGGCAAAACCCTATTCACCTATCAAAAACCATGTTGCAAATGAAAATTGTAGTTTTACTATCATTTCTTCTTTTAAATGTCTGTAATTCGGTAATTGCCCAAACAAAATATGTGCGTGGCGTGGTGCTGGAAGAATCTTCCAAAGGGCGTTACTCGCCTATTGTGGGCGCTCCAGTAATTTGGCTTGGTTCACATGAAGGCACCGTTACCGATACCAATGGAGTGTTCATGATTACCCCACCCCTTAACTCTAATGAAAAAGGGCAAGGCTCAGGGAATTTACGCCTCATTATCAGTTACATAGGCTATAAAAGCGATACTTTAGATGTAAAAAACACCAACTTAGTGCGAGTGATATTGGCCCAATCAGATACCAAAGAATTGAAGGAAATAGAAGTAAACGAACGCATCAATTCTTCATTCGTAAATGCTTTAGAGCCACTCAATACCAAGACTATGAGTGAAAAAGAGCTTTTCAAAGCGGCTTGTTGTAATCTATCGGAAAGTTTTGAAACCAACCCTTCGGTAGATGTCAGTTTTGCAGATGCAGTTTCTGGAGCCAAGCAAATACAGATGTTGGGGTTATCGGGCATTTATACCCAACTTACCAACGAAAATTTGCCGGGGACAAGAGGACTGGCAGCAAATTTTGGACTTGGCTTCATTCCTGGCCCTTGGGTAGAGGCTATTCAAGTTACCAAAGGCGTAGGCTCGGTGGCCAATGGCTATGAATCGATGGCTGGTCAAATAAATGTAGAATTAAAAAAACCTGATATTACTCCGAAAATCGGAGAAAGAATTTATGCCAATGCCTACGTAAATGACTTTGGCAGATATGAAGCAAACCTGAATTACACCCAAAAAATCTCTCCAAAATGGGCAACTACCACGCTGCTTCATACCAATACACAACAAGGCAAAATAGACCAAAATGGCGATGGATTTATCGATATTCCATTGGGTACACAATTCAATGGCATCAGCAGATGGAAATATGATAGCAATGGTTGGATGATGCAATTAGGCATTAAAGCATTGAAAGACAGCAGAATAGGTGGGCAAACCAACTTTAATGAAATTACAGACAAAGGCACTACCAATCGCTATGGCTTGGGATTAAACACCGAAAGAATAGAAGGATTTGCCAAAATTGGCTATGTATTTCCGCAAAAGAAATACAAAAGTGTAGGATTTCTATCTTCAGTACTCGACCATACCAACGACAATTATTATGGCCTCACTACTTATAAAGCCAAGCAGCAAACCATTTACACCAACTTTATTTATCAATCTATTATTGGGAACACGAATCATAAATACCGAGTAGGTGCAAGCTATTTATTAGATCGGTATAATGAAAATATCAAAACTCAATTGTTTTTTCCTTTGGATGTAAATTTCAAACGAACCGAATCGGCAGTAGGTGCTTTTGTAGAATATACTTGGACACCTATGCCAAAATTCACAGCCATAGCAGGCCTGAGAGGCGATTACCACAACCTATTCGGATTTTTTCTCACCCCACGCGTACACGTCAAATACGATATTACGGAAAATACACAAATCAGACTTTCAGCCGGTCGCGGGCAACGAACAGCCGATATTTTGGCCGAAAACACCTCAGTTTTTGCGAGTTCAAGGCAATTGGGTATTAATAACATAGCTGGCTATGGAGCCAATTCTACAAGGGGCGGAGCTGAAATTGCCTGGAACTATGGCCTGAGCTTTTCACAAGATTTCAAATTAGACTACCGCAAAGGAAATATCACTGTAGATTTTTACCGTACCGATTTTCAAAACCAAGTGGTAGTAGATTACGATAAAAACCCGCAACAAATCAACTTTTACAATCTTTCAGGCAGATCGTATTCTAATAGTGCACAGGCAGAACTCAATTATGAATTGTTCAAACGATTTGATATACGAGTGGCCTATCGTTTTTATGATGTGAACACCACCTATTCAGATGTGTTGCTGCAACGCCCATTGATTGCTAAAGACAGAGCTTTTATCAATCTTGCTTATGAAACAAAAAGCAAATGGAAAATTGATTACACCTTCAATTGGAATGGCTCGAAACGGATTCCAAACACCGCCACCAACCCAGCCAATTACCGAAAAAACACCACTTCGCCCGATTATTTCATAATGAATTCCCAAGTTTCCAAAAGCTTTGGCAACCCCAAAAAACATTGGTGGGATGTGTATATTGGTGTGGAAAATATACTTGATTTTCGCCAACAAGATTTGATAATCGCATCTGAAGCTCCGTTCAATCCTTATTTTGATACTTCACTTATTTGGGGGCCGGTAATAGGCAGAATGTTTTATGGAGGCTTCAGATACAAATTGAAATAAAATTAAGCGGGCAAATGCAATTCTTCAATGGTATAATCCAACCTCTTGTTGAAACTTCTCATCTTTTCTAAACTAGACTTCGTGTTCGTCTTAACTTAAATCCTAATTTTTAATTCGATTTGGTTTATACTTAAAATAGCAATTTAATTTGCCTTTAATTACTGGATTTTAAATAAAAAAGGGCTTACGCCCTTTTTTATTTATCTAATGATGGTAATCGATCCTCGTTTCTCATACTGCCTATCTCGCTGTTCTTTATATAACCCTCGGTATTTAAATATGTAAGGGTATACACCAAATGGCAATTTGCTAGTGCCAAACTTGCCATCCCAGCCGTTATTTAGCATAAAATCTTTGTCTTTGCTTACATACACAATCTCACCCCAGCGATTGAACACCGTAAATTCAATGTCGTCAAAATATTTCCCGAATACAGTAAAGAATTTATCTCTGTTTACTTCCCCATCAGGAATAAAACCTTCGGGAATAAATACTTGAGGGTCGCAAGATGGACGTACGGTAATACTATCAATATAGGCACAGCCTTTCACATTCGATATTCTCACATAGTATTTGGCCGTATCGTACACCAATTCCGTTTTTCCTGTATTTCCAGAAGCCAACCACAAATAACGCAAAGTAGTATTGTTAGTATCAGCCGCGACACCAGCATCGAGCAATATTCCCTTTTTCTCATCTACACAATACGGAACTTCGGGCTCATTGGTCACAATGGGCTTGGCATTGAATGTTACCAGCGAAGAATCGAGTTTTGCACACTCCCCTATTATGAATTTGCCAATATATAGCCCATTGCCATTCACTGTTGTGAGCCATATTTTAGGATTAAATACCTGTGTAGATTCTAATAATCCCAATTGCGGTATGGTAGTCCAGCTATATCCCGCTCTTACTGTATCTATTTTCGGAGAAGGCGGATACCTGAAATACTTAGGATTTTGAATGTTGCTCGGTGTAGCATCTAGTTTTACCACATCACCCTCACAAGCATACACATCTTTCAATGTCATGTCAGGCACTGGATGCGTTTTTACTCTTGCCGTATCGTATGCGTTGCAATTTAAGCCAAAAGCAGGGTCAATAACTTGTACCAAATATTTTGCCGAATCTCTATTTAAAGCTAATCCCCTCAAAGTTCTAACTCTCAAAGAGTCTTTATCAGATGTTGGTTTGAATCGTTCTATATTTTCGGCATAATTATAACTCAAATCCCAAGTGTAATTATAAAAGTTTATATCTGCACCAACAACACTTAATACACCAGGAGTTAAACTGAATGGAGCGTCTTTACAAACTACTTTCCCAATTGTATTAAGAAATGGCAATGGCCTTACATTAGTAGTGTCTCTCACACTACAAAGCGTACCGTTTTCAGTATATTCTAAAGTATAGTCGCCTGTTACTATGGCTCTAATGCGGGTAGGTGTGCTTTCATTTGATAAAAATTGCCCATTCCTATACCATTGAAATTTGCCTTCTCTTTTGGTAAAAGAAGCACCTACTGAAAGTATGAGCTGATCTTCAAAACAAACCCTTGGTTTCATTGCCAAAGAATCAAGGAAGAGCGATTGCAAATTAATAGTATCCGTATTTATACAGCCAAGTGAGTTGTCGGTTACTTGTAGCACGTATTTTGCTAAGTTATCCACTCTCACGGTTACTGCGGTTATATTTCTATCTGCCAAAGGCGAAAGTACCGTAGTATTAAAGCCTGTAACACTTGGTACCAGCCACTGATATGAATTGGCAGTAGAAAGATTTACTACATTCAACCTGAATAAATCGCCTCCGCACACTATCTGATCTTGCCCTGCATTGGCTAGCGGAAGTGGGTTGGCTTTTAAGTTCAACTGTATGCTACTTGTAGTTTCATCGCATGGGCCAAGGCCTTTAGCCGTAAGGCTGAGTTTCACATTACCAAGGGCTATGTCGGCAGCATCAGGTACGTACGTAGCATTGGCATCAAATTTACTTGGAGAGAATATGCCTTTTCCTGTGGTTGTCCATACTGACTGTGTAGAAAAAGCTACTATAGCTGCGAGTTTTATTCCTGAAATTGTACAAACTGAAGGGAAACCTGCATTGGCTGTTGGTTTCTTGTAAATATTAATTGTAGCTGTATCACCTTTAGGAGTACATTTATTACCATTTTCCGCAATAGAGGTGAACTTAAAACTCAATTGAGACAAGCTTCCAGCCGATTGATTTGCATCTTGTGGCGACATGGTATAAAACACCGTGCCTACTGTGCTACTTGCTGGGGTAATAGATCCAGTACCTACTCCTGCCGAGTTGCTAATGGTTTCCCAAATGCCTCTATTGTGGTTTTTAAGCGTGCTTGTAAGGGTTATAATCTGCCCTGCACACACACTGCTACCATCTACTGCCACAGTTACAATAGGAATATCGTCAAACTTGAGGGTAATTTTAGCAGAATCTGGCGGACAATTTTCAGTTTGTGAAGTAGAATACACAAATAAATTTACCTGTTTCTGAGCTTTGTCGGCTGCCGATGGCACATAGCCTTCCAATACCGTTCTTCTTTCACTACCCGCACCGCCAATTAAGCCAACTATTGTACTTAGGCCAGGAATAGTATTGCTGGATGTAAATATACCTGTGCCTACTTTTGTTGTCCATTGGGCAGAACCAACCACGGTATTTACTCTTATTCTATCAAGGGTAATGGTAGTAACATCAGCACAGAAAGGTGTTGGGTTAGAAGGCGAGAATATCGGACCATCTATAAATTTAGCATCTCTTGAAGTCCAATCACCCTGCCTATACGAACCTTTACAGCTTCCCATAAAATCAGGTAGTATATTGATTTTTACTACTCCACGATTTTTATCAGCATCATCATAAAAGTAAATAGAATTTACAGTAGTGGGCGGATGATATGAATACTCATTACTAAACTTAGTGCTGGTGGTTGGGTCGCTCTGCCAATTTATTCTACCTGCTACAGTATTAAGAAAATAGGCTGTTAGCGTAATAGGTTGATTATCATTCTTACAAATATTAGGAATAGGATTCAAATAAATTTTTGGCTGGGGTGTGAACGTAACATTTAAATCACTAGTAAAAGTACGCAAGGCACATACACCTACCCCATTGGCCGTAAGGCGAAGTGTAACCAACTGATTGAGTTCATTTCTATTCGTACCTAGCGTATCTTCATTACTTGGTTTGTAATAGCCTTTTAGAGTGGTAGATGAAGTATCATTGTTGTCATTATTAAATACGCCTCTCACACCAAAGCCTGGAACCGATGAGGCGAAGAATTGATTGAAACCTACAATACTTTTTATTGATGACCACCTCCATTTTGAGGCTCGGCTATCTATAAAGGCTTCGAATAATACGGTGTTATCGGCACACCACGATTGTGAAGAAAGAACTGAATTTATGGCTTCTACCTTTGGTGGCACGCTGAATCTGATGGTTTTAAAACTGGTATCTGGATTACAAGTCACTTTATTGGGTACTATTAATGCAATAGTAACAGCTCCATTGGCACTATCGACCGATGAAGGTATGTAGAAATATTCTCCTGGCGAGGTGGTAGATATACCTGTAAATGAACCCGTACCAAAGGTGATCCATTGGAATATGGCATCGGCATTCTTTTGGGCAGAATTTAATAGCGTAATAGATTTTAAATCGGCACATACAGAATCGTTTCCACCTGCATTTAATTCGGGAGCAGCGGTTACAGTAATTACGCTTGTACTACCATAAGATCGAACACAAGTTCCCACACCAGTTACAGAAAGCGTAATACCCAAGGTGGTAAAGTTTCTATCTTGATCGTCTAAGAAATATTGATACGCATTGGCTGCCAAATCAGTAGGTGTTACAACTTCTGATGGAAAAAACCTTCCAAATCGGTCAGTGAGCCATATTCCACTCAGGTTTCCAGCACCTGATATACTTCCATTTAAGGTAATGCTGGTTTCATTGGAACAGATCCCACCTCCTGCCAAAGCAGAGGTAATAGTTACAACAGGTGTGTCTGTCAACACTACGCTCACTTGTTTCACTACTTGATTACAAACAGGATTGGAAGTGTTGGGGTTGTTTATGAGTGAAGTGACACTGAATACGAGTTCTGCCGCACTTGCTCTATCGGTAGCACTTGTAAAATAGTCGATAGCCGACCCATTGAAATTATCCCCTACCAAAGTACCATTTACACTTTGGGCTAATGAGCCACCTGCCAATGTTCCAGGGTTTGAACCTATACCCAATACCGTAAAGGTCGAACTGCCAATGGCCCTTCTAGATACTACCCATTGTACGGTAGATACGTTTTGAATCGAAAGCAAAGAAATAGGAATAAGCTCATTATCTCTACACCTTTCTATACTTAACTGAGGGTTAATAACAGGTGCTGGATTAATATTGAGCGATATATTGTTGATTACCTGTGGCTTACAAGTATTCGGACCACTGGTGCTGAATAAAAATCCTACACTTCCTGCAGCTATGTCATCATTTGATACCCTGTAATTTAAGGTTCTTGTAAAATTATTAGTTTCAGTAATTGATCCGCTCGCAAAATCTGGGCCAAGCACAGTACCTGAACCGCCTATTATCCATTTGTAAGCCAAAGGCAATGTGCCTGATACCGTACGAATATTAAAGCCTAGTAAAGCTACAGACTGATTATCGGCACATACGATTTGGTCTAATCCTGTAACACTCACTAAAGGTCGTGGATTTACAGTAACGGTAACCACATTCGTAATGGGTGAAACACACACCACAGCATCATTAGGATCTGGAATAGGTATGGGTGAGAATTTAATCACTTTAACTTGATCAATGTCTAATTCATTCTGCGATAAAGTATAAGTAATTTGAGAATTATCAAATCTATTGCTAGTTATTATCCCGCCTCCAGTGGTGGTCCACAGCAATCCTGAGGCACGGCTATATATACCATTGATTGCAATTTCTTGTTGATCGGAACAAATGCCAGTGCTGGTAAAATTGGTTACTTGGGCATAAGCGGGAGTTAAGAAATTGATTTTCACTGTATCAATAACAGCATTACAAAGAATAGGAGTACTGGTAACTGTATTTATACCAGCAATCGTCATATTATCTGCCTCCAAAGCCAAATATAAAGGTCTATACCCAGGTTTACCACTTGAAATCGTATCTAATATCGATGGAAAATACCGATCACTTACATCGAATTCAACACCAATAAATCCATCACCAATAATAGAAGTTACAGTAAACTCACCTATACCTGTAGCCGTATTTACTGCATTCCCTATTAACACTGAAGAATTAAACACCCCAGGAATAGATGAAAGTGGGCTTCCAGGCGAAATAGTCATTATTTTCCATCTCGCAGCATTATTTGGCAATTGTCCTGATTTGTTAGAGTTTGGAGATGGCATTGTTACAATACCTGAAATTGGTATGCCATTGGCAATGGCATCCGTAGCACATACTGTAATATCCCTACCACCTGTAGCCTCTGGTGGTTTTGTAAAGTAAATTGACAATGAGTCTCTTTTAAAGAATTTACATTGGGTAACAGCATCGTCATCAGAGGTCAAATAAACAATTACTTTATTACCTGCTACTTTATCATTATCTGATGGTATGTAAACATCTTCAAAGACATAACCAGTACCAGTAATTGTACCTGTTATAGTGGATACTACTTGGCTATTCGAAGATCTTATACCAGTCTCATTTACTGATGTACATGGCAAAGTAGTACAAGACGCAAAAGTTCCAGTACCTGTAGATCTCCAATGCGCTTTACTAGTACCGAGAATTGTACCCGCCATAATTGGATTATAATTATAACAAATATTAATAAATTGGCTACTACCTGAATTTACATCTATACCATTGGAAAGAAAGGCTGTTACTGTGGAAGGCGTTTTAACTAAGCAAGTATTTGTAGAGCCAGGTATAGTGCTTAATATAAATAAAATGGTTCCGTTTTCACCAGGACCTGGAATGTATAAGTCATTCATTATTTGTGAAGTTTTAGCCCCAAACCCGCCCGAAGCAAAATAACCAGCCCCCGAGGTTGACCACACCCCTTTTTCACTTGATGAAGAAGGATTCATCTTCAGCGGATCAGACCCGCAAATGGTGCTCACCAAACTTCCTGCATTCAGTGAAGTAGCACCTGTAACTGTATAGCTTATTTGCTTTGCTACTACATTGCAAGTAGCATCGGTGGCCGACAATTCAAATGTAACCTTGTTATCTCCTAGTGCTCCATTAGGGTTAAATACAGTACTTACGAGTTGTAGATCTACTCCCGTTACGCTATTGAAAATTATATTGCTACTCGGAAAGCCTGACCCCGTGATGGTGGCAAGTGCCGCCCCTAAAACAGAATTCATACTCACAATTCTCCATCCATAAGCAACACCTGAAGCGGTTAATGGATTTGTAATTGTGCCTGTCAAACTCAAAACGTTAAGGTTACATACTGTTCCATCAACACCTGCATCAACTATTGGTTTTTCCTTCAATGGAATAACAATAGCCCCAGATACTTGTTTGCATAGCCCGTTCGACTCTGATTTGAACAACAAACTCACGAACTTATTGTCAAACTCATCGCCCGAAATCGAATATACACCTGCAATAATATTAGGTGAACCTGCAATCGTAAATACAGAAAGAAACTTGCCTCTATTTGCCACTGCAGTAGTAGAAGACCAAGTACCCGCCCCTGTAGATGAAAAGCCAGATACTGTGATCACTACATTGTTGGAGCAAGCAGAAGGTGGCCCAGTTACTGATACAATTGGAGCTGAAAGTAAGGTCACATTTGAAATAGCCGAGGTAGGCGGGCAGGTAGTGCTGTTGGTTAAGTTATTCACATTCAAAACAAAATTAACTCCACCTGCGGTAATATCGTTTTGGAAAATTCTATACCGCAGTTGGGTTTTGAAACCTCCTAGATTTCCATCGTAGATGTGCGGAGGCGACTTGCTGGGCTGGTATTGTGCCGCACCGGAAGCAATTCCGTTAAAATTCTTGCCAATAAATGTGGGAATCAGACCTTGGGGAATCAGATTAGCATATTGAGCCAACCCAGTGATTGTGATTTCGTCTGCATCGGCACATACATTAAAATCGCCTTCTACAATACTGGTTTGGGTAATCGGCTGAATATTAAAGGTCATTTTATATGCACCAATGCTCTCAAATTTACATATTCCAGTTCCAGTTACATTAAAATTAAATACGTACTTGTCCTCATCCAAATCACCAGTGTTGTAAAAATCATTGGCAGATCCTGCATAAGTTTTGCCAATTCCATTTGATCCATTTGAGCCTAAAAATGTTCCATTTTGGTTACCAAAAAGCCCTTGCCATTGATAGGTATAAGTTTCAGGGCCTACTACACTGCCTGTCAGCGTAATCACTTGTAGCGTCTCGCAGTAATTTGTGCCTACACCTGGTGTTATGACTGGTGGGCTCACCAAAGTGATGTTAACGATATCGGAAGCTACGCCACACAATCCGTTTTGGTCTACAGTATTTACTTTTAGATTAATGATCTTCTGTACACTATCTTGAGAATTTGGATAATAATATACAAAATCTTGATCTCCATTACTGCTAGGGGCAATGGCCGCTTGATCGATTATAGGATTGCCAAAATTTCCTCCGCCAGCACCCCCTAGCCTTACCCATTGTCCTTTAGTGAAATTTTGGCCTGCAAATGTGAGTTTAATAGATGATTGTGTAACATCAGCACACAATACCCTGTCAGAACCTGCATTAATTGTTGGTTTGGGAGCGATATTTAGCTGCACAGCCTCACTTACCGGACCACAATTTCCATAATTTCCTGTTACTTCAAATTGTATTGTACCATTCGAAACATCTGTGGCGGTAACAGCATAAATTGGTCTACCTACAAATCTATTTACAGAGTACACACCTGAGATTGATGATGTTGTATTTTGCCAAGATAAGCCAGTAGTAGAAATATTGGCTATGGCCGAAAGCTGCACAGTGGAAACTTCACTACAAATATTAAGTGGGGAAATAACAGTGATGATAGGTGCAGAAGTGATCGAAAGCACGAAACTTTGCACTGCAGGATTGTTTATACATTGGCCTATCCCAAGTACAGTGCCTGAAATGGTCACCGTTTTAGTATTCAAATCAAGTGTACCCGGAAAATAGGTTGTGGCTGTTGCTACTTCACTCAAAAACGCCCCTCCTGATGGTAATTTGCTTGTGTTTGAACTCCATTTGATTGAAGAAAAGTCGTTAGGATTAACATTGATATCCAGTATAGAATTGTTCGCGCATTTGGTTTGGTTGGGTAAGCTGGCAAATGTAGGTGCTTTATCATAAGTAATTTGTTTGTCGGCAAATACATTGTCGCAACCACCCGACACAGTCACAGAAGATATTCTCAATATGGCAAACCCTGTTTTTTCCACACTTCCTGGTCTATAAACTTGCGACAACCCTGTGCTAGTGCTCAATCCACTAAAAGTAAATATGCCCCCTAAGCCAACTGCAGTATTTATGGAGGAAGTACTCCATTTATACCCTAGTATAGCTGCACTACCCGAAACCCCAGTGGCAGATGAAAGGGTAATATAGGTGTCGCTTGCACATAAAGTCAAACCTGCACCGCCCGTAATGGTAGGGCGTGGCGTAAAGAAAATGCTTGAAACGGCAGAAGCCGCACTGCAATTAGACCCATTATTTGCCGAAGTAATGGTAAGGGTAATAGCAGTTGCATTCTTGGCGGCATTATCAATATTAGCAATCGGTGGCGCATAAACTATAGGTTGATAAGATGCTCCGAATGTGCCACCAAAGCTAGAACTCATATTAGCAACATTGGTAGAACTAAATGCACCAGTTAAAGTCACCACACTTTTATCACCACAAAAGGCGAAAGTACTTGGTATTGACACTACTGATGCTGGGGTAAGCGTAATGGTTTTGTTGGCAGATACATCGCTGCAACCTGCCAAGGAGGTAGTAAATACGAAGTCAATTCCTGAGAGGGTTCTGCCGGCTGCATTGGGTGTAAAAATAACGGTATAGCTATTGGGGACTGAGAATGTACCGAAGCCTAAACCTACAGCCGTAGACGACCACCCTGCTATGCTGGCATTGGGGCTAGAAGTACCTGTAAGCGTTATGGCTTGAATATTGGAACATACATTAGAACTTGCTGCCCCTACAAATACAGTAGGTGCAGCATTGAAATTTACAATTTTGCTGAATGATTGGGTTTTACAAGTTGTGGGGCCAAATACATCTAAAAATAGGGTTACAAAACCATTCGATTTCTCGATAGCTGTAGGGGAATATGTGGTAAGAGTTCCTACATTATTAGTTGTAATTGTACTAGGCAAATTAAAACCAGCTGAGGTTGGAACACCTCCAGTATATTTATACCAACTAATTGCGGGCGAAACACCCAATAAAGTCATATTAGTGCCGCTAAGCGAAACTTGTGAAACATTGTCACAAACGGAGCTTGGACCGGCCAAAACAACAGTAGGCTTACTTGTAATGGTGGCAACGAAAACAGGAGAGCTAACATCGCTACATACACCACTTCCATTGGTAATGACTACAAAACTTAAAGTCGGATTTGCCAAATCAGCCGCAGATGGAATATAATTAACAGTTGCTGGAGACAACAATGAGTTTTTACTCGCTACCCAATTCAAGGCCGTATTGCTACCTGTGGTAGACCACACAATACTTGACGTACCCGAAAAAGTGGCCGTAAGTTGAATTAAATCCACATCGGAACAAACTTGGATAGGGCTGCTTGTAATTGTAAGCAATGGAGCTGATTTGAAGCTATAATTTACCGTTACAGTTGGGCGTGTAACAAAGCAACTACCATCAATAGTTGGCGAGAAAATTAAAGTTACTTTTTGAGGGAAATTATTTTTAGCATTCGCACTTGGGGTAAATGTAGTAATTCTAGTATTCGGATTTGCAAAAGTTCCCATTCCTGTACCTACTACTGTCCAAGTGCCGTTTCTGGTGGCATCGATCACTCCATTTGCTAATACCTTCCCTGTAATTGAGATTACAGAAATGGTCGCGCACAGCTCTAAATCTGGGTCTGTACTTGCTGTGAGTATTGGAGTAATGGTAATTCTTTTTACCTCTTGTACAGTCGTACATGGGTTTGTACCTAAGCCCGAAATAGTCAAGTTCACAAAGCCAGCCGCTTTATCTGCTGCAGAGAATATATAGGTATCTGCAACTGCATTGCCAGTAGCTACCGTTGTTCCCACTAGGTCGGCTCCATTTTGTGTGCCACTTGAAGAGAAACTACCACCAGATGCACCTGTACGCCATTTAGCACCAGTGCCTCCAGTAATAGTGGCATTCAATGCAAGGCTCGATGAGTTTCCGCACACGGTTTTATATGGCTCAGTAATGGCAATTATTGGGCCTGAAAGTACCGTTACTACAGCATTGTCTGATACAGAAGGGCAGCCTGTTGTCGCATTTGTTGTCCATGTAAAAGTTATGAGTCCAGATACGGAAGTAGGAGCATAAGATGTACTTTGTTGAGTTGCATTGCCAAAGGATCCTCCTGGTCTTGAACTGCTCCAGGAACCAGCACCTCCTGAGGCATTTAATGCAATTGGAGAAGGGTCGTTTAAGCACCAAGTATTGTCTGGCCCTGCATTCGCCACTGGTGATGTAGTAAAATATAAATTAGCAATGTCAATTGCTGGGTTGCAACCTCCGTTTCCGGCACTACTTACTTCTATTTTTATTGGAGTAGCAGAAGATCTATCTAGTGCCGAGGGTTTGTAAATTACGGTAATGTTGCTACCTGGTACACTTCCAGATATAGGAGATGCCCCAATAAAAAACTGCCCACTTCCGCTGGTAGTCCACACCATGCCTGTCGCACCTGTGGTAGTGGCAGTAAATGGCACATCAGTAGCGTTGCCGCACACAGAAACATTGGCAGCGGTAATTTTAGCTGTAGGGGGCGGATTTATATTAATGGTAATAGAATCCCTTACAGAATTTGCGTTAAAAAATTCTTCTGCAGAGGTAAAATATAATTTTACAGAGCCTGCAATATTCTCAGCTGAGTTTGGAACATAAGTAGCGGAAAAACCCGGGTAAGGGGCAGTAATGGCGTTTTGCCCACCTGACCATATACCACTTTTAGCCCCAGTAACGGTTGAAGTCAGGTTAATTGTATTGTTGTTTGCACACACGCTATTTATTCCAAATATAGACACGGTAGGTGCCGGTGCTATGAGTAAGGTGGTTGAATTCACAATCGGAGCACAATTACTTGCACCCGATACCGTCACACCCATTATTACAGATCTCGAATTAATCTCAAATACAGTAGGTGTGTATTTCACACTCCCTACCAAATTAGGAATACCCGAATTGTAAATAAAGTTTGTTCTGCTAGGGTCGTAAGCAGCAACATTGTTATTATCTGTACCCCATATTGCAGTTGTGGTTGGGGTTACATTTATTCCTATAATTGTGGCAGTAAAATCAGAAGTGCTGTTATTTTCATTTACAGTAAGCACTGCCCCGAAGTTAATGGCAGGCACGGGTGTAAAGTTTGCAATAATTGATGCTGCTCTAGATAAACATTTGCCTTGGGTAGTGCCAATATTAGCCCCTGTAGAACTTAAAGTTAAAATTATAGAGCTATTAGATACATCAGTAGCATTGGGAATATAAGTATCATTCAATTTTGTAGTAGTGCTTGATGAAGTGCTACCAAATACACCTGCTCCAGAACTCGACCATATACCCCCAGATGCCGGCAAAGACACCGCACCAGATAGTGTACCTACTAAAAAGTTCTCACAAATAGATAAATCGCTTCCCGGAGCAATTATGGGAGAATTGAAATACTTAATATATAAGGTGTCGTAGGTTGGAAAACAGCCTGACCTTCCAGCCTCCAACACTATTCTCACATTGCCATTTAGGGTGTCATTTTGAGACGAAGTATAAGTGGTAGTGGCCGAAGCGGAAGCATTTGAAAAACCTCCATTTCCTGAAGTAAACCATCTTAAGCCACTTACTGGTGTAAATAAACTGGTCTTAGTACTCAAGTTAGCAAAAGCATTATTGTTACATAACTTTATGGAATCTAGCACAATACCTGTGGTGGTAATTGTTGCACTTGGTGGCGGATTCAAGTTTAAGCCTATAGAAGTACTCACACCAAAACAGTTGCCATTGTTAGTAGATTGGAAACTTGCTAAGAAAGAACTAAATCCAGCTATTGATGTTTCTGCAGCGGTAGGGGTATAGCTATAGTTTCCAGAAAAATAATTGTTGTAGCCACTTATAGTAGTTGTTCCCGCCAATGTAGAAAGCTGGGAAAGAATTCCTCCATTGCCTACATTCAAAGTAAACCCACCAGCACCGAGTACAGTACCACTAATGGTAAAAATAGGATTGTTGGAGCAAGCAAGCACATTGGAACTATTTCCAACCGGGCTTTTAGTATCAAATAAAATTACAGGTTGAGCTCCAATTATTATCCTCACCGCTCTAGTAGCATTTAAACAATTGGTAGGTGAATTTATAATATCTGTACTCAATTGCAAATCTGCAAAGCCATTGGCTATTTCTTGAGCGGAAGGTGTATAAATGTATGATACCTTAAAAGCTTCTACTCCTGGAATGGTAGTAAGTGGCAATATATTAGTGCCTGTTCCCGGACTCGCGGATAAAGATGTCCATTGCCCTCCCAAACCTGCGTAAGTAACAGTGCCAGTAATAGTGAAAGTGGCATTGTTAGCACATATATTTAAAGCGTTGCGAATGCCATTTACCGTAAAATTGTTGGCTGCATTCACCAAGGGCAAAGGCTGGTTTCCACCTGCAAGCGTAATTACATCAGAAACGGGCAAACAGCTACCTATATTTATAGCACTCAGCTGCAGCACAACACTTGTCACACTGGACGGAAATGAAAATCCATCATCTAATACCGTAGAACTATTAGTACCAGTGCTGCTAAATACTCCCATTCCACTTAAAACCGACCACACTCCTGTGTATTTATCTCCTAGTGCAGGTGTCCTAGCACCTGTAATGGTAGCATTCAATTTGTATTGCAAATTGTTTTTACATAATAGCACCGTAGCAGGCCCCGCATCTACAAATGGCTTTTGGAACACTTGAATACCAGCCACAGTAGAGATAGCAGTAGGGCATTCAGGAATACCAGTTGTAGAAAGCACAACCGTAGTGAAAGTATTGAATGGATTAAGGCCAACTACTGATAGTTCTGCCATAGTTGGTTGGTAAATAGAATTGATAACGAAGCCCGCAGTACCGCCTAAAATTGTGGTAACCCCAGTAGCTGTCACTATATTTCCAGAACTGAAATTATCGGACGGGATTGGTAGAAACGTACCAAGGCCCGACCAGATACCTTTATTGGCTGTGGTTGTGAAGCCTTGTACAGTAAGTGTAGTAACATTTTCACACACGTTAGGTGTTATTATCCTGGCAGTGGGGTAGTTTTTTACTACTGTTACATTTCTACTTACGGAATCGGAGCATCCGAACTGGTTTTTGACTATCAAGTAGCTAATTGCATTGGTTATAGAATCTGGATAAGCGTATCTAATTCCTGGAATGCTATTGTTTAATGGCCCTGCTAATCCTGTAACTGTAACCCTGGTATTGGGTATAATCTGCGGAAACGGCCCTGTAATTGTAAAATTCACACCTATAACTGAAGTGGAGGCAACCCAAGCATTTGTACTTAAAGTTCTGGTAAATGTCTGCGTAGCACCGTTGCCAAAGCCATATTTGACATTGAGAATTTTAGAGGGCGCTATGATAGAGGCGTCAGGAGCTATTGTATCCCTAGTGCCATTAGGCTGCATCCAAAAGCCGGCTCCTAAATATGTGTAAAGCACTATCCCTGCTGAATCTCTGCGCCTCTTTACTATTAATGGTATGGGGTTGGTATTTATATTGGTGTAAAGTGAACTTCCTGAAGTGGTTGTAAATCCAGTAGCACTACCTGTAGCAAACGGATTGAAATCGATGGGGATATTGATACATATTGGCCCGCCAGTTACTGTGTATCCAGATCTTAACACAGAAACATTTACCAAGGAAAAGGCTGAATCTGAACAGCTATTTCTTGTTCTATTGTCAGAATTGAGCTGCACAACCAGTTTTACAAAATAGCTACCAACACCAGGAAAAGAGTAGGTAGGGGTTTTTCCTATTCCAAAAAATGTAGGGTCAGAAACACCTCCATTGGCAGCAGTATTGACAATACTTCCATTTGGAGCTACCCTGCGAACCACCTCAGTACTTAATAGAGGGTCCGTTGGGTTTTTGATTCCAGTTACGGTGTAGCGATCTCTACCAAAATCCCAATACAAATTGTTTATAGGATCAGGGGTTGAATTAGGAACATAAGTAAACTGTATATTAGATGAATTGGGCTTAAAACAACCTATGGTAGGTGCCATAAATGCCAACGAAGGCAGCGGACATTTCTTTACCAGAAATTGATAATCTATATTAATTTGACCCATCAATGCCTCTCTTACAAAAAATCCCGCACCAGGTACGGAAGGGCTTAATGCAGACCCAGGTACCGTTACATTTCTAAATTCTCGCACCCTTATGCTTGTTACTACCCTCTTATCTCCTGAACTGACATCAAACAAAGGAGTTAGGGTAGTTTTGCCCGTATTTTTATCGATTACTATGCCTGGCACACTATCTACCAAACCCATAGGAAATTCGGCACTTACAAAACTAGCACCAGCAAAAGTTTGGTATTGAACAGGCTTAAAAGTGGCAATATTTACACTATACGGGTACACCAGATTGGTATAGGGCATGGTAGGGTACAATCGATCCGTACCAATAAAGGAAGCTCCATCTACAGTTGCATTCGGCATCTTCCATGTTCCTGTAAAAGGGTAATCTCTACCACTTCCAGTACCTGCATCTATTTTTACCGCAGAGGCACTTACAACTTCATATTCCAATCGATCTCCATCGTAATCGAAAGCTTGAAATAGGTTGGCAGAATTGTTAGGGTTTTTACCAAGGGTTTTAAACAATACCGGATCTGTACCACAAACAAAGCTCGGTGGCCGACTGATAAATCTTGGGCTTGAAGCTTGCATGTCTTTTATGACACCTGTAATGGATGAAGTTCTGATTCGATCGTTGAGATAGCCGCCCATTTGGCCAACCCCAGCCAAAGAGCCCGCAAAAGAAAAGGCCGAACCGGTACCCAAAGTAGTTACCATGCCAGCAGCGGAATATGCATTATACAACTTTGTAAAAGAATCTGCATCTGTATCTAGAAGTGCTATGTCGGGAATACGGGTGTAAACTGTGAAACCAACCGCTCCTGGGCTTCGCACATTTAGAACAGCTCCATTTCTAGCACTTATTTCCGAAAATACGTGATAGCCTCCCGGTATATTTGGCAAATCGACTACTCTAGTATATTCTTTTACTTCAAATGTATTTGAAATCACTTCGGTGCAGGTATCTACCAAAGATGAATTGTCGGTAACATCGTACTGCCTTACCCATCCAAACCCTGTAATACCATCTGGGGTTGACCTATCGGCCATGAATTGCTTTGCTGGATAAATATTGTTGTAAGCGGAATATTCGTAACCAGGTATGGTGGACACGCCTGCAATGCTGGTGTTTGGAAATCTCAGTGAAAGGTTTCCTTGAAGTGCATACTCACCAGACCATCCTGTAAAATAATGGTTTGATGTGGTTGAAGTTACGTCATTTACCTCTGTAAGTGCTTGGGGGCGAACTGTTAAGGTATCAACCGGGCTGCCTGGCAAAATGGCAAAATCACGTGCAAACGCATTTCCATTGCCGAATCGTGCGGTTAGTTGTGCCGCAGTAGTTGGGTTCGACTCTACCAATGAATTGAAAGGATAGCGTGCATCGCCTCTCACATATATCATTGCCTGATTACTTAATTGAACTCCACCTTTGTCCCTGTATAAGATCAATTTGATTTTATACCGCGAAGAATTGGGCATAGAGCCAGGGCCGAGGCGAATATATTCCATGGTACCCCCAATAATATGTGTTGCGAAAATATCTTTTGAAACAAACGAAAATGTAATAAATAAAAATAGTAGAAGTTTATTTATTCTCATAAAGGATGCATAAGGGTGTATTGAGATTCCAATAATAGAGTAAATACGTGGAAATAGAAAATTGTTTTCTCTAAATCTACTCTATATCAATATATACGTAGCTAATGAAGAAAGTAACTGCTATGGAAGTTGTACTAATGTAAATTTGTAGTTATAATTGCCCTGTTTATACGCTTATGCCTACTCGATATCTACACCTTGGTAGCTTTTTATTGGTTTTTATTTTTTCAAAGTTAACTTTGGCTCAAACAGAACCACAACCCTCACAATTCTATGCGTCTTCTATTTATCTAAACCCTGCTATGAGTGGCCTGGAACATAATTTTGCAATAGGCGGCTTATACAGAACGCAATGGCAAGGGGTTACGCCTTATCAACTCGCACTTATCAACGCCATTATTCCATACCATGATAAAGGGGAGAAAAACTATCACAAAGGTGGCTTTGGTGTAAATGTATGGAATGCAAGTGCAGGAAATGGCAATTTGAATTCCCTTGGTGCATCGCTTAATGGGGCTTACAATTTGCATATAGCCGCTTCTACAGCTCAAAATCTGACTTTCGGTTTGCAAATTGGGTTTATTCAAAAGCAAATCAGCAATTTAAACAACTATCAATATGGCAGCCAATACGATCCTACAAAACCAGATGGGTTTGGCTCTGGCGCTTCTACACCAGATGCAAATTTAAGTAGCGTTCCACCTAAAATAGTGCCAGAAATTTCTGCAGGTGTACTTTACTATTATAATGCAGGGCGAGATATATATGCACCTGGCATAAGTGCATATATAGGTTTTGTGGCTGCAAATATCAATCAACCAAACGATGCTTTTTTAAGCGGGCAGAAAGGTAAAATACCATTGGTTTTCAAATTGCATGGTGGCATTGAAGTGCACGTGGCCAAGCGTTTAAATATGTCGCCAAATTTTCTTTTTACTATGTCGAAAGTTAATTTTGCGATGGCAGGGCTGAACTTCACCTATTTATTTCCCGACCACGATGATTTTATAAAACCTACACGCGTATTGTTTGGTGGAGCATACCGATTTGGCGATGCTGTAGTAGGTCAGGTGGGCTTTGGTAGCAAATATTATAACCTAGGATTTAGCTACGATTTGGGATTTGGTGGCATATCGCAAGTATATGGCAAAGCTTTGAGTGCCTACGAGATTTCATTAAAGACTTCTATTCATATTGGCTCAAGAGCTAAGAAGTCTTCTAAATTTCACACCCCGCTAATGTAAACTTTATATTTGCTGGGTTTCCAAATGAAATAATCTTGTATAAATAGAAAAAATTAAGTAGATTAGTAGTAGAATATATATAATGAATACATATTTAATTAAACAACTTTTTATATTTACCTCATTTTTCCTGCTCATTTCCAACGCAGTGGCTCAAGATCCACAGTTTTCTATGTTTTATTCTGTTCCATTGTATTTGAATCCTGCATTTGCAGGTGGGCGACACGCCAACAGGGCTTTGATACACCAAAGATGGCAATGGCCTAACCAAGATGCAGAATTTACTACTACTCAGGTATCTTTCGATACATACGCTTCTAAATACAATAGTGGTTTCGGCATATTGGCTTTGCAAGACTACCAAGGAGGAAACAAAATAACTTCTACTTATATATCTTTAAATTATGCTTATGAGCTGCCCATAACCAGAAATAAAACGATACGATTTGGTTTGCAAGGCGGCTTTATACAAAGGGCTTTGGGAAATACACTTTTGCCATCAGATTTTAGCAACGATGGGCAAACAGGCAGTGGCTATAATAGATCCATACTAATGCCTGATATAGGCTTTGGAACCATTTTCTATGATAGAAATTTGTATGTCGGCATTACGCTCAATCACTTAAATCGCCCTACAGAGTCGCTGATTGGCAAAGGAAATGCAATGCCTGTAAAATTTACCTTGGTAGGAGGCTATAAAATTCCCATTGCCATATCGGGTGGCAATGCCAAAAGTAGAGGTTTGCATGGTGCACCTGACTATATGTATCTCACCCCTACTTTTACTTACAAGCACCAAGGTGGAAACGAGCCTACTTATTTTGATTTCGGGCAAGGTGCCGATCAGCTTGATATTGGCTTGTATTTTAGTAGAAGCTTTTTCTTAGCAGGTGTATGGTATAGAGGCTTACCATTGAAGCAATATAAATCAAATGATTTTTCACAAGCATCTAACTACGATGCGATTGTATTTTTAGTTGGTGCAAACTATAATGGCTTCGGCTTTGGTTACGCTTACGATTTCACGGTATCGAAACAACAAAATGCCAGAACAGGTGGAGCACATGAGTTAAATCTGACATTTGTATTCCGCACTTCTCGGAAAAAAACTATACAAAGATCGCTACCCTGCCCCGATTTTGAATATGAAATCATTAGAAAAGGGAGCTTGGGCGTGGGTAAATAAGAACAGAATATTAATTCATTATATTGTTTGTAAATTAAATTGCAACCTCTATATTTGCAATCCTTTTTAGAAAACAAGAGAAAAATGGCACGTGTTTGCGAAGTAACCGGAAAGAAAACCCAATCAGGTTTTAATGTTTCCCATTCAAATAATAGGACTAAGAGAAAATTTTATCCTAATCTTCAAACCAAAAAATTCTTCATTCCTGAAGAAAATAGATGGATACAATTGAAAGTATCTACACAAGCCATTAAAACAATCAACAAAAATGGTATTTCTGCTGTGATTAAAGAGGCAAAAGCAAAAGGTATATACACAGGTAAATAAGTATTTTAATGGCAAAGAAAGGCAACAGAGTTCAAGTAATTTTAGAATGTACTGAACATAAAAATAGCGGTCTTGCGGGTACATCTCGTTACATCACTACGAAAAACAGAAAAAATACCACAGAAAGGATTGAATTGAAAAAATTTAATCCAATTATGAGGAAAGTAACTGTACACAAAGAAATTAAATAATTTTAAACTAGAAATCTTGGATTTCGATATTTAAAACTAAAAATCATTAAACATAATATACAATGGCAAAGAAAGTTGTAGCGACACTAAAAAAAGAAGGCGGAAAACAATGGGCTAAGGTAGTTCGTGCTGTAAAAAACGAGAATGGAGCCTATTCATTCAGAGAAGAAATGGTGCCTGCCGATGAAGTACAAGGTTTTTTGAAAGGAAACTAGAAAAGCTTGATTTAAAATCATATTGAAAAGTCCCGTATTTCGGGACTTTTTTTGTTGTGGGTAGATATGAGTATCTGTAGACATCCATAATTGAAAAATAAAAAGCCCTACCCTCGCCAACCATGTGGAATGGAAAATGCAGAATGTAGGTTTCTAAATATGACTAGAGTTATTATTGATAGTATTATGTTAAAAGAAAACTAGAGTGGGAATATTTGATTTTTTATCTACTAAAAAGCAAGAAAACACCGCTTCGCTAGATAGCGGATTGGCAAAAACAAGAACAAGTTTCTTAGGAAACATAGGCAAAGCTGTATTTGGCAAAACAAGTGTAGATGATGAGGTATTAGACAACTTAGAAGAAATATTGATTGGGGCAGATGTAGGTGTAGATACCACCTTGAAAATTATCTCAAAAATTCAAGAAAGGGTAGCCAAAGATAAATACCTTAATGCCAATGAATTAGATACAATTTTAAAAGAAGAAATAGCTTCTTTGATGGCAAAGAATGAAGCTTCGACTATTAACGAAATTATTCCTACAAGTGTGAAGCTACCTTATGTGATAATGGTAGTTGGGGTAAATGGTGTGGGAAAAACTACTACCATTGGCAAGCTAGCCTCACAATTTCACAATGCAGGATTGAAGGTGGTATTGGGGGCTGGCGACACTTTCAGGGCTGCCGCTGTAGATCAATTGAAAACTTGGGGAGAGCGAGCAGGCGTAACTGTGATTTCGCACGGCATGAATACCGACCCTGCTGCCGTAGCCTACGATGCCACCAAATATGGCGTAGAAAACAAAGCAGATGTAGTGATAATAGATACAGCGGGCAGATTGCACAACAAAATAAACCTGATGAATGAACTGGGCAAGATAAAAAAGGTAATGCAAAAGATTCATACCGATGCCCCACATGAAGTATTGCTTGTATTAGATGGAAGTACCGGGCAAAATGCTATTCAGCAAGCTAAGGAATTTACCAAAGCCACGGAAGTGACAGCACTGGCCGTAACCAAACTGGATGGCACTGCAAAAGGAGGCGTGATAATTGGAATATCCGACCAATTTAACATCCCAGTAAAATATATTGGCGTAGGAGAAAAAATCAACGACTTGCAACTTTTTGACAGAGCGTTATTTATAGAAACTTTGTTTAAGAAATAACTAGCAATTTATTGGTAAACTATTTCAAACTCAGTTCTCCGGTTTTGGCCTCTGCCTGCTTCAGTGTCGTTGGGGGCAATTGGCCGCTCTGATCCATAGCCCACATATTTTATCCGTTCTGGCTCAATTCCCTTTTTTACCAACAATTTGTAAATTACTCTTGCTCTTGAAGTGCTTAATTCTTTGTTCACTTCGGATGTACCTCTATTATCGGTATGCCCTGAAATTTCTATTTGTATTGTAGGGTTTTTAGATAAGAAATCATTTAAAATATCAATCTCAGAAAAAGAAGATGGTTCGAGTGATGCATTGCCGGTACCATAGAAAATATTCTTCATAATTATTTTCGTTCCTACCTTGGGCTTTTTAAGTACTACTTTCTCTTCAAACTTTGGGATAGTTTTCATTTTAGTTGATAAATCTATTTTACTCGATGCAAACACATAGCCGTCTTTCTGAATATCAATACCATACTGAAAGCCTCTTTCTAGCGGTATGCTAAAAGTGCCATCTTCCTTGCTCATATATTCGCGTGGCATTTCCGCGGTTTTCTCTTTTTTTACCGTAATATTTGATTCTACAGGTTTTTCGTTTTCGTCCAACACTTTTCCCTTAAACTCTACAATTTCAGCTTTATCAACAATAGGTACGCTTGGTACTACTGACACTGACTTTGGGTGTTGTTTGGTAAGGTGTGGTTTTATTTGGTGTGGCCCTTCATGCATTTTCAAAGTAGAAGGATGAATAGATGCGATATGAGCAGGAGCCGCTCCGCCCATTGCCACTGTAAGCAATGGCTTTGAGATATAACTAGTGTCGATAACTATCATATAAATGTCTTTTTCTCCAAAACCATCTTTTTTGGCTGAGGCATAATAAGCCGTTTTATGGTCGCCAGCAATAGAAAAATAAATGTCGTCATCGGCAGAATTGATGGGAAAACCTAGGTTGAGTGGAGTACTCCAAGCTTTTTTTCTTACATCGTAATTGATGCTAAAAATATCGTAACCACCCATATTGTTGTGTCCGTTGGAGCTAAAATAAACCGTTTTCCCATCGGGAGAAATAAAAGGGCTGTCTTCATCGTATTCAGAATTTACCAAAGAACCCAAATTTAGTGCTTCACTCCACAATCCGTCTTTGTTTCTTTCTGTTCGATAAATATCGAGACCTCCATAGCCACCAGGTTTATTACTAGAGAAATAAATAACTTTACCATTAGAAGAAATACAAACGGAGGGTTCTTTGTATTTAGAATTTACCTGTTTTAAGCTTTCGGGTTTCGACCATTGCCCATTTTCGAACTGTGAATAATAAATATCTCCTCCATTGGTAGTTCTGTACAAAAAAAGCTCTGTGCCTGTGGCATCCATAGCCACGCAGGCATCGTGCGATTCGGTATTTACAGGTTGCTTTAAGTTTACAGGCTTCATCCATTCCCCCGTAGTATCCTTTAAGCTCATCCACACATCTTCGAAATAGCCGTTGTCTTTGTCTTTTTTATCAGAACTGCCACCTGGTCTGCGGGAGGTAAATATCATTTTATTATTATCTGAGCTTACAGAAGGAGTATATTCGTCATATTCAGAATTAATAATGCCAGTGAGGTGGAAAATTTTGTGGTCGTACGGATGCGAAACCACAACCTTGGCGTTTTCACATTCGTGAATTCGCTTTGAAGATCTAATGTGTTCGTTCATCACTTTAGAATTCATCTGCAAAGCACCTGCATCATTTATATCTTTCTTATAAAGCTTATAATATTTGATGGCATCGTTTAAGAAAAGATTTTCATGGTAAGCCTTTCCAATACGATATAAAATATCAGGTGATATTCTCGGATTTAGCCTCTGAGATTTTAAATAGTGGTATAATTCTTTGTCTTTGAAGGCGGTTTGCTCATAACATTTTGCTATCCAAAAATGATGTTCAGCTTTGGTTGAATCGCTTCGAATACTTTCGGAAAAGAAATCGATAGCATCTTTATAATCGCCATTGTTGAAGAACTCTACTCCTTTATTGGCTGTTGCTGGGGTGTTCTTTTGCGAATATGCGTAAAAATTTAAATTAAGTGAGGTAAATGAGAGTAGAAGTAGGGTTTTAAAATTCATGCATAATAGTATTTAATGATGCTAAAATTAAATCTAATTAAAGACTTGTACTAAAAACTGATTTTAAATAATTGTGAACAAAAAGAGTGTTTTGGCCCTAAAAGATAACATTAAGTAAACATGAGCAGTAGTACCTACGATCTAATTTGGTATTCTTATCGAAATCGAAGTACATACAGTATTTAATATTGTGAGGTAGTAATGTATTCTTCATGGGCATTTCAATTCATATATGTATTTTTGGAAAATAGTTAATTACAAAAACATCATTATAATGATAAATATAGTTTTATTCGGCCCTCCAGGAGCAGGAAAAGGAACACAAAGTGAAAAGCTAATCGCAAAATATGAGCTTATCCATCTTTCTACAGGCGATATTTTAAGAGCAGAACTCAAAAATAATACTCCATTGGGAGTAAAAGCTCAAGAATTTATGAATCAAGGTTTGCTTGTGCCTGATGAGCTTGTAATAGACATGATAGACCATAAAATGGAAGAATTCCCATCTACAAAAGGGTTTATTTTTGATGGATTTCCGCGCACTGTGCCGCAAGCTGAAGCCCTCGACAAATTGCTGAATGCCAAAGGAAACCCTATTAAAGGCATGATAGCCCTAGAAGTAGCCGAAGAGGAATTGGTGAAACGCTTAATTATCAGAGGCAAAGACTCAGGGAGACCAGACGACCAAGATGAAACGCTTATTCGCAAACGCATTACCGAATACAACACCAAAACTGTACCCGTTGCAGAATTTTATACTTTGCAAAGAAAATACTCGGGCATAAAGGGAATTGGTGAAATTGATGAAATATTCGGAAAAATATCCAAAATTGTAGATACTTTTTAATCGTATTCGATTGCCAATTGATTATAATCGGCAATCAAAAAATCAAAATTCCGAATAATTAATGGTAATCATAAATCAAACTTTTAATGTAGAATCGAGCCTGAAATTGCATTGGCTCGATTGGCTAAAAAAAGTATATGTGCCTGAAGTAATGGCCACGGGGCTTTTTACCGATAATCGCATAATGCGATTGCTCACCGAAGACGAAGAAAACGGAAATACTTATGCAGTGCAGTTTTCAATGCCTAGTGCCACCTATGTAAGTATTTCTGAGGAAGATTTTATGTACAAATTTGAACGCATGGCATCACAAAATTTTGGGGACAGGGTGCTATTTTTCAGAACAGTATTAGAAGTAATGAATTAAATGAATAAAAATAAAATCTAAATCCATTTCAATTGATGCCGTGGGTTTAAATCCACGGCAATCAATGAGTGATGAACGAAATAAAATACGACCCCTATACTGCTCTAAGAAATAAAGAATTTACCCTGTTTCTTGCAGCTCGATTTCTACTCAATTTTTCTATACAAATACAATCAGTAATAGTGGGCTGGCAAATATACCAGCTCACAGATAATCCTTTTTCTCTAGGTCTTATAGGCTTGGCAGAAGCAATCCCTGCCATTGGCATAGCCCTTTTTGGCGGACAAATGGCCGATACTTTCAATAGAAAAACCATTATTCTTTGGTGTGCTTTTGTGCTATTTGGCTGTTCATCAGCTTTATTTTTTGTATCGACAAATGTAAATGATATGCTTACAAACTTCGGAACATTTGCTATTTATACTATTATTTTTATAAGTGGCATTGCCCGAGGCATTCTTGGCCCAGCAATATTCTCTTTTTGGCCACAGATTATCAATAATAAAGCAATGTATTCGAATGCAGTGACTTGGAATAGCACCGTTTGGCAGATTTCAGCCACTGCCGGGCCAGCCATTGGCGGATTACTGATTGCCCCATTAGGCATTGCCACCAGCTATTTGGCCGATGCCTCGCTGATTATAATCTCAATTAGCTTATTTTCTTTGATTAAAAGAAAACCAAACCCAACTAAAAATACTACTGATTCTATGTGGGAAAATATAACTGCGGGATTGCGGTTTGTATTCAATCACCAGATTATTCTTTCTACTATTACACTCGATTTATTTGCAGTGCTATTTGGCGGGGCAGTGGCTCTATTGCCTGTTTTCGCGAAAGACATTTTGCATGTGGGTGCATTTGAATTTGGCTTACTTAAAGCTGCCATGGGCTTGGGTGCAGTGAGTGTGGCCATTTTATTGGCTCATAAACCAATAAAAAGAAATGCCGGATTGAAACTACTTTTCGCTGTGGCAGGGTTTGGCATCGCGATGATTGCCTTTGGATTAAGTACTTATTTTTGGCTCTCGTTTTTTATTTTGCTATTTGCCGGAATAATGGATGGGGTAAGTGTGGTAATACGCGGTACACTCATGCAACTTCATACACCAGATTATATGAAAGGCAGGGTATCTGCTATTAATAACATATTTATTGGCTCTAGCAATGAAATTGGGGCATTCGAAAGTGGGTTGGCAGCCAAGTTTTTAGGAGTAGTAAATTCTGTAGTAATAGGCGGAATAGTATCAATTGCAGTAGTGATTGTGACTGCATTTAAAGCCGAGAAACTACGGAAATTGCAGATGTAAAACTTTTCAAAACAACTACATTAAAGTTTTTTTCGACTGTATGCCATTCAATCAAAAATGGAATCCTGTTGATGTTCCTACTCTTTTGCAATCTTAGTTAAAAACTTAACTACCACTCGCCTATTCGTTGCTTTACCCTCTGGTGTGGTATTGCTAGCAACGGGCTGCTCTGAGCCATATCCTTTGCAGGAAATTCTTCTTGCAGCTATACCTTTTGATTCTAAATATTTACCTACACTTTGAGCTCTTTGCAAAGAAAGTGTTTTGTTATCTACAAATGCTACTGCAATGGCAGGCTTCTTCACAGCTTTTTTCCCTTTGCTCGGTTTGCCTTTTTTTACTACCTGTTTTGTGTCGCCAATATTATCAGTATGCCCGCCAATTTCTATGATTGCATCGGGCTGTTGGTTTAGCTTATCTACCAAAGAGTCAAGTACAAAACCTGTAACAGATGAAAGTTTGGCACTGCTTTTCTCAAATAATAAATTGCGGATAGTAAGGGTTTGGCCTGAATCGAGGTAGGCTCCCAACTTGAAATTTTTAAATATTTCAATCCCTACCAATGAATCAGTAAGCTTTAAATCTTCTTCAACTTTGAAATAATTGATGGCATCTACCCGAAGATTATACACCTGCCCAAATGCAACAGAAAGCACATACTTGCCATTTTTTGGATTGGAAGTACAATACGAAATTAGCTCACCTGCTTTATTTTTAATTCTCACCGTTCCTCTGATTGGCATTTTCGAATCTCTATCAAGTATAGAGCCTGATAATAACACCTGTGGATTTTGCTTGAGTACTTTCGGTAAATCTATCTTATAAATATCCATGTGCTGCAAAGTATCGTTTTCGGAACTTACAGAATTAAAGTAGGCTTGATCGCCACGAGCAGCGATCAAAAAGCCTTTATCATCAGTTTTTGAATTTACTAACGGTCCTAAATTTACAGGCTTGCTCCATTTAGTGTAGCTATCATCTATTCTTTTCGACATATATATGTCGTGCCCACCGAAGCCCAAATAACCTTTTGAGCTGAAATACAAGGTTTTGCCATCTACAGCTAAAAATGGATAATCTTCTTGGTAGGGTGTGTTGATTACTGAACCAAGATTTACAGGAGCATCCCAAGTTTGGGCATATTTATTATACTTACAGAAATACAAATCGAGATCGCCTATACTTTTATCGTCTTGAATGGCAATAAGCAATGTAGATTCATCGGCACTCATAAAGAAATTGGCATGGCTATTCTTATTTGTAAAACCAGGTATTTTAATTGGTTTTGGCACTTCCCATCCGCCCAATTCTTTTCTATGTGATATAGAAACGCCATCGGTAGCCTCAGTACCATCTTCATTGTAGGTATTGCCCAATATCAAAAATCGACCATCGAGGCTTATTGATGCCACAAAATTATGCCCTTTGTTATTAAGTGGGAAGCCAGCATTTTTGGCATCGCTCCATTCACCTTTTGCATTCAATTCTGAAAGCCATATCTCTTGGTTATTTAATTCATTTCTGCAGTCTTTTACAAAATAGAGCGTTTTGCCATCAGGTGATACTTTGGGATTGAAAGCCATGCAACTTGTATCGCTTGTAATTTTGCCTGCAATTTTTTCTTTTGATTTGAACCCATCGTTAGTTACGAGTGCATTTGGCTTTAAATCAGCAGGCTGATCGGAATTTGATATACCTATGCCTTTCAGAATATTCCATTCATTTATTTTGCTAGGGTCGATTACTATTTTAACTGCTATTACTTTTGCTGCACTAAAAAAGGTAGAAAAGCTATTGAACTTTGTTTTAGAAGCTTTAATACTGGGTTTGTAAATTTCTTTTTCTTTATTGTTTTCGGTAATTATGCTTATAGAATTGATAGACCCTACATTAAATATGCCCCCTACAATTACTTGCCTAGCCATAATAGCCGAAGGGAAGCCTACTACAATGGAGTTCTTTTTTAAAGTATTTTCATTGTAGATGATATAGCCCTCGCTGTATGTATCTACTTTTGATTCGTCTAATTTTCCCGGATATACAGTAGGAACGCCCAATAAAGCCTCTGCCCCATTGTTTTCAAATTGAAATCTGTTGGTAATTTCGAGCAATTTATTTGCCCAAGTTATTTCTTGAGCAAAAGAAAATGAATAGGCAAGTGCGGAAACTAATGCAGTGGCTGCAAGTTTTAATTTAGACATAGGTATAGGTTTTTCTAATTATTATAGTTGAATATGCGATAATGCACATTTAATTACCTTCAAATATCTATCAAAAAAAGCAATTATTAAAGTATAATAGTATTTAATAAAAAATGAATTATGTACTTCAAATAATTCATTTTAAATCCAAAATAGCCATTAAATAGTTGAATACTGAAGCTGAATTATATTTCTGTTTCGTTCACACGGTGGTAAATCATGGTTTGGTTGCCAAATATTTTAGCAAACCCTTTTACATCATCGCCCGACCAAGCATTGTTCATTTCGCCATATTTGCCAAATTTGCTCGACATCAAATCATGCTCAGATTTAATGCCATGTAATACAAAATGATACGGTTGTAGCTCAATGTATACTTTGCCACTCACGGTTTTCTGTGTGTCTTCAAGAAATGATTCTATATTTCGCATTACAGGATCTAGAAATTGCCCTTCATGTACCATCATGCCATACCAATTAGCCATTTGATCTTTCCAATACAATTGCCATTTTACCAAGGTGTGTTTTTCGAGTAAATGATGGGCCTTGATAATGATAAGGGGAGCTGCCGCCTCGAAACCCACCCTGCCTTTGATGCCAATGATGGTGTCGCCCACGTGGATATCGCGACCAATTCCGTAGGGTGCGGCTATATCGTTCAGCACATTTACTGCCTCAATAGGGCTGGAATATGGTATGCCATTTACTGCATTTAATTCTCCCTTTTCAAATAAAAGTGTAATCGTCTCTGAGCCTGATTTGGTTTTTTGGGTTGGAAAAGCTGTTTCTGGAAGGCTTTTATCAGAGGTGAGCGTTTCTTTACCGCCCACAGATGTACCCCAAATACCTTTATTGATAGAATAGGCTGCTTTTGTCCAATCTCTGACTACACCCTTTTTTATTAGGTATTCTATTTCTTCTTCTCTTGATAGTTTAAGGTCGCGAATAGGGGTAATTATTTTTACCTCGGGGCATACAATATTAAATATCATATCGAACCGCACCTGATCGTTTCCAGCACCTGTGCTGCCATGTGCAACATATTCTGCTTTTATTTCATCGGCATACTTAGCAATAGACAATGCTTGAAATACTCTCTCGGCACTTACTGAAAGTGGATAAGTATTGTTCCGAAGCACATTGCCAAATATTAAATACTTGAGGCATTTTTGATAATATTCATTAATTATGTTGAGTGTTATATGGGACTTTGAGCCTAGTTCAAAGGCTTTTTTCTCAATATCTGCCAATTCATCTTTGGTGAAGCCTCCAGTATCTACTATGGCGGTATGCACTTCGTAGCCTTGTTCTATCAAATATTTTACACAAAAAGAGGTATCGAGGCCTCCGCTAAAAGCAAGAAGAAGTTTCATTGTAATAAGATTTATAAAATGCAGGCAAATATATTTATTATCAATAAATGAGAGGGAGATAATTTGAAAAACTGCCAATGTATACATTCGCTCATATTTATTGAGTAAAAATTGAATGATAAAGATTAATTTGGCTACATAATTTCTTAGTTATAGGAGTGTGATGGATACATTTACTAATTATGAATATCACCTTGAAATAAAATTCTTAATCGCATACTTGCTATTTCGTGTATTGTGATATTGATATGCAGGATATGATTATTATTTGGGCAAACAAGCATAAAGTTTTGAAAAATAAAACATTGCTTATTTACCAAAAATTATTCATAAACTTTGAACCTTAGTCATCATCATTTGTTAATCTCACTAGATTGAAACACTAAACAAAAATCTGAATGGGTTCACTTGAAAAATTATTAATCGATAAAGAAGATGTAGATGCAATGGGCGAAAACCATATTATGACTTCTATTGATACACCGATGAAAGAAAATGCTTTTGATATGGATGACGACACAAAAGTGGAACTTATCGAAGAACACTTTCGTGAAATTATGAATATTTTGGGCTTAGACTTGACTGACGATAGTTTAAAAGGCACACCGCATCGTGTAGCCAAAATGTATGTGAAGGAGATTTTTAGCGGATTAAATCCTGCCAACAAACCTAAAATAGCTCTTTTCGAAAATAAGTATAAATACAACGAAATGCTTGTGGAGAGAAATATCACCTTGTATTCCAACTGCGAGCATCATTTTGTACCCATCGTGGGTATGGCTCATGTAGCGTATATTTCAAATGGTAGTGTAATTGGCTTATCGAAAATAAACCGAATTGTGCAATATTATGCCAAACGCCCACAAGTGCAAGAACGATTGACCGTGCAAATAGCCAATGAACTCAAAAAAGCCTTAAATACCGATGATGTGGCTGTGGTAATTGATGCCCAACACTTGTGCGTATCGTCTAGAGGCGTGGAAGACAGGAGCTCAAGCACAGTAACTTCGCATTATAGTGGTCGATTTGAAGAGGAAGCTAAGAAAGATGAGTTTCTGAAATATGTGTATGCTAAATAGCTACTAATTGAAGTTAGAGGAATTTGCGTAATCAAAGTTAGTACAAAGCAATTTCTTCTAACTCCTCAATTTTAAATGATTTTCTAGGTTTCAAACCCAGCAATTGAAACATGGCTTTGTCTTCAATTGTACCTGGATTTG
Source organism: uncultured Bifidobacteriaceae bacterium (assembly GCA_964565665.1). Lineage (GTDB taxonomy): Bacteria > Bacteroidota > Bacteroidia > Cytophagales > UBA9547 > CAZMFZ01. The sequence continues at coordinate 26,969 of CAZMFZ010000003.1, read as the reverse complement.
GTGTTGTAAGCAATTTATCTCCCGCAAAAATAGAGTTTGCTCCAGCTAAGAAACACAATGCTTGTTCTTCAGTAGTCATTCTCACCCTGCCTGCCGATAAGCGAACCATCGCTTTGGGCATCAAAACTCGGGCTGTGGCTATCATACGCACCATTTCCCATACCGATACTTTCTCCTGATTTTCAAGCGGTGTGCCTTCTACTGGCACCAAAGCATTTACCGGCACCGATTCTGGATGTTGAGGCAAAGTAGCCAAAGTATGCAGCATGCTTATGCGGTCGTATTCTGTTTCGCCCATACCAATAATGCCGCCTGAGCAAACTGAAATACCCGATTTGCGCACATTTTCTAAAGTATCTAATCTATCACTGTATTTTCTGGTGGTAATGATTTGGTCGTAATGGTCGGCACTGGTATCAAGGTTGTGATTGTAAGCATACAATCCTGCATTTTTCAGTTTTTCGGCTTGTTCGGGTGTAAGCATTCCTAGGGTGGCACACACTTCCATACCCATATTATTTACCCCTTTCACCATTTCAAGCACATTGTCAAAATCTCTGTTGTCTCTGATTTCTCTCCATGCTGCACCCATACAAAAGCGTGTACTACCCGATTCTTTAGCTTCCAGGGCATTTTTCAATACTTCATCTACTGCCAACAGCTTCTGGGCTTTTACATTGGTATGATAGCGAGCTGCCTGCGGGCAATAAGCACAATCTTCAGCACAACCCCCTGTTTTCACTGATAATAAAGTGCAAACCTGCACTTCTCCTGTTTCATTATATTGTCTGTGAATGGTGGCCGCTTCGTACACCAACTCCAATACAGGCTTGTAAAATATATCTTTTATTTCTTCTAATTTCCAGTCGTTTCTAATCATTAGCTTATTGTCGTTTCACTTCTTTCGAGCAGCAAATCTACTATTTTTCTTAGATTCTAAACTTCTCCAAAGCTTTAAACTTTGCTAGCCTAATCTTGACTATAATAGATCGTGTAATTTGTGCCAAATATAATAATTGACCATGCCAAATCAGGTTTGGAAATATTCTCTTGCTTAAAAGACGTATTAGTTTTGAGCCGAAATTGCATTTATCTTAAAATTTGCACGCCATAGGCCAAGTAGTATACAAATCAGTGGTTGTTTGGTCTACAAAGGTTTTATGAAAAAGGTAATCATCAAATTTTAAATTAGTAATCCCGATAATTCCAGTTTTCAGTTGTGTTAAGGGTTGCAATAGGCACAATGCATAGGGTCTTCGGTTATTTTACTATGCGGGAACATTTCTTCCTTTTTGTATTCACAATGCTGGCAAACGTAAATATGGCTTAGTATTGAATTGGTCTCAGAGCCGCACAAGCTACATTCAAGTCCTTTTCTTGCTTCTGTAATAGCAAAGCCTGGCATGTTGCATTCAGGACATGTTGAATTTATTTTATCTACTAATTTTTGAGTCGCTGCTTCAATAACCTTCATGCGAGAGGGATTGTACATTGCCCGCATATCGGTTTCTGCATACACAGAATTAAACATTTCAAACAGTTTTTTGTATGCTTCTTTTAATGAGTTTAGATCAACAATCCCCTTTATAATGTGTTCGTTTTCTTCTTTAGATTTACGAAGGATGAGGCCATGTGATGGAAAATTTACTAAATCTGCGAATTCTAGAAGTTCATTTTCAGTTTTAATCTCTTTGCCATTGAAGTTTGTTTGCGTGCTTAATTCTCTTGCAATAATTTCTATTTTATTCTTCTTATCAATAAAAATCAAAAACTCATCATCAGCGTTTACAAAAAACATGGATGGATGAGAACCAAAAGAGCCTTCACTTGCTATACCCAAATCGCAATTCGATACTTCCATTGACTTCAAGCATTTTTGTCTGACTGTTGCAATGGGGTCGAGTTCTCGTTCAATTTCACCTGTAAAAGTGCCTAAAACATCTGTATCAAAGTTTTCATTTACAAAGCATGACACTCCGAAAGCTTTTTCTAAAAGCGGGGAAATCACTTTTTCTTTTTCGTGTTTGGTTGCAATTACTAATTTTCTGCCCTTGAACATTGAAGTACAAAATTTTCTATTCTGCTAAGATAGTTAAAGCCATTCCTTTAACTGTTTCATTGAAATGTCCGTTATCGTAAATCAAATTACCATTTACAAATGTCTGTATTACTTTGGTTTGAAAATTTGTTCCTTCCAATGGAGACCACCCACATTTATATAATATATTATCTTTTGCTACAGTCCAATTTGACTTCAAATCAACCAAGGTTAAATCTGCATAATATCTTTCTCTGATATATCCCCTTTTCTCAATTCGGTAAAGAATGGCAGGATTGTGACACATTTTCTCCACTATCTTCTCCAAAGAAATAAGCCCCTGCTTATAAAATTCCAACATACAATTTAACGAATGCTGCACCATAGGCGCACCTGACATGGATTGAAAATAAGGCTTTTGTTTCTCCTCCAATGTATGTGGAGCGTGGTCGGTAGTTACTATATCGATTCTATCGTCCAATAATGCTTTAAATAGTCCTTTCTTATCTTTTTCTGTTTTGATCGCAGGATTCCATTTTATTAAATTGCCTAAACGAGAATAATCTTTATCGGAAAACCAAAGATGATGAACAGAAACTTCTGTGGTAATATTTTTCTCTTTTAACGTAATATCATTTCTAAATAAATGAGTCTCCGCTTCTGTGGTAAGGTGCAAAATATGCAGTCTTGCTTTGTGTTTGTGAGCAAGTTCTAAAGCCTGTTTGGTTGCTTCAAAGCAAGCCGTTTCGCTTCGAATTAAAGGGTGACACTCAATAGGCACATTCTCGCTATATTTTTCTCTATAATTATTTTCATTTTCCTCTACAATCTGTTCTTTTTCAGAATGAATGGCGATAACAGATTTGCAATTGGCCAATAGTTTTTCCATCGTTGCAGGATTGTCTGCTAACAAATTACCTTTTTTTGTGAAATACAATCCATCATCAGAAACGCCAATCATTTTTGAAGTATCTGTTGCAATAATTTCATCAATATTGTCGCCATTTACGCCCAAAAAGAAGGAATAGTTGGCCAATGATTTTTTTGAAGCCAGTTCGTATTTGTCGGCAAGAATTTCTACTGTCAATACATTAGGGATTGTGTTGGGCATATCTATAAAAGAGGTGATGCCACCAGCTATTGATGCTTTAGTTTCAGTATAAAGGTCGCCTTTGTGCGTTAGTCCAGGATCTCGAAAATGCACTTGCCCATCTATTATTCCAGGAAATAAATGTTTGCCAGATCCGTCAATTACGTTAAAGTCGGGTTCAACTTCAATGTAGCCAATTTTCTGAATTAAGTTGTCGTAAAAAAGAATGTCTTTTGTAATACATTGGCCTTCATTTACAATTGTTACATTATTAATAAGGTATTTAGAAATCATACTTTGTTCTCGGTCTGTTTTTTTTTGAATTCAAAACTATTTCAACACTTCTTCAATAAAGCTATGTTGCAATTCCATTTTTAAATTATTCAAAATGTAAAAAAGAAAATATTTGGCAAATGTGCACAATTAAACCAGTCGGATAAAGTTTACAAATACACAATCACCTACACATTTGTAATTTTATGAAACCAATTTTATCAACTCATATTCGTAATATTCAAGCACTAATTAATATATCGTCTTTCTATATTTCACTTTACAATATAATCAAATATGTATCTAAAACGGCAATTACTTTCATTCGCTAATACTATTGATTTTGAAAATCTTTGTAGTGTTATAGTTTTTCGTTTTCAGCCTTAATATCCTACTATATTTTAATTTTCCTTCAAAACTAAAGCCTAAGTAAGCCAAAACATGGTATAATAAAAATTTATTATTTGACATATCCTTTTTCGATTACTGTAATGTTTAATATGGTATCTTCTGTATATTGCTATTAACTACTACAATCAATCATGTATTTTACCAAAACTGATTTTTCTATTTATATCATATTGTTAGCTACTTTGCTTTCTTGCACAGCTAAAAATATTATCATTGGGGAATATAAAAAAATAGTTCTCCCACCTGAAAGACAAGAATTGGTATTTCACGATACTACAAATAGCCTTTCCTTAGCTGAAATATTAAGCCATAAATACGATTCTGAATTTAAAAATCTTAAGCCAGAAGAGCGAGTAAGCCAAAAATCAGGCACTTATTGGCTGAAAGTACAATTTAACAAAGTATACAGCACACCTGTTGCCATTTATCTGCAGAATGATTACAATCTATGTGAAGTGTATGTATGGAAGCAACAACATCTTTTAGCTCTTAAGCCAATAAATTCACTCAATTGGGATTATGTACTGACTTCTGAATACCAATCTCTACCTATAATCATCAAAATCAAAAGTCCCAATTATTATTCGGGTATAGGGTTTTTTATGATATTATATACTGAGTATGCAAATGCCGTAATGAACGACATGTTTTACTATGGATTGATATTAGGCATAATTTTCCTTACCCTAGTTTACACTTTTGTGATGTTCTTAGGCATTAAAGAGCGATTTTATTTATACTATTTTTTCTACGTGTTATCGTTTGGCATATATCTATTTATTACCAAAATAAATATGCACAGTTTATTTAATTATAATTTCCCACACGAACTCTATTTCTATTCCATTCCCTTCAGTTTCATTACTATCTTCTTATTAATTTATACCCGAGGATTTTTAAAAACCAACCAGTTTACGCCCATCATCGACAAGTTGATTCTATTTCTGGTGTTATTAAAATTAATCGCTTTGGCGGTGGGAATTTGGCAGAGCTACCCTGTTTTATTGCATTCTCTCACCGACAATATGATAATACTCAGTAGTTTAATTGCTGGTATTGCACGCTATCGACAGGGATTCAAAGCGGCTCGTTTCTTCATTTTGAGTCTATGTTTGGTTTATTTGGGAATGATTATTCACAGCGTATTACAAATACTAAGAGAAGAAACCATTTATTCATTTATTCAAGATGGAGATTTTATTTTTTCATTTTCCAATATGACAGTGCTTGAAATTATCTTATTCACCATTGCCATTTCAGATAGGTATCGCACTTTGAAAAAGGAAAAAGAACATTCGCAAAATTTGCTTATTGTCGAATTGGATGAAAAACAAAAACTATCTCAGGAAATGAACCAGATGTTGGAACTTAGTGTAATCAATCGAACCTACGAACTAGCCTTGGCAAATGTAAAAATTCAGCAAATGAATGACTTATTATTGGCCTATAATCAGAAGCTGGAAGGTGATGTAACGGTGCTTGAGAAAGATAAAATTATGCGAAAATCTATTTCAATTGATGAATTCAAGAAGATATTTCCCTCTGAAGACACATGTTATCAATATTTGGTAGCGTTGAAATGGAACAAAGGATATGAATGTAAAAAATGTGAAAACAAAATAGCAAGCAATGGCAAAATGCCTTATTCGCAGCGCTGTACCAAATGCGGATATGAGGAATCGGCCACTACCTTTACTATATTTTACAAACTCAAATTCTCTATAGTAAAAGCGTTTTATATTCTTTTCTTAGTAACAGAAAGAAAGGATATTTCTGCACAAAAAATAGCTGAGATGATATTGCTGAGGCGTCAGACATGTGATGATTTTAAAAGAAAAGTGCTTGAAAAAATTCAGACCAAGAAAAGACCTAAAGACGCTACAGAAGGATGGAGCTATCTGATTTTAGAATAATTAATTTCAATTCCTCCTTTATAATCTAATCTTAATTTTCTCTATTTTTCAACATAGATACAGTATAATAACTAGTTAAAAATAGCTGTCCGCTTTTGAGTTGAACTGCAGAATATTTTCTTTTATTTTCTCTACTAGTACAGTTCTTGACTCAACAGATGCCCATGCTATATGTGGTGAAAGCACCATTTTGGATTTGTTTTCAACCATAAAATATGGGCTATTTTCAGCAATGGGTTCACCCTCAAAAACATCTACTCCTGCACCTGCAATAATGTTTTCATTCAATGCACGCACCAAATCAGACTCTACCACTATTCCGCCTCTACTAGTATTAACAATGAAAGCCTTTGATTTCATAAGCTTCAATTTCTCGAAATTTATAAGGTGCTTCGTCTGTGGTGAAAGTGGCGTGTGAATGACCACAACGTCTGATTTCGCTAGCAAATTATCTAGGCTCAATCTCTCATAAACACTATCGTGTACACTATTAGATATAGAGGTGTAAACCACTTTCATCCCAAATGCCTCTGCTATTTTAGCTACTTGCTTCCCGATAGTACTCAACCCTATTACACCTAATGTTTTTCCTGACAACTCATTAAAACAAACGCCAACATGCGTAAAAAATTCATTGGTAATGTATGCACCCGATTTTACGTAATGGTCATAATAGTTTACATGATTAAATAAATGAAGAATCATTCCCCAAGTAACTTGTGCTACACTTTTGGTAGAATAACCAGGAACATTTTTGACTTCTATCTTTTTAATGGCTGCGTACTCCAAATCAATATTATTCATTCCTGTGGCAGCTACACATATCAATTTGAGGTTGGGGCAGTTTTGCATAACCAATTTGTCGATTACTACTTTATTGGTTATAGCCACATCAGCATCTTTTAATCGATCACCAACTTCATTTTCAAGGGTATGGTGATATTGAATATATTCACCTAAAGAATTAATAGACAATAAGTTAGATATACCAAACAATGTGCCTGCGTCTAAAAAAACAATTTTTAATGGTTTTGAAACTCCAGAAAATTGGAAAAACATTTTATATAAATTCGGATGAAGGAAAGTTGATTCCGAAATATACCAAAAAAAAATATAATTTACTTAATAATACCTACTTAAATTTAGGCATCATACGCTTTACTTTGGGGGCGTATTCGTAGGAAATAAAAATTTCGTGCGAACCATTATTGAAAGCAGGTTGTGGGCCAACAGAAATATCGTAAGCGTAGCCTATTTTGATATTTTCTTTGAATACATCTGCATTTATTTTCCCCACATTCACACCCGTAAAAAATGCCAAAGCATTAGTAGTTCGGTAGGAAGCACCCAGCCAGACCATGTCTATGTAATCAGTTTTAACCGAAATATCTGTAGAGAAATTGCTGCCAAAAATTTTAGACTCTGAAAAACGATTGATGATTGAAGGAGTGACCTTGAATTTTTCATCTACTTCAAAAGTGTATCCTGCTGTAAGGTAATAATGCCTAGCAGTTACGGCTGGGTTTTCAGCTTTATAGGCTGTTAACCGCCTGTTTGGATTATTCAAATGTGTACTTGAAATGCCCACATAATAGCGATTGGTTTTATAAAACACACCAAAATTAAAATCAGGAGCCAATTGATTTACCGACTTATTTGCGAATGTCAAATCGGTATTGTCGACTGTTCGTATTGTTCCGCCATCTACACTATATTGCTGTACTCCACCACCCAAGCCAAATGAAAGCCTCCCATTTTTTATATTAAGGTAATAGGCGAAAGCAATATTGATGTTTAAAGCACCCGCTCTCACTTCCCCAATCTGGTCATTAACTAAGTTGAAAGCCAATGCAAAATGGTTTCTTTTGAATGGTACAATGCCTGTCAGGTTTTGAGTGACTGGCGAACCGGGCATACCTACCCATTGCTTGCGGTAAAATAGAGTTCCTGTAATGTAATCGGCAGTACCTGCAAATGCCGGATTAAAATACTGGTTGTTGAACATGTATTGTGTGAAATGTGCATCTTGTTGAGTAAAAGCGCCAAAAGAGAGGCAAAGAAATATCGCGTAATGCGTAATGCGTAATGCAGTTTGCTTTACTTCAATAATCCATTTAAAAATAAAATTCAATATGTTAAATATTTTCATTAGGCATTATTTTAAATTCCTTGTTATTTTCAGACATTTTCCAAAGTTTGAACTTTGGAAAAGTTGGACATTCCAAACCTTTCTTATTTAAAATCATTCCCATTTTTAAAACTTTGGAAAAGTTAGTTTTTCATCGCTGCAACAATATGCTTCCTTTGCTCGGTTTTGTATTGTTTTTATCATTCAAGTTAATGATGTAGAAATAGGTGCCGTCAGGCATTCCGTCTCCAGTCCAATCGTTTCTGTATGGTTTGGCATAAAACACCTTTCCACCCCAACGATTGAAAATAAAGATTTCATTGCTAGTCCAAGATTGGATGTTTTTCACTTCAAACACATCATTTTTGCCGTCACCATTGGGGCTGAAAGCGTTGTAGGGTTCAATTTGCCTATTAAACTCAAGGCGAACAATATTCGACCACGATTTGATGCTGTCTTGCACTGGCTCTTTGCTTACGGCAAGTATTCTATATTCGTGAATAAACCCATCTACTATATTGAATAATTCGATGGTGGTGTCGTTAGCGGCAGTTTTTAGGAATGAAAAACCTGGTTCATCGTCCAATTTACGCCATACTTCATAATGATCTACCCCTTTCGCCCAGCCTTTATAAGAGGTCCAATTCAAGCTTACTTTGCTATCGGCTTCGCTGTTGGTGCCTGCCAAATAAACCAAGTCATGAGGGAAAGATGCACAAACTGCATTATTCACGCCTACAACTCTGAATTGTTGTGCAGCTTGTTTGGTCAATAAATTGGTGTGTGTGAATAAACTATCTTTCAAAATAGCAAAGCCTGAGACAGTCCATGGATAAAATTGACTGCCGTTAACTAATCTGCTTTCAATTGTGAAGCTGGTATCGAGAAGTGCATTTTTATTAATATAAGTCCAAGCCAAATTAACCTTGGTATCTGATTCGAGTGCGGTGGTTACCAATTTCAGGGATATATCGGCCACATTTACCGATACAAAATCAGTAGCGTAGCAACCATTTGTACCAGGAACACTCACCGAATATATGGCACTTTTGCTCGGGCGAATAGGTAAATAATTAAAAGATCCTGTGCTAATTAAAGAATCGTTTTTGAACCATGAATATAAACCTCCCGCAATTCCTGAGGTGGTGAGGATAATTGAATCGCCACGACAAATTTTGATATCTTCGCCCAAATCAACGATGGGTGTGCTGCCACCACCTATTGATAAGACTGGCAATGAGGCAAAGCAATTATTATATTCTAGGTTGATTTGATAAAGCCCAATTCCTAACTTGTCGAACATAAAAGTGTAGCCGCTTGCACTGTCGGAAACTATGTTTGAAACAACTGAAATGACATTATCAATACCTGTGGTGGTGTTCAAGCCGATAATGGTAACATTGTAATTTGGAAATTCACTTCTAAAATACATTCCGATGCTACCATTGTTTGCGTTGCAATCAGCATTAGTTACGGCTGGAATGATTGTGGCATTGACTGTGCCTGTGCCATTGGTAATAGTGTCGAGTGTACATTGGGGATTGTCAGCATCCGTAATAGTGATGTTGAGTTTATTTGCCAAAAGACCTCCAACAGTAATTAGCGGATCATATACCACGCCTACTATTGTATTTACGCTATAGCTAAAAGTTCTCCCTGCATATTTATTGGGTAGATTGATATATAAAACGCCATCGCTGCTATTCAAGCACTGGGTTGGAATATATGAGATTGCACTTGAAAGGTCAATATTTTCTATTTTAACATTTACTGGAGATGAAAAAATACTTGAGGCATTCAAAACACAACTTGCTACTAAAGGGTCAGGTGTCAATTGAGCGGTAATGGCATCGTTATTTGCCAAGCCTGAAATGGTCAAAAAGCTACTGTCACCTATTGTATCTATTCCTACAACTGAATAACTCGTGCCTGTGAGTGATACCAATTGATTATTTACATACCAATTGAAACTAGGACTAGTACCTCCATTTACACCAGAAGCAGAAAATACAAAACTACCTGATTCGCACGATGAGGTGAATTTACTTGCAACTGCTATGCTGGCATTCTGAGGAAAAACCCCAACAACATCAGTTCCAGTACTGGTAATTAAGTTGGTACAACCCGTTGCATCTGCCATGGTTGCAATGGTATAATTTTCAGTTAACCCACCCACGGTAATGGTGAAATTATTGGCTTGGTTGATATAAGAAGTACCATTGCTAAGAGTAACTGAGAATGGTGCTGTGCCTGTTAGAGAGATGCTTAACAAGGCTTTTTGGTTGGCACAAACCTGCCCGCCTCCTGTTACCACCGCAGTGAGTGCATCACTGGTATTAACACCCAACAAGGTGGCCTCCGAACTTGTGCCACAGGTATTTGAAGCACTTACTATCACATTGTAATTGCCGGCAGAAAGCCCTGAAAAACTGGTATTAAATCCGGTAGTTGTGCCTGTGCTTGATACATTTCCCGAAATAAATTGCAACGTAAAGCTATAATAATCAACCAATTGAGGAGTCCAATTCAACTTTATTTCTCCGCATTGAGCAACCTGTGAAAATAGAATTGGTGCAGAAGGGGAAGTGATACAAACTACATTGCCACCACAAAGGCTTGAAGGACTCAATGCCACAATTGCGATACCAGAAACAGATATGGCACATCCACTCGCATCTGAAATTCCCAATACTGTGTACGTATCGTTTCCTGCATTTACAGAGGTGGAAAATAGCCCACTACTCGACTGAATGCCTGAAGTCGAAGTTGCACTGCCATATACAAATGAATATGGAGCAGTACCGCCAGTAAAGCTTGCACTGATATTTGTCGATTGCCCAGCACAAACTGAGCCCCCCCCCGTCACTATCCCTGCTGGTTTGCTTCGGAATACCACTGAAATAGCAGCTTCGCCAGAACAGGTTGACAATCCGCTGGCTACTTTTCTAATATAATAGACTTTACTTGCCGTCACTATATTTGAAATGGGAATGGTGTAATTGGCATCGTCCCAATAAGTAGTGATTCCTCCAGAAATGGTAGTATTCAAATCTACAAAGTAATTGGACAAATCGACCGAAGTGGTGGTACAATTTACTATTACAGGACTGGTAACGGATAAAATAGGTACTGGCGTAACACTGATTCGTATCGAACCACTGCCAGCCCCTTGGCAAGTAGCAGAGTTTACTTGGTAAATAGTATAATCGGTGGTGACATTGGGCGATACAGCCAAGTTGGCATTTACACCCGCATTTAAGCCAGTGAAAGTCAATCTATTGTTTACATCGCCATTTTGGAGTATTTCTACCGATAAGGGAGAAGACCCCGTAACCGAAACCACCAAATTAAAGGTAGATGAACCTCCTTCGCAAACCGAACCGCTACCGCCAATTAATTCGCCCCTTCCGGTACAAGTACACAACGGATCGGTATCTGCTCTTCGGAAAATAGTAACGCTGCCAGATGCAGTTGTATTAAAACAGCTTGCCCCTGAAACACTTATTAAACTGAAAATATTGTCGCCAAGCGTTAGCGGAACATTGAAACCATTGCCCGCAAATGCAACGGTATTATTTACAAAGCCATCAAAATACGTGAGCGAAGTTCCACCCACGTTATTCAAAGCCAGGTTAATATTATCTCCACACACGGTTTGGTTGGTGGCTATGAGTTGGGTGGTAGGTTTTGCAAGCCCATTTACAGTAAATGTGAAAGATGCAGTACAACTACCCGACCCTAATGCAGTTACTACATAATAATTTGTACCTGCGAAAGTTGGTGTAGCATTTACACTGCCTCCAAAATTTACATCAAGTCCAACACCAAACCAAGCATAAGTAGCACCTGCATCTATTATTGCCAAGGCTACCGCACTTCCTTCACACACATTTACAGGATTAGGTGTGGTTGCCGTTATAAAAAGATTATTGAAGGTTACCGCTTCGGCAGCAGAATTTACACTTACGCAACTGCCATCTGAAAAACGAGCAAAGTAATTGCCTGATACTGATGGTAACACTGAAAGGCTATTTCCTAGTGTAGATGCAATAAAAATATTAGGGGATAAATAAATGCTAATTCCCCCAATTGTTGCAGAAGTAGCAAAAATTGGCTGTACAGTTTGCCCAGTGCAATAGGTATTTCCGCCACTGATAGAAGGGGCAGCAGGCTGACCAGCAGGATTGAGACTTGCGGTAGCATCTGTGAAACAGCCATTTACCACATCAACCAATCGGAGGTTGTAGCTCGATATTGGACTGGCGCTCAAGCTTGAAAATATACCTGAAACTACGGTAGTATTCGCAGTTAAATTTACATAAGTAACTGAGCCACTGGCCGCTGTGCCAGTAATGGTAATAGCTCCATCGCTGACACTACAAGAACTAGGGTCAATCGTTGATATTGATGAAATAGTGGGTGATGAATTGATAGTGACGTTTGTAAAATTGCCCGAAGTGTTGCCGCAAGCATCGAAACCCACTACAGAAATTATTGCCACACCTGCAAAACTTGCATTCCAAGCTACCGAGGCCACATGTTCGTTGGGCGAAGTAGATACGGTAATTGTGCCCGATGCGGCAGGAATCAAAAACCAATTGAAAGTGGTGGCGTTATAAAAAGTTTTGGTATTGGGTAGCGCATAACCGAATGTGCCACTTCCGCTACATTTTGAAGTATTTCCCAAAGGTGAATCGACAGCAACAATACCTGAAGTGACGGATAGATTCACGATAGCATTGCCTACACAACCATTCAAATCTGTTCCTATAACGCTAATAATGGTATTGCCCACAACAGGTACCACAATAGATGGTGCAGATATCAAAGATGGAAGCCAAGTGAAGTTATTTGCTCCGTTTCCAGTCAGCGTAACATTTGCGTTTGAACAAACACTGGTTTGGCTTGCCGAAATAGTTACTATCGGATTTGAATTGATGGTAGTTACAAAACTAAGGCTGGAGCTACAACCAGAAACGGTGGCTAATACTGTTTTGAGACCTGAATTATTAAAAAAAGCGGTGTTGCCAGTTTGTGCACCAGACCAAATATAAATACTGCCAAAACCCGCATTGGCAGTCACAGTTACCAAATTGCCATTACAAGCGGCATTATTTCCAGAAATTGCAATGATGGGAATGGCATTGATTATAATGTTTTCGGTATTGGATTGAGCACTGGCACAACCCGCCACAGTGATGTTGGCATAATAAGTTCCCGAGGCAGTAGTATTGAAAACCGCACTGCTGCCTATTTTGGTTTCGACTACTGTATTGGAAGCGTTGTACAATCCAAACGTACCACTAATTGTGCTGGTAACAGTTAAAAGCGAAATAGGCTGCCCTGCACAATAAGTATTACCGCCCGATAGAACTGGAGGAGAAGTTTGCCCGGGGGCAGATAGCGTAATCGAGCTAGTTACGCTACAATTACCAGTTGAGGCGATTACATTATGTGTTATGGGAGCAAGACTGGTAAAAATACCTGTTGCATTTGAAACCGATCCCAATGTATAAAGGCTTGCTGAGCCCGTTACGGTTAGGCTTCCATCACTCGAACCACAAGATGTTGGGTTTGAACCTGCGATTCCTGTAATGCTTGGGGAAAAATTAATACTGTAAATGATGAATGTTGATGGGCTTACACATCCATTTACAGTCACATTGGCACTGTAATTATACGAACCAGCCGTAATAGGTAAATTTAAAGATTGAATAGATGAAGTGGTAGTGACTAATACACCAGAGTCATATAAACCAATTAATCCACTAGGAACAGTAATTGTTAAAGTGGGAACAGTTGCTCCTTCGCAATAATTGCCCGCTGGAGCTGATACTGCATTTGGTGCAAGTGGGGTGGCCGGAGCAATAATATTGTAACCCGTTGATGAAGTTGCACAACCAACTGCATTGCGCATTACTATGATATATGTACCAGGCCCTAAATTTGAAAACGTTGCTATTCCAGCAAAAAATGAAGCTGGATTTATAGTGTTATTTAGCCTAATTGAATTTGGTACACTTGTAATTGTGGCTGTAATGATACCATTGTCTGCTATACATGAGTTGTTTTGTTGGGTAAGCTCCGAAACGAAAGTGGGGTTTGCTGAAATTCCCAACACCGTTGAGAACGAACTTTGTGAAGCTCCACATCCGAAAGCTGTTGCTGTCAAAGTTACATTGCCCGAAAATGCTGCATTCCAATTTACAGTAGTCACATTTTGGGTTAATATTTGACTTCCAGCTGATGCCGGAAATACTGACCAAGTAATAGAGCTTGCATTCAAACTAGCAGGCAAATCTGTTTGATATACATTTGTAGTGCCTTGGCAAATAGGGTTACTACCTGAAATGAAAGTGGGTTGTGAAACAGCAGGGTTTACTGTAACATTGAAAATGGCTGGGCTTCCTGCACATCCGTTGAGTGTGCCTACCACGGTGTAGCTCACTATTCCCAATCCTGTACTGGTCAAACTCTGATTGATACTATTTGAGGCAGACACATTGCTATTTCCATTTGCAGTGCCGGAAATTACTTGGGTAGCCCAATCAAAAACACCTCCAGATGGGATAGAACTAGCAGTTACATTTACAGTACTTCCACTGCAAATGGGCGAAGCCGGATTACCCGAAATGTTTGTTATTAGATTTAAAGAAAATACGCCAACGGTAGTAATAGCATTGCAAAGGCCTGAGTTTACTGTAACTGTAAAACTATTTAACCCTCCACTACTTGGCGTTAATATGGCTGGATTGGTAGTTTGCCCATTGCTCCAATTGAAATTATTGCCATTGGTAGTTAAAGTGACACTTGCAGAGACTAACCCACAAACTGTTGTAGTGTTCGTAACAGCAATTGTGATAGGGGCATTTGCAACTATGCCTACAGTGGTTACCGCATTACACAACCCAGAAGAAACAGTTACAGTAAAGGTATTTAAGCCGAATGATAAAGGTGTTAATGTAGCAGGATTGGTAGATTGCCCTGAACTCCAATTGAAAGTAGAGCCATTGGTAGACAACAAAACACCAGTCGGATTTAGCCCGCAAACCGAAGTATTGGTACTTGAAACAGTAACTACTGCAAGAGACAAAACACTCACCGTAGTTGTAACACTACAACTGCCAGAAGTAACGGTAGCATTGTAATTGTTTATTCCAACCGAAGCAGGAATTATAGATATAGATCCCGTAGTTGCACCATTGAACCAATTGATGCTACTTCCATTGGTTAGAATACTAATATTGGCTGAGTTTAATCCACACACTGTGGCATTTACACCTTGAACGGTAATTGGCGATTGCACAAATATGCCCAATGTAGTCGTAACCCTGCAGAATCCAGAACTCACTGTGGCTGTAAAAGCATTCAAACCGAATGTGGCAGGGGTCAATGTCGCAGGGTTTGCAGTTTGTCCATTACTCCAAAGAAAAGAAGTTCCGTTGGTGGTTAAGGTAAAAGAAGTTGAAGTAATACCACATATAGTTGGAATTGCATTGCCCGCTATGGTAATAGATGATGTAGCAAATATTCCTACAGAAGTAACTACGCTACATAAGCCCGAACTGACAGTAACAATAAAAGTATTCAACCCAAATATAACAGGGGTTAATGTTACGGGATTGGCGGTTTGACCTGTACTCCAGCTGAAACTAGTGCCATTCGTTGATAATGTAAATGAGGTGGGGATAAGACCGCAAACTGTGGCATTATTTCCAGAAACTGTAACGGGCGAAACAGCTGTTACTCCCACAGTAGTAACGATTTGACAAATGCTCGAGCTGATAGTAACCGGGTAATTAGTATTGCCTAAACTAGTAGGAGTAACTGAAATAGTACTTGTAGTCGCTCCGTTAAACCAATTGATATTTACCCCATTGGTTGTAATGCTAATATTGGCTAGGGAAAGGCCGCAGACAGTAGCATTTGTTCCTGCCACAGAAAGTGGGGCAATGGCAACAATACCCACCGATGTAACCACATTGCACAATCCGGAAGAAACGGTGGCGGTAAAGGTGTTGAGACCAAAAATAGTTGGTGTTAAAGTAGCAGGATTGGTAGTTTGACCTGTATTCCAATTAAATGCTGTACCATTTGTGATTAATAATCGAGAGGTAGGAATAAACCCACAAACTGTAGTATTGGTACTAGAAACGGTAATTAAAGGCTGTGCCAATACACTCACCACTGTGGTGACATTGCATACACCAGAAGTAACTGTGGCATTGTAATTATTGATTCCGAAGGAAACTGGAACTACGGATATGGAATTGGTTGATGTTCCATTGAACCAATTGATATTGCTTCCATTGGTTACCAAACTTATTGTAGCTGAGTTTAGACCACAAACTGTAGCATTTACACCCTGTACTGTTACGGTAGATTGAGAAAACACCCCAACTGTGGTAGCTACACCACACAAACCCGAACTTACGGTAACTGTAAAAGTATTCAAGCCAGTGACAACAGGTGTTAATGTGGCTGGATTGGTAGATTGCCCATTGCTCCAGGCGAAGCTGGTGCCATTGGTAGCTAAATTGATAGAAGTAGAGGCAAACCCACAAACGGTAGGGACATTTGTGCCTGCCACAGTAGGCAAGACGTTGATGGTGACAGGAATGGTAAATGGTGATAAACCACTACACCCTGTGAGTGTATTTTGCGGGGTTACTATGTAAAGATATGAAGTAGAAGCATTGCCCGAATTGATAGGCGTATCTGTGATGGTGCTTCCACCGCCCGAATTTATGCCCGAAACCACGCCAGAAGTAATGGAAGTAACCCATGTGTAGATAGTATTAGCTAAATTGCTTGAAAGAGCAAAACTTACAGGCTGTCCGCTGCATTTGGTATCGGAAGATGGGGTGGCATTGGCAGTTGGGGTTGGATTTACCGTTACGGTTAGTACAGAAGGAATTCCGGGGCAAGCCGTTGCTCCAGGGCCAGTAGCTTGCAATTGATAAAGAACTAATTGAGGCGTAGCACTTGTATTAATTAAGGTTTCATTAATAGTTTCATCAAATTCTGTAACAGCTGCATTGCTAATATTAGGGTTTGTGGGGCGAGTCCATTGAAAAGTAGAGCCTACGGTTGTGGAAGTTATGATATAATTAAATGGAAAGCCGCTACATACGGTGGTTGTAAGGCTACTTGAAATGACTGGTAGTTCTCTAACATAAAATGGTTCGGTGGAAGTTGAAGCAACCCCACATCCAGAAACGCTAACGCTCCAGGTGGCATTAAATGTCCCGGGTTGTAAATTACTAACTGTTACATAATCGGCTGTATTATTGGGGGAAAGTACGGCTAGGCTGGGACCAGTAATGCTCCAAAGTGTACTGTACGGCTGACCTCTTGGCGGAACAGGATCAGAACCTTGCATTTCCTGATTAGTTCCAAAGCATAATTCATTGTCATATAATAATGAAATTTCTACCACCGCTGGCTGACCTACACTAATATTTGTACCAGCTATTGGTACAGGAGACCCTAATGAACCACAAGATCCAATTCCTCCTACTTTATAATACCTAACTTCATAGTTGCCATTTGATATCCCTCCAGTAAAAGTTATTGGACCAGAAGTAGCAATTACTGCCGATGATACAGGTGTATTTGGCAATTGATAAAGTCTAAATCTATGAGAACCTGAAATTGTAATAGGATTAAAGTTAAAAACAACTAATCCATCATTACCACCGAAACAGGATACAGGTAAAGAGCTAATCGAAACAGCATTAGTGGCTGGACACTGCCCGAACCCTAAAAATGTAACCCCCATAAAAAAGAAAACGGATAGTAGTTTTGTGTATAATAATCTCATCTATGGTGCGATAATATTGCTGCTTTATACGGTGTTATTGTAAATAGGTAATAGGGTTTTAATTGCTATGTCACCTCAAATCTAAATTGCAATTATCTAAATCTAAACTACAATTGAGTATCTGTACGGATATATTTATTATGTGGTGGCTTTTACGCACAATAGTATGGTTTAGTTAAATCTAAACTTTAACTGTCGACTCGTAAATATATATACCGATTTTTATTACCTCCATTAATAACACAACATGCTGTTGATTTATAACCAAAAAATATGAGTTGCAGGTGGCACTAAAAATCCCTTTCAAGTTTTGAAATCTTGGAAGGGATTTTTTCAAGATTCAGCATCAGATTTCAACCAATCCCATTGAGTTTTTCCTCTGTAAGTGGCTTTACAATATAGCCTGCTACTGATTGGAACGATTTGGCTCTGGTTATATCTTCTATAAAGTCAGAAGATGATAATATATATACCTTTGTATTTACTTTGTGCATTTTCACTTGTGCATCTATCTTTTCAAGCAATTCAAAGCCATTGTAAAGTGGCATATTCAAATCCAAAATAATTATTTCAGGAAATTTTGTATCTCCGTTCATTTCTTCACTTATGTAATCGTAAGCATCAAGTGATGAATCAATCAAAATATATTCATCAGCAAAGTTTTGAGCTTGCATTAAGTGTTTGATAATGTATGTATCAATAAACTCATCGTCAATAACTAGTACTTTCTTAAACTTATTTGCAGTTGATACCATTGTTTTCGATAGTTTATTTTAGAGTACTTTATACGAAACTAGCATAATTTAGCTTAAGAGAGTACACATATTTCACTCTTGCAGTATAAACTTTACCTTATTGCAAAAAATAAAAGCTTTTATAGCAATCCACAAAAAAATAAAAGCATGGAATTTATTTAAAATTCCATGCTTGATTTACATTATCCCTTCTATCCTACTTACTTTTGCTGTACTGGCAGCACTCTGGCAAATCTTTATATGCCTGAGCATCAGCCTTTTTCTTATCAGTATCGTAGCCCGAAGCGGCTATAGCTTCGTGAATTCTATCCTCATTAATTTTGGTAGTGTTATACACTACTTCAATTATTTTGGTATCCTGATTCCAATTTGCCGATTTCACACCCTTTATACCCAATGAGTTTTCAATCGTTTTTTTGCACATTTCACAATTGCCTGAAACTTTAAATTTCAAAGTCGAAATGTCCGTTTGTGCAGTACAGCTAAATGAAATAATGATAATAGTGGATATGAAAATTATAAATTGAGTTTTCATTTTTTAGTTTTCTTTTTCGTAATGGTTTTCTTTGTTGTTGTTTTCTTCACTACCTTCTTTTTTGCAGCAGGTTTTGAAGTTTTGGTTACTGTTTTCTTGGTAACAGTAGTAGCTACAGTTTCAGTAGCTTTCACATATTTCTTAACCAAATAAAACAAAGCTCCAGTTCCATACTCTTTATATACTTTATTAACAGTGCCTACAATATCTCCAGTTTTATTTTTAATCAAGCAAAGTTGCAAGCCTGCATTTTCAGGATGGTTCGATTTCCAAGTAATCACTTTCTTTCCATCCACAAGCAAATGATTTCCCTCATTATCGCTTTTGCCAAAGTTTTGTTCGGTAGCATCTTCTAGCACATTTCTAAATGGGTCGAAATGAGCCACTTTCGCTCCAGCTGCATCGTAAATTACGCCTTCCCTGTCTATTCTTCCAATGGGGGTTTTGGCCGCATCAAATACCTTTCCACCTCCATCTACAGTGGGTACTTTTAATTTTTGGTAATTTAATACCTGAGCAAATGCTTGAAAGCAAAAAGCAATGCTTAAAGCAATAATGATTGCTAAACGATTATTTTTCATGTTTTATTTTATTTATTATCGGGTTTACAAACCACTAAATTAATGGCTTTAAAATTATCTACTACTGAAAAGTGATTTTTATTTTTCTGATTTCTTAATTCTCCACTATATTATATTAGGTACATTTTGCCAAAGTTTAAAGGTAATCATAAAAAATGTCGTGTTTTGTGAGCTTGGTTGGGCTTTTTACAAAATTTTTAAGAAAAATTTGTTAAAGGTTGAGTTTGTTGCGTTCAACTTCTATTTATGATTGCCAAAATTTATAATAGTCGATTGATATTATTTCATTTTCAATAGTAAAATGTAGATACGAACTAAAAAC
>CAZMFZ010000003.1:0-7090 GCA_964565665.1 uncultured Bifidobacteriaceae bacterium | reverse complement strand
TACTTCGTTAAAAAAGCATTATTTACTGAAAAAATGTAACATTTTATATTAATGAATAAAATAACAGAATTTACCAAAACAATAAAGGGAAGAACTACCATACTGATTTTCAGCTTTTTATCCATTATGGTTGCTTTTTCGGTGTATGTATTTATACAAGCCAATGAAATACGAAGAGAATACATTAATTACAAATCCAGGCTTCATGCCTTGCAAATTGGCGTATTGGCAGACGCAATGAATACCAATTCTACTCAACTAACTGTTTATAGGAGTATTTATTTGGGAAAAGAAGAGTTAGAGCAAGTGGTTCGAAGAGAAGCACAAGATTTGGAAAACGCAAAGACAAAAGTTAGAAAATCATATACTAATTACTTAGATACCCTTGGCATTACTGCAGAGTTCAAAGATGATCTTGAATTTGCTGAAAAAAA
Organism: uncultured Bifidobacteriaceae bacterium; assembly: GCA_964565665.1. Taxonomy (GTDB): domain Bacteria; phylum Bacteroidota; class Bacteroidia; order Cytophagales; family UBA9547; genus CAZMFZ01. Next base: position 6,656 of record CAZMFZ010000003.1, on the reverse strand, counting down.
CTCTATCCTTTTAACAGAGAGGAAATTCCAAGCTTTAAAGAGAGTAAAGGCTTTGGTCGATAGCGGTGTTGATTTGAATGGAATAAAAGCTGATAGTATTTTAAATAAAGTTAATATCCCCGAGTTTGAAAAAGCGATATCTATGTTTTGGTCTGGATATTTTGGTAAGTTTATTCGTGAATTTGAAATAAAAGCCGAAGGTACCGCATATAGATTAAACATTAGAATACAGCGATTCGTAATAACTGTAGTTGTAATCACAATTTTGTTGGCTATAATATACTTCCTGCTTTGGAATTACTTTATTAAATCCTTGAGCATATCCATTGATAAACCTGTAAAACTACTCAATCAACTGGCCTTAGGGGAACTGCCCAATGAAGTATCAAAAACAAGTGATGAGCTATCAGATATTATAGTTTCTTCTAATAAGCTTTCGGCCAATTTGCGAAATGCAAGCAACTTTACGATAGAAATTGGAAAAGGCAATTTTAATCATGATTTTGAACCTCTTAGCGAAAAAGATGTATTGGGAAATGCCCTTTTGGCAATGAAAAACGACCTCGAAACCTATTCTATCAAAGAGAAACAACTCAACTGGGCAAATGTAGGGCAGACAAAATTTGCTGAAATACTAAGAAATACAGATAGGGAACTCAGCGTACTTTGCGATGAACTCATCAAAGAACTGGTAAAATACCTAAAAGCAAACCAGGGCGGCATTTATATATTTAATGAAACCTCTAAAAATCTTAATTTAATATCGTGCTATGCTTTTGAGCGTAAAAAGTTTGTAAATAAAGAAATTGAATTGGGCGAAGGTTTGCTTGGGCAGTGCTACTTGGAAGCCGATAAAATATATTTAACGCAAGTACCTGCAGAGTATATTACCATTACATCGGGCTTGGGAGGTGCTGCACCAAAATGTTTATTGCTAGTACCTATTAAATCAAATGAACAAGTGGTAGGCGTAGTTGAATTGGCATCGTTTCGTGAATTTCAGAATTATGAGATGGAATTTCTAGAGAAAATTTGTGAAAATATTGCCTCTATGATTTCTACAATTATGCGGAATAATCTCACCCAAAAACTATTGAAAGAAACCACTTTCGCTTCAGAGTGTTTGCGGGCTCAAGAAGAAGAAATGAGGCAAAACCTAGAAGAATTGCATGCCACACAGGAAGAAATGCAAAGAAAAGAACGCCAATATTTAGATGAAATTGAGAACCTGAAAGAGTTGTTGGGCAATGCTGATAGAAATTGAAAACTAATGAATGCGTAAATTTTGCCATTGGCTTCAATAATAATGGATATCTCCTTGCCTTCATTGGCCATTACAATTTGATTGTATTTTATATCCCTATAATTTCGTAGCATAATTTTTATTCATTAGTTTTAAAGACGATTCTTGCAATCGTTTTTACAAATCATCGAAATGCTACTTCGTTCAGAAAATCTAGTTAAAAAATACAAAGGCAGGGCAGTGGTAAACGATGTGTCGTTTCAGGTAGCCCAAGGCGAAATAGTGGGTTTGCTTGGCCCAAATGGAGCAGGCAAAACCACCAGCTTCTACATGACTGTAGGGTTGATAAAACCCAATAGCGGCAAAATATTTCTTGATAATGAGGAGATTACAAGCCTGCCTATGTATCGTAGGGCACAGAAAGGCGTTGGGTATTTGGCTCAGGAAGCTTCTGTTTTCAGAGAACTTTCTGTTGAAGACAACATAATGGCAGTGCTGGAAATGACAAAAATGCCAAAGCAGGAAAGAATTGAAAAAGTAGAATCTCTGTTGGAAGAATTTAGTTTGAAACACGTACGAAAAAACATGGGCAGGGTGCTTTCAGGAGGTGAACGCAGACGAACTGAAATAGCCCGTGCCTTGGCTGTAAGTCCGCATTTTGTGCTGCTCGATGAGCCTTTTGCTGGTGTCGATCCCATTGCAGTTGAGGAGATACAAGGCATAGTTTCCAAACTAAAGCAGAAAAACATAGGCATATTGATTACAGACCATAATGTAGATGAAACGCTATCGATTACAGATAGAGCCTACTTAATGTATTCGGGCAGCTTGCTAAAATCCGGAACTCCACAAGAATTGGCCGATGATGAAGAAGTGAGAAGATTATATTTAGGCAAAAACTTTGCACTGAAAAAGAAATATTAATACTTCACATATAAAAAAAATCGTATGAGATTTACACACGCAAATATTAAACTGATAAATACTATTCATGTGGCCTTAGTAAACAAAGGCTATAAAAATGCCGAAGAGGCGAAATCATACGATGTTAATATTCTAGTTGATTCTGGTGCAATCGATTTATGTATCAATGAAGAGATAAAAATGCAACTAGAACTCGACTTGATAGAGATAACTACCGCTCGCCTAGCCGATGGTTCGCTGATTGAAGTTGAAATAGTAGGACCTGTAACCGTTAAATTTCTTAATAGACAAACTACCGTAAATGCCATAGTACTTCCTGGCAATGCAGAGCCTCTATTGGGTGTAATTCCGATTGAAGGAATGGATGTAATTATCGACCCGATTGATCAGATGTTGAAGCTCCCCCCTTCCAGACCTAACAAAGCCGTTCACGCACTGCATGGTATCAGAAAGTAAACCATAGTTATTTCTAACTTAAACACAAGTTTTCACTTTTGGGCTTAATAAATTCTGTTCTAAAATTCCTTATTGAGCCTCGGGTAACTGAAATCCGCAGGTTTATGGAAAATCCACACGAGGTACAGTACATTGTGTTTAAAGATCTTATCTCCCAATCAAAAAATACAGAGTGGGGCGTAAAGTACGGATACGATGGCGACTTGACAATCGACAAATTCCAAAGCAGGGTTCCTATTTCCACTTACGAGCAGCTATATCCATATATCGAAAGGATGCTGAAAGGTGAGCAAAACATACTTTGGCATTCTAAAATTGAGTGGTTTTCAAAGTCATCAGGTACCACTAATGATAGAAGCAAGTACATTCCTGTATCGTATGAAGCATTAGACGACTGCCACAACAAATGTGGGCGTGATATGATTGCCCTTTACTTCAATCACTTCAATCCCAATTCGAAGGTATTTGATGGCAAAACGCTATCCATTGGCGGAACCCATTATCCAAATCCTTTCAATCCCGAAACCAGAGTTGGTGATGTATCAGCTTTATTTGTAGAACACCTACCTGTATGGGCCGAATACTCCCGTGCTCCTGCCAAAGAAATATTTATGCTCCCAAAATGGGAAGATAAAATTCAGCGAATGATAGAGACCTGTGCCGATGAAAATATCACCAGCCTATCGGGCGTGCCTACTTGGATGGTAGTAGTGTTACAAAAAATGCTGGAGACAACGGGAAAATCGAATATTCAAGAAGTATGGCCTAACCTGGAACTGTTTATGCACGGGGCTGTTTCATTCGTTCCTTATAAAGATTTGTTCTTGAAAATGTGCCCTTACATTCATTACGTAGAGCTTTACAGTGCTTCTGAGGGATTTTTTGGTGTTCAAGATCGCAAAGGTGCTGATGATATGTTATTGATGATTGATCATGGAGTATTTTATGAGTTTATTCCTTTAGAGGAAATTGAAAATGAACATCCAAAGGCTGTTACCCTTCAAAATGTAGAGTTAAATAGGAACTATGCCATAATAATTTCTACCAATGCAGGCCTTTGGCGATATATGATTGGCGATACGATTCGCTTTACAACCCTTATTCCTTACCGATTTAAAATTACTGGACGCACAAAACATTTTATCAATGCTTTTGGTGAAGAAGTGGTAATAGAAAATGCCGATTTAGCAATTACAAGGGCTTGTGAGCAAACAAATGCTGTACTGAAAGATTACTCAGCTTGCCCAATTTTTATGAGCGGAAGCCAAAAAGGAGGCCATGAATGGTTGATTGAGTTTGAAATTGCACCTAAATCGCTTGAAATATTTACCCAAATATTAGATACTACTCTTAGGCAAATCAATTCCGATTACGATGCAAAGCGATACCAAGATATTGCCTTGCAAATGCCCATCGTTCACATTTTAGTAAATGGAAGTTTTTACAAATGGCTCAAATCGAAAAACAAATTAGGTGGGCAGCACAAAGTGCCTAGGCTATCTAACTCTCGGCATTATGTAGATGAAATAAAACAGATATCAGGTATCTAAACATAGGCAGATAATGAATTTCATTAAAATATTATTTTAAAATATTGTAGAGAAACAATTCACCTCTCATTCACTAAAAACTCATGCAATGATTCTGGTGTACCCAAATCCCACATTCGGCTGGCGTTAGACAATCTGATGTTTTCCCCTGCATCTATATAATCACGATACAAAGGCATTATGAAATATTCACCTTTGGTAGTTTTTTTATCAGCAATCATTTTCTCGGCTCTATCTACAAATTTTTTTCCATTAGAAAAATAATATAAACCAGTACTAGCGTTATCAGAAATTCTTAATTTTTCTGTTACTTCAATTACATTTCCCATTGAGTTTGTTTTGGCAAAACTCCATCTATCACCAAGCATATTGGCAACAGATATTATTCCTTCACAATCAGCCGATTTAACCTTAATATCATTACCAATATCCGATTCTACTATCGTATCAGCACTTATTATAAGTATGTCTTCATCAGTATTTATTAATTCTTTTGCAATTAAGGCAGTACATAATTGTCCTTCAGTAACCTCAGAAATAAGCAATAATTCACTTTTTATTTTTATCTCACTTTCAATAATACTATTCAAATCAAAAGATACTTGGTGTTCAATTAATGCGATAAATATAATTTGGTTGAAACTAACATTCTCCAAACTTTTAAGTGCGTGAATAAACATTGGCTTACCAAAAACCTCAATCAATGGTTTGGGGCGATTGTAATTACTCACTAAAAACCTTGACCCTCGGCCAGCCATTGGCATTATTACTTTCATGTAAGTGTTACATTAAAATTCTATCTATTTTTCTTTTGCGATTTGAGTTAAATATTCATCGGTTATTTCTTGCCATGAATTGTAACGTAATGCTCTGTCATCTATATATACTTGCGCATTCGGCTTACCGAAAAATATTTCATCGTACTCAATTTTATGTATTTCTAGCCAATCAAGGGTTATTTTGCCAATATTTTTCATTACTTTTCCTACATTACTTTCACATGTTGCCATATTTCTAGCAGTTTGTAGTATAATATAGTGTCCTGCATTTTTCAATTCTTTTATTTTTGCTACCGCACCAGCGTTAGGTAATAAATCTGCATAACTTTCTTCTTTATTTTTAATCGGGCAAATAGTACCATCTAAGTCAATCACAATTCTCATTTGTAACACATTTATTAGAACAATAATTTAATATTTTGTAATATGCACCATTATTTTTTAGGATTAAAATTTAATGAAATTTCAGTTTTGAAATACAATAGCTGAAGAAAAAAACTTTAGTTTTTCCATTCAAAAACTGTGAAATGAGATGCTCAAAATCGATTTTTTTTACAAAATATTGTTTGTTGTAATCGGGATATTTTTCACAGTATTTTTATACAATTTCATAGCAAACAATGCTCATTTTGATAGTTTTAAAGATTATATCTTTGAAATAGGGTATCTCAATTTATTGGCCTCAACAATATTTTACTTGTTTTCGCATTTACTTAGGGCTTTGAGAATTACTGTAATGCTAGAAAATCATAATTATAGCATGAGTAATTTAGTAGGTAAGCAATTTTATTGCAATGCAGTAAATATTATTATTCCATTCAAGTTGGGAGAAATTTTCAGAATAGTAGAATTAAATAAACTCGTAAAAGATATTAATAAAACATTTATTACTATTATAGCAGAAAGAGCAATTGATTTTTTTATATTATTCTGTGGCTTATTTACTGCTTTATTAATTGAAAATTATCAGCTTATTCAGCTCAAATTTACTATTGCATTAGGCGTATTATTTATAATAAGTGTGCTACTTATATATTTTGTGCTACCTGAAAATATAAAAACTGTTAATCTTTTTCTTGCCAAGCGACACAAAGGGAATATCGTAATTTCTTTTCTCTCCTTTACAAACCGAATTTACAATGTAATAGCCAGTTTAAGAATTATATTTAAAAATAGATCTTCTACGATTGTATTACTAAGCTTGCTTATATGGGGTTGCGAAATTCTGGGGTTTGTGTATGTTTTGTCGTACTTAGATATTAAACTAACATTTTTACTCTCTTTTTTAGTATTTTTATCATCCCTAATCTACTCCGCTAGTTTAGGATTAAGTGGTTTTCAACTGGCTTTTTACATTGTTTCCACTTTAAAACCCGATTTTGATTTCTTGAATATGTCATACATTTACCAATTTCTTGTTTTCGGACCGGCAATATTAATTGGAATAGTGATCTATATTTCAATGGTAGCCAAAAACTTTATTAACTTTAGTAGAACTAAAAAAGCTGTGGTTCATGAATGATTTTTGTGTAGTTTATTATGATCTCGTTGAAATTGCTGAAGAAATTTGCTCTGTAGTAAATATTAATAATTATGGGAGCCTACATTACCGAAAACAGAAGCTAGTTCAATACCATCAGTCAATTTTTAAAAATAATAGAATTACACAATTCTATCACATTGCATCTCGAAATGATATTGAAG
>CAZMFZ010000002.1:33261-67992 GCA_964565665.1 uncultured Bifidobacteriaceae bacterium | reverse complement strand
AATTGATTAAAACAAGATTATAAGATACTTATCCTTATTTAAATAGCATTGGTGTGGACACCAGCCAAGGGGTAGGGTAATTATCAAAAATTTCAAGACTTTTGCAAAACAGGGGGAGATGATGTTGACTTTATTAATCATCCAGAAAAAATTGAGGAACCGAAGTATGCAGTTTTATCAGCCATGTGGTACTGGACTCACGCTCCTACTGAAACTAAAAACATGAACTATTATGCTAAAGATTTAACAGATGAAACATTTTTGACCATATCTAAAATTGTTAATTGTGGTAATACTATTTATTGTGGATACGAAAAAGACGATAACGATGAGTTTAAAAAAGATGCTAATGGAAGTAAAATTAGATGTGAAGATTGCCCTCCTAATGGATTAACCGACAGAAAAGAGAAATTTGATAACTTTAAAGAAAAAATTAAATGCCCTTAAATATGAAAAATAATATTTTACTTATGATTTTTTTGTTCTTGACAATAAGCGGGTTTTCACAAATTAATAATCCAATTGATCTATCTAAATGGTACAAAATGGACTCAAGTTTATGCGACCTTAATTCTGATGGACATTTAGATGTATTTAGGATATATAATAATAGTACAGATCATAGCTTTACAGATTATGGTTATCCAGTTTTAATATATTGTTCAAATAATTCTAAATTATCATTTTTAATCAGGTTTGATAAAGTAATAGTAATTCCCTATTACAAAATAGAAGATTGTTTAAATGGTGAGTTTACTATTGTTCAAGATGGACAAAAGCAAGATAGGAATAAGTATATTATGTATTTCAGACATGACAAAAACAATAATAAGATATTCTTGGTAAAGAAAGCAGTTTACGAACTTAAACAAAAAGTTAAGATTGATTCAATCACAAAAAAAATGGTCTATTATAACACTAATTTAAAATTAAAGTCAGAAAAGATATATGAACAACAACTTTCCATTGAAAAAGTTGATTTCTTCAATATTTTTAAAGATGAGTATCCAAAGGAATAAACTCGGCTGTTCGATATGTTCTCCCCAGTTGCCCTTAGTTTGCGAAGCAATGTAAAAAGCTGTGCTGAGTTTGCAACTCAGTACGATGCTTATAATTTTACATCATGAGCGATGGAGGTTACAAAATAAGAAATAGGCCGGAATTCATTTTATCACTTTTGCGGTAGTAGAGTGGGTAGATGCTCGGCTGTTCGATATGTGCCGCAGGGCATGTCGAACGACAGATAAAGCAGATATTCATATGTTATAAATCGATACAAATCGATGATAACCTGTAGTTCGCGATACGCAACATGTATGATGACAAAAATGCCACCAGTATCGACTTTTACAATAAAGACAGTACGAGCAAAGTTTTATTCACCATCACTTTATATGACGATAAGTACAAAGAGAAGAAGGATAGCTTGAGGAAGTATTTGTTTGGGGCTGAGGAAAACATCCCTCAAAACATGCATTTAAGTAGTAAAGGATTAGACTTCATGAAAAAACAAGAGGGTGTTGTAGATCACGTTTATAATGACGCTAAAGGAGGGCCTTCAAAATATTGCACTGAGCATACAAATCATAATGCTATAAATGCTAAATCGGAATGTGACAATGAGAAACACAAGGTGACAAATGCACAAGGAGAAAAATTATTAGGGAAACCCACTATCGGTCTAGGTCATTTAATCACCTCGCAGACTGAATTAGATGATTATTGTAGTAGACAACCAATAGCTTCAGTTGAATTGTGGAAATTATTCGAAGATAATGATAAGAAAAAATATGAAGACCCTATTAGGAAATATATAAAAGTAAAATTAAAACCTTGTGAATTTGATGCTCTATTCAGTTTTATTTTTAACACAGGGGCTAATGGATTTAAGAATACTAATGTGTGTAAATTGATAAATAGCGAAGAATATGACTCTGATAAGTTGGAAGAAGCCATGTTACAATGGAAGAATCCTTCAATTGTTGTTGATAGAAGGGAAGATGAAATTGAATTGTTTAATGATTGCAAATATACTTTTAGAGATTCAAATTTATAACAATGAAACATTATATTCTTATAGCGTTATTGTCCTGGTCTAATTTATTGTACTCGCAAAATCTAAACAAATTAATACAGGGTGTTTGGACTATTCAAGAGAGAATGTATCTATTCTATAAAAAAGAGAATAAGTATGAATTACCACTGCTGAAAAGCGGTCGCTATTTACGCTTACTAAGTCTGCGGAAGTTGCCAACCCATTCTTTTTGGCCATTTCGAGCACAAAAGATGCTATAGTTCTGCCATTTCCATCAATTTTGTCGAGTTCATCGAGCAGCATTAGGTATGCCAGATGAAAAATGCGACAGTTGGTACTTTGAAAATCAAAATGCTTGGCAGCCATGTGCGCATTGGCTCCACGGTTGTGAAAAAATGTGCGCTTGCCATCGGAGATTATCGACATCACATCGGTATAGGAGGTAGCTGCAAGGTTAGTTTTGGTTATTTGATCGGTATTGATGCCATTCGCTTTGCAATCTTGAATAATGGATTCGCCATTGGGGTCATTACCCACTAGCCCAACTGCCTCAAGCGGAAAAGTAACGCCCATATTTGCCAAGTCTTTGAGCACATTATAGGGCCCACCTCCATTGCATGAAGACTCAAAAAGTATGCTTGCCAAGGACTCTTGTCCTGGCCAAGCGTCTATTATTTTTACTGTGTCAACAATAAAATTTCCACCTGCAAGTATGCCTTCTCTCATAAGTCTTGTACCCCAATAAGGGACATTTTGGTTGGTAGTGGTTAAAAAGTTTAACCTATTTATCGGAGAGCAGTACTATCATTTTCTCCTCGTCTTCTTCAATATTTGGATAGCGGCCAATATCAGGATTGTCAAAAAAATTATCGTTTGTATCGTCATTGGCGGTAGAAACTTCTCCTATGATACATTCTTCACTTTCAGGCCAAAAGCTATGCCAAATGCCTTGTTGGATGGTAATTCTCTCGCCTGATTTCAAATTCAAAATTTGGCCAGAATATAATTTTTCAACAATTCCATTCACTTTCATTTCAAACGAACCAATGCCTAAATTATCGCCACTATTCCACACTTGAATGGAGAGCATGCCTTTTCTGCATATTATGTCTTCTTTTTTCTTTTTGTGATAATGCTCAGGCGTTTTCATCCCTTTGTGCGCGTACATCAGTTTTTCGCAATATTCATTTTCTTCCGCTAAGTTAATAAGCACGAGTCCAAATTTATGAAATTCACCCAGACCAAAGTCGGTAACATCCCATTTGAAATGCGGTAAGATAGCCCAGCCATTAGCTTCAAAACACTGTTTGGCTTGAGAGTACGCCTTATTTATTTCACTTCTTTTCATTGCTCCTCAATCTCTGAAGGGTAAATTTTTTGTCGATTATAAGATCTCAGTGAGAAATATTTTTTACTATTTTGGCTTGGTGCGATTGCAAAGCTGCATCAAACAATCTATGGCTCATTACTGCTTCCTCTACTGTTGCACAGCCAAATCTATCTCCCTTAAACCATTCACGCTCAGCCACATACGCTGCTAGCATTTGCTGAAAACAGTCTGGAAAGCCCGGCTCAAATATTGCTCCAGTAACGGTGGTATACGGGCCATTGAAACCCAAATCGGTTTTGGTCCAGTACTGCTCTTTTTCTCTTCTAAATTGGTAGAATGTTTTTGGCTCTTTGGTGGAATATTTTACGCCACCATCTGTACCCAATATTTCAATATACCAGGTGTTGGTTTCGGTAGGAGCCATGCGTTTCGTCTCCAAGGTCATGGGTACTTGCTGTCCGTTCAATTCCACTTCGCAATGCAAAACGGCATTGTCCCAAGTGTCGCAGCTAGCCATTCCACCTTTTCCATCTGGTCTTTGGTAGTATATTTTTTGTAATTGTGCATAGACACTAGTTGGAAACATACCCAAGCGAAAAGGGACATGGCAAGCGTGCATTCCCAAATCGCCCATTACCCCAATTTCACCACAAAATTTATTTATTCGCTTCCAGTTGATAGGTTTTGTTGGGTCGAGATCACTTGAATGATGGAAGCCTGATTTTATGCTTAGTAATTTCCCAAAACTATCCTTTTTATATTCTGCAATTACCTTTTGCACCCCTGGTAAAAATGGGAATTCTGAACTGCATCGCACAAATCGCCCTGTTTCAGCTATTACTTTCTTAATGTTTTCTGCTGCTTGTAGATCGATGCCAAAGGGCTTTTCAGCCAACAAATCTTTACCTGACTTCAACACATCTATATAAATTTGTTCGTGCAAATTGTGTGGCACAGCTACATATACCACATCAATTTCTTTGTTAGCCAGCAACTCGTGATAGTCTGTAGCCAATTGATTTACAGTTGGTATTTGTTTATACCACTCTAAAATTTGCGGGTTCAAATCTGCCACAGCGGCAAGTACTGGCTTTGCAGGAAAATCATTCAAAACAAACCATCTGGCAAAAGCCGAAGCAGCTTCTTTTCCCATCAATCCGCCACCTATTATTCCAAAGTTTAATTGCTTCATATTTTTAATAATTAAGAAGTAAAAGGTTAAATGGTAGATTTTGAATATTAGCTAATAAGTGTCGCATGGCAACCTGTTAGGGTCTGTTTAATTCCTGACTATGCACCCTGCTTTTTACAAAAGTGCTTTCGCTTCTGCGGCAGTAAAATTCTTATGCACAATCGCCATAAGTGCTTGTGTAATTCCTTTGGGGTTTGCATGTTGAATCACATTTCTGCCATATACAATGCCACTTGCACCTTGTTTCATTAATTCTACGGTTCTTGCCAATATTTCTTCATCACTGGCTTTGCCTCCGCCACGTACCAAAACTGGAATTCCTCCAGCAATTTTTATTACTTGGTGGTAGTTTTTTACATCGTCTGTGGGGTCGGCTTTGATGATATCCGCACCCAATTCTACCCCTTGGCGAACCAAAGGCATTATTTTGTTCACATCACCATCTACCATGTAGCCGCCTTTTTCTTCATTTGGCCTGAAAACCAAGGGCTCTACCATCATGGGCATGCCGTATTTTTCTGAAAGCGGTTTTAACTTTAATATATTTTCAATGCACTGTTTCGTAACTTCTGGTGCATTTGGTATCTGAAATAGATTTACACACATACAAGCAGCATCTAAGCGAACTGCTTGTTCTACACAGTCTTCAAGCATCAATGAAAAAGATGTAGCAAGCAATTTAGGGCCATACACATTGGCTACATCTGTACGCAGCACCAAAGCAGGTTTCGATTTTCCAGGAATAGATTGCAGATGATGTGCCTGCCCCACAGTGAGTTGGATGGCATCTGGTGCGGCTAAAACGAGTATTTCAATGGCTTGTTTTATATCTTCTATGCCCGTTAAAAAGACGTTTTCATTAAAAAAACCATGGTCAATGGCTACATCAAAGCATTTTTTTGATTCGGCATTAAAAAGTCTGTTGAGGCGGTATTGTTTCATTTATGGTATTGTTATTATGTTGATATTTTTTTGAAATTAGGTCAGTGCTGTAATCGTTGCAAGTATAGTTGGTACAACTTGTATTTACAAGTTGTACCAACTATTTTTAATAAAATTGTAGATGGACAACTCCAAAAACTCACAACATCAACTGTTGTACAGCAATTTGAAAGCTTCAATTTTTTCAAATGAGCTAAAAGATAATGATTGGCTTCCGTCAGAAAATGAACTCTGCCTACAATACAATATCAGCAGGCCAACGGTACGGATTGCATTATCGAGATTGGAATATGAAGGCTTTATTCAAAAAATACATGGAAAAGGCAGCAAGGTATTCTTGAAAAAAACAGCTTTAGGCATTCTATCTGTTTCTGGTACTTCGGAAGGAATAAGTCAGGATTTAGGTTTAAAATCCCACATACTTTCTAGGCCAACGTTAAAGAAATGGCCTCCAAAATTTACATTTACTGTTGATGATTACCTGCAAAAGGGCATAGGTGCTATTCACATGCAGAGAGAAAGAAAGCTTGGTGAGCAAACTATTTTTTTAGAAGACACCTACATTCCAAATATTGATTTGCCAGATTTTGTGAATATAGACTTTGAAAATAAATCGCTTTTCAAAACGCTTTCCGAGCAATACGGAATAACAATTAAGGGTGGAAACCAAAGATTTAAGTCTAAAGCAGCAAATCAATACGAAGCCAATATATTGCAGATAGCAGGTGAAGAAGCCATTTTGTACATCGAAAGAGAAATATTTACCAACAAACCCGATTTCAAGTTGTATTCATTTTTGTACTGCAACACCGCAAATTATTTCATTGAAGGCAGTTTTTGAACTTTTCATTTACCCAAAGGGTCAAGTGTTCGATGAAAGCCAGATGTTTAATCAAGGAAAATAAATTGAAGTGGACAAATAACTTTATTTTAGAGAAAATGAATCTTAAAACATCAATAAATATTTTGTTGTCATTGCTTATTGCAGTAATTATTTTTCATTTATGTGTAATCACTAAGGTGGTTCCATATGACATAGCTTGGGGCGGACGACTTCAAAATGATTCTGAAATGTATACTTTTGAATCTATCTCAATTCTTATAATCTTATTTTTAGGACTTATTTTGCTAATGAAAGGTCACTATGTGAAATTTCGATTTCAGAATAAAACAATAAACTTAATACTTTGGATTTTCCTTGCCTTATTTCTTATCAACACTGTTGGTAACATTTTCGCCCAGTCAAACTTTGAGAAATTATTCGCTGGTTTGACTTTTTTATTCGCTATACTTATTTGGATAATTTTAAAAACCAAACCCATTACCAGCCCAAAAGGTAACATGGACGAAATAAAATAAATGACATTCACAAACCGATAAGGAACATCTGTAGAAATTCCCTCATCGCATTTTGCATTTTATAATACCTTTGCTCTATGAATTATATATCGGCAGAGGGGCTTTCGAAAAGCTTTAGTGAAAAATGGTTGTTTAGAAATTTGCACATTGGCGTAAATCAAGGCGAAAGAGTCGCATTAATTGGTATCAATGGCTCAGGCAAATCCACTTTACTTAAAATATTAGGCGGATTAGACAATCCAGAAGAAGGCAAAGTATCGGTGCGGAAAGGGTTGAAAATGGGTTTTTTGGGTCAAAATCCTGTGTTTGACGAAGCAAAAACAGTTTACGACAATGTTTTCTATTCAGGCAATTCACTTTTGGCATTGATAAAAGATTATGAACAGTTACTGGTAGAAGACCCTTCGAAACCAGGCTACGACAACAGGCTTCACATCATTATTGACAAAATGAATGAAGCCGATGCTTGGACTTATGAGCAACAAATAAAAGAAATAATATCGAGGCTTGGCATTCAAGAATATATCGACAGACCTGTAAGTGTACTTTCTGGTGGCCAACGCAAACGGGTGGCTATGGCAAAAGTATTGATTGAAGAGCCTGATTTACTGATTCTTGATGAGCCTACCAACCATCTTGATTTGGAAACTATAGAATGGCTGGAGGCATTGATCAAAAGCCGATTTCAAACCTTACTGCTTGTAACCCACGATAGGTATTTTCTAGATAGTGTTGCCAATCAAATTTGGGAACTCGATAGAGGCGAACTATTCAAATACAAAGGCAACTACAGCTACTTTTTAGAGAAAAAAGCCGATCGTGAGGAAATACTGGGGGCTGAAATAGACAAAGCTCGCAACCTTATGCGGAAAGAATTGGATTGGATTCGCAGGCAACCCAAAGCCAGAGGCACAAAAGCCAAATACAGAGTTGATGCCTTTGAAGTGACCAAAGAAAAAGCCACCCAACAGAAATCAGATGCCAAGCTGGAATTGCAAATGAAAATGAGCCGCCAAGGAGGAAAAATAATGGAATTGAAGCGAATAGGCAAAGGATATGGCGATTTGAAATTGATTACCGATTTTACCTATGTTTTCAAAAAAGGCGATAAGATTGGAATTATTGGAAAGAATGGAACAGGAAAATCTACCTTCCTCAACATACTTACTGGAGCTATAGAAGTTGATAAAGGCGACCGAGACTGTGGTGACACAACCGTTTTTGGCTATTACAAACAAGAAGATGCAAATCTACCCAATGATAAACGCATAATAGAAGTAGTGAAAGACATAGCCGAATATGTGGAGCTGGCAAACGGGCAAAAAATATCTGCTTCACAGTTTTTGAGTATGTTCATGTTTCCACCCGATAGTCAATATACTTTCGTGAGCAAACTAAGTGGGGGAGAAAAAAAACGTTTGCAACTTTTATTGGTACTCATCAAAAATCCAAATTTCCTGATTTTAGATGAGCCAACCAACGACTTGGACATAGGCACACTCAATGTATTGGAAGATTTTCTACTTGAATTTGGCGGCACTTTGGTAATCGTATCGCATGATCGCTATTTTATGGATAGGCTGGTAGATCATTTGTTTATTTTTGATGGAGACGGCACTATCAAAGATTTCCCAGGAAACTATACCGATTTCCGTGAAGCCAAAGCCGATAATAGCCTTTGGATGGCCGAAAATGAACGATTAGAAAATGTAGAAGAAAAACAAGCGGTGAATTTAAATAAAGGGGGTAGCAATCAATCTACAACCAATGCAGCATCGGCAAAGAGAAAACTTTCATTCAAAGAAAAAACTGAGTTTGAAACTTTAGAAAAAGAAATATCAAAATGGGAGGCAGAGAAATCTAAACTGACAGAAGAAATGAATGGAGGTTCGCTTATTCACACTCAGCTTAGTGAACATGCCAATAAAATTAAAAAACTCACTGATACCATTGATGAAAAATCCGTGCGGTGGCTTGAATTAAGTGAATTTGCATGATTCAATAGCAAAAAGAGGGCTTTATTTTATGTTAAAATAGAGCCCTCTTTTATTTTGCCCAACCTAGCTCTTTTTGCAATTTACTTTTTATATTTTCAAGCCCAAGTATTATTGCTTGTTCATTTTCCTCCATTAATGCTTCCAACTCTCGGGCTCTATTTTTTAGTGCCTCAAATTGGTCTTTTGTAAATAAAGTAACATGCTTTTTTATTCCAATTGCCATTCTATGGTCTTTATTTTATCTATTAAATATTCAATTGTCTTTTCTTTTTTTGAAAATATCAAATATGCTTTCAGCAGTTCTTCTTTTATTGCTAAGTCCAACGGATTTATTTCAAGTTGAGAAGTTAACTCTTCAATTAGTGATTGATATTCTTCTCTATAATTTAGTTGAGATTAATTTTTTTACAAACTTAAATAAGTCATTCTCAATTATCTGCCTTTCATCGGATGTCATTTACCAATTCACTGATTAATTTATAACTATCAAACAAATTAATTTCGATTACATTTATTTTTTCCAATCAATTAATTTCCCACAGCCTTTGAAATGATAGATTCGAGCTTTTGCCTTTCGTCCCTTTCCTTTTTGCTGTTCTTATACCAGAAATAGCCAATTACGCCAAACATAATATAAGGCAAAACCATCAAATACAAAATTCCTGTATTCAAACCTTCAGCACGTGCTTTGGCTCTCAATACCTGCTCTTTTTGGTTGCTTTCAATGCTCGATTTGCACATGGCACATTGGGCATTTGTAATAATAGTAATTAAAAAAAAGTGAAAAAGGATGAAGGAAATATAAAATAGCTTTTTCATAAATACTTTATTTATACATAGTAAGGGCTAATCATCAAATAAACTACCACGCCCGTTACCGACACATACAACCAAACTGGATAGGCGATCTTCACTATTTTTTTGTGTTCATTTATTTGATTTGCTAATGCAAAATGCAGTGCCAGTAGCACATACCGCACCACCAATATCGACAAACCAATATGCGAAATCAATAGAAAATAATAAATATACTTTACAAATCCACTACCTCCAAACGAAGTAGAAGGGTTTGAAACATGATATAAAATATAGGTAATTAAGAATATTGTTCCCAATCCAAAGGCAATATACATGGCTTTTCTATGGGCAGCTATCTGATGATTTTTGATAAAATAAAGCCCAAATATAAGTGCAATGGCTGTTAAGGAATTAACTATGCCAATTACATGGGGCAACAACTTTGTCCAGCTACCCAAGTCAACTTTTGTACGAATGCCAATCAGCAATGCTACAGCTAGGGGGATGGCTATTGACAAAATGTTGATAGCTTTCCTATGTAGAAAAATGGATTTACTGGGAAAGCTTGTATCCATGTTGTAAAATTTTAATTTCAGTTATCAATCTATCTATTTCTTTTTTGTCTGTCCCAGTATAATACCCTCTTATGTGCCTGTTTTTATCAAGCAATACTACTTTTTCAGAATGCAAGGTTTTATCTATTGTATCGGCCGGAAGTTTAAATCCATAAAAACCAAGGTTATATATTTCAGCAGCAGCCCCAGTATTTAAAAGCCATTTGTTGCTATCAATGTTAAATTTTTGTTGGTATTTTCTTAATATTTCCGGCCGATCGTATTCAGAATCTACTGAAATGGAAACCATCATCACATTGCTATCTGATACAAACGATTCCTGTACTTTCAACAAATTGGAAGTGATAATTGGGCATATACCCGGGCAGCGAGTGAAAAAAAAACTCGCCACTATGATTTTATCGTTTAGTTGCCGTTTATTGATAGAATCACCATTTTGATTAATCAATTTGAAATCGGGTACCTGATGAAAAGTAGTATCAATTACAGTTTTGCCATTTATTATTCTCTCTTTGAAATCAATAGGATAATAAGTCATTATCTCAAAGTGATTAACACCGAAAGTTTTCAAAAACATAATAACAAAAATCGGAACCACCAGCACCAAAGCCAGGATTCCGATTTTAATTAGATTTTTATTCATTATATCGCAATTGATTGCTGAAAGAAATAATTCAATTATATTCTATAAGCAAAAATGTAAGCTGCTTGTTTTATATTAATGAAACCATCTGGTTATCATTGCTCCACCTTCTGTCAATAAAGCTACTAGTAGCCACACAATAAATGTAATGGGTACCACTATAGACATTATCAATCCTTTAGCTTCATGCTTTAAGTGCATAAATTCAGCTACTATGTAAAATGCTTTTACCAATGTTAAAGTTACAAAAATAGTAATTACCAATAGCTTTGGCATTCCCATTGGCCCTTTCAAGAATGCGATTACAAACTCAAATGCTGTGATAGCTAACAAGATATAAAAAGTAACCCATATTGTTTTCCGTTGTGCAATCGACTCTGGTGTTTGGTCGGAGATTACGACCGATTCTATAATTGCTGAATGTGAACTAGACATATAATTAAGATTGAAATTTATTTAATTAATAAAACCCCTTATCAACTAGATTAGGCTTTGGATAATATTATACCAAATAGAAAAACGTGAAAACAAATACCCATACCAAATCTACAAAGTGCCAATAAAGTCCTACTTTTTCTACCATCTCATAGTGACCTCTGCGTTCGTACACACCCATCACTGTGTTGTAATAAATCAAAATATTCAATACTACACCACTTAAAACGTGTGTACCATGAAATCCAGTTACAAAAAAGAATAAATCGGCAAAGGCGGGAGGGCCGTAAGGATTGTCTTTCAAATTGGCATGCCATCCATCAATTCCTTCTATAAATATTGACCATTCCCAAGCTTGAGAACTTAAAAAACATATTCCACCAAATATCGTCCATAGCATCCATTTTTGAACAGCAAATTTATCGTTTCTGTGCCCAGCTTCTACTGCCAATACCATAGTTACCGAACTCATAATCAAAATAAATGTCATCAGACCCACAAACGCCAAAGGCAAATCTATGCCATGCAAAAAGGGAAAATGGGTAAATACCTTTTCCGGAATGGGCCAATAAGAGCCTGAAAAAGCAAAAGCTTCTACCTCGCCATTGTAGGCTGGGAAACTGTAGCGTATAAGCCCATAAGTGATTAGAAGTGCAGAGAATGTAAAAGCATCCGATACGAGGAAAAACCACATCATCAGTTTTCCATAGCTGGCATTCAATGGTTCTACACCTCCATTCCAAATATCATTGCTTGGAGAAATTACTGTAGCTGTTGCAGACATTATTTAATTGATAATTATTGAGTTACAATGAGAATGTAAATTGAAATTGACTTGGTAAAGAGAAATTATCTTCCAAAAAACTTATCTATTTTACTTGAAATCAATTAACGGTTCAATATTAAAAAGAAAAAAAGATAAAGCCAAAGTCCATCTAAGAAATGCCAGAAAGTTGTACACATTTCCATCCAAAGCATATTTTTAGAATGATTTTTTTGCTTAAATACCAAATAGGTAACAATTAATAAAAATACTATTCCACCCACAATATGAGCCCCGTGCAACCCACTTATTATATACACAAATGAACCTGCAGGATTACCCACCAAAAAAACTTTTACATCAACCAACTGACCCCACGCGAAATACTGCCCTGCCAAAAATGCCAAGCCCAATGCTAAAGTGATGAAAAGATATATTTTTGTGTAGATAAAATTGTCTTTCTTAGCCGACACAAGAGCCATGTGCATAGAAACACTGCTTATCAATAGTATAATGGTATTGATAGTAAATAATGAGGGCAACTCAAATTCTAGCCAATTACCTTCTGATCTACGAACGATATAAGCACTTGTCATCGAGGCAAATATCATTACGAAGCTTACTATAAATAGCCAAAGAGCAAATTTTAAAGGGTTCATTCCTAAAGGCAAATAGGGACTGCTTGCTACTTTAGTATTGTGTTGTATCATTATTAGAATGGTTGTATAAATTATATTGAAAAATTGGTTCCAAATTGCCGAAACTACAATTTGTCGAGCATAAATGTTATTTGCACTATAGGCAAATAAATAAATGAGCCAAACATGATGGAGCGTGCAGCCTTATCCGTTCCTACTTTCATCAGGTAAAAAGTTTGAGCCAAAAAAAGTACACCACATATTGTAGTGACAATGGCTGAATTTATGCCTACAATGCCAAATTTTGTAGGGAGCAATCCAAGCGGAATTAAAAAAAGGGTATAAATCATTATTTGAAATGCCGTATTCATATTTCTTCCCCCGGAAGAAGGCAAAAGCCTAAACCCTGCTCTTTTATAATCTTCATCAAGCACCCAAGCAATAGCCCAAAAGTGCGGAAACTGCCAAATAAACTGCAATCCAAATATGGTTAAGGCTTCAATACTTATGGCATTAGTGCCTGCTACCCAGCCAATCAATGGTGGCATAGCTCCTGGAAATGCTCCTACCAACACTGCAAAAGGAGAAACACGTTTCATTGGTGTGTAAAAAAACGCATACAAAATCAAAGAAACCAGAGTGAGAAACGCAGAAAACACATTTACCCATGAAATAAGTACTAGAAAACCAATAGTAGCTAAAATAAGGCTGAATGAAAGTGCCTCTGTTATTGAAAGCCTCTCACTTGGGAGCGGACGATTTTTGGTCCTGTTCATTAAAATATCTAAATCTTTTTCAAAAACTTGGTTTAGAATATTGGCAGCTCCCGTTAAGCAAAAACCACCAATTAATAAATAAGTTAATTTACTCAAATCTATAGAAGTGATTGAGCCTGAAGAAGATAGAATAAAGCCAAAACCTGCAGAAAAAACTACCAGTAAAGAAAGCCTGATTTTTAGCATTTCTGAGAAGGCTTTTATTTTGTCAGTTATGCTGAGTGAGATGGTTGTAGAGCCGTGCAATTCGTTCTTCATTGTGCAAAGTTAAATATTTAATTAATTTTGCAGTCGAATTAATATTACACTTTTTGCTATTGCCGCCAAATGGATTGCATGAGATAGAACATTCCAAGTTTTTGTACGTAATCAGGGATAGTTTATATTAATTATATAAATAATGATTAAATCGTTTACTTTATTGAATATTAAGCATTTTTTAATTTGTATTTTAGTACTTAATCTAACATTAAATTTATCAGCTCAAGAGTCTGGCGATCAGCTGGATATGGCAAGAAAAGCTTATGCCAACAATGCCTTCGATAAAGCTTCGAAACATTTGGAATATGTGTTGAAAGAAAAGCCAAGCAACGATGAAGCGTATTTTTTTAAGGGCAAATGTAAAATAGAACTCGACTTATATAACGATGCCTTAGATAGCTTTACCAGTGCATCAAACATAGACCCACAGGAACCTGAGTATTACTACTACAAAGGTATGTGTGAATGGAAGTTGAAAAGGATGCAAGTTGCCATTCAAAGTGTTGAAAAATCTTTATTGTATAATCCAGATAATTTCTTGGCTTACAAACTTTTAGGCTGCATTTATTATGAATTGAATATTGTTGACAAAGCCAAATCATATTTCGATAAAGCTATTGAAATAAAGCCTGATTTTACTACCAATGCTTTCACCAAATCGAAAGTAGAAGATTATTTAGAAGCATATAAAGTGGCAATAAGGGCATCGAATAGAGATACTAAAAAAGAGCCCAACAGTGCCATTTCGAAATTCTATTTGGGACTTTTAAAAGCGATTGGTAGAGACAACTGGGGTGCATATCTTGATTTTAACGCAGTAGTAGAAATAGATCCCGAATTGGCTGTCACTTATTATTACAAGGGATATGTTGAATTTAATATCAAGAAATTTAAAGATGCTTTAGAAGATTTGCATAAGTATACCCGAAAATTTCCTAACGATAAAGTGGCAGCCGCTTTTCTAAAATCGGTAGAGGAGGCTTCAAATATTAAAGTGATGGATAACAACGCCACTGACGAAGTGCTTTTAATAGCCGAAGAAATGCCTGAATTTACAGGCGGGATGCCAAGTCTGCAAAAGTTTATAGTCGAAAACATACAATATCCACGCCAAGCCATGCAGCTTCGTTTACAAGGCAGGGTTATGATTTCTTTTACTGTTGATGCTGAAGGGAAAATTAAAGACATGGAAATATTGAAAGGCGTGGGCGGAGGCTGCGAGCTGGAAGCCCTTAGGGTTATATCACTAATGCCCAAATGGAAACCAGGAAAGCAGAATGGCAAAAATGTATCTGTCAGATATGTTCTGCCAGTTAAGTTTGCTTTAGCTGAATGATATTTATCTATTATGCACATACTCTACTTACTTAACTACTATTTTAGGGCATTTTAGTAGCTGTTGAAATGCTGTAATTTTGGTTTTGGGTTAAGCCTTCCAGAAATATCGTATATATTTGTAGATAAATTATATACGATTCTATTTTGACGACCAATAATCCATCCAAATCAGGTCTGTTACTATTATTCCTTCTAAGCTTTTTTTCACCGCTACTTTGGGCACAGTCAGCCTCAGATTTTTTTGACAAAGGCAACACAGCCTATGAAGCTCAAAAATTTGAACTAGCAGCCGATAATTTCAATAAAGCATTAGAACTCAAGCCCAATTGGGAAAAAGCGATTTACATGAAAGGCAAATCAAAAATTGAGCTCGGGCTTTACAACGATGCCCTTGATTGCTTTGCCATAGTTCAAAATATGAATCCTGCTGACGCTGAATATGAATATTATCGTGGTAGAACCGAATGGAAGTTAAACCGATTGACTTCTGCTATCCAACATCTGGAAAAAGCCATTTTGTACGATCCGCAGCATTTTGAAGCCTATCAAACTTTGGGCTATATCAATCAGGAATTAAGGTTTTTTGACGAAGCTAAAAAATATTATGACAAAGCACTTCAAACACATCCAGCTTTTAACGCAACGGCTTTCAATAAAGGCAAGGTGAAAAATAATATAAGCGATTATAAAGAGGCCTTAAATGAGTATAACAAAGCAATAGCGGTCGAATCCACCGATGTAATGGCATTTTTAAATAGAGGCCTACTAAAAGAAATAAGCCTTGACAATAAGGGTGCATACTTTGATTTTAATAAATGCCTGAAAATTGACTCTACATTCACAATAGCTTATTATTACCGTGGTATAGCTTTATCTAATTTGAATAATTTTAAAGATGCAATGAAGGATTTACAGAAATACATCAAGAAATTTCCATCGGATGAAGATGCAAAAAATAAGCTGGAAACAATTAGAAAAAAATCAGCTGTAAAATAGAGCAGAATAAACTCCAAGTTATGGCTAAAAATCAATATAGAGAGGGTGTAGTGTATTCAACAAATAAAGATTTTGAGTATAATATTTCACAAAACGAAGAACAAGAAACTTTGGAACCGGCAAAGCAAAACTTAAAAATTGGACTAGATAAAAAAGCTAGAGCAGGAAAAAAAGTAACGGTCATTTCTGGTTTCGAAGGTAAAACAGTTGCTATAGAACTGCTTGCCAAAATTATTAAAACTAAGTGTAGTGTAGGTGGCTCCGTAAAAGAGAGAGAAATGGTGATGCAAGGCGATTTGAGAGTTAAAATAAAATTATTGCTAGATGTAATGGGCTATAAATGTAAAGTGATTTGAGCTTCTAATTTATTAATAATACAAAAAAAAATCCCTCAATCTAATAGTTGAGGGATTTTTCATCAAGAAATTGAATGCTACTTGATAAATAACAATTCCCTGTATTTCGGCAATGGCCAATATTCATCACCAATTAAGAATTCTAATTTATCTACGTGGTACCGGATTACATCGAAATATTGTCCTTTAATGGCATGGCAATAAGCCAATGATTTATCTCTCGCATCTTCAATATCATTAGCCTTCTTCCTTTCTTCAAGCATAGCTTCCGATTTTTCAATCACTACGTGCACATGCTCAGATATGGATTTGATAATATCTAGTGTTTCGGCAGAATATTTGGGGTCGATTCCTATCTCTTTTTGACCTTTTACATTTTCAATCAACGTAGATTGGTATTTCAATGCGGCAGGAATAATTTGATTCATTGCCAAATCATATAAGCAACGAGATTCAATTTGAATGCGTTTTACATACGTTTCAAGCATTATTTCATGACGAGCATGAAGCTCTCTCTCGCTGAAAACGCCATGGTCTACAAACATTTTTACTTCTTTAGGATCTAGGAAAGTATCTAATGCTTCGGGAGCGGTTTTTATGTTTTTCAAACCGCGTTTTTCTGCTTCTTTCACCCATTCATCAGAATAGCCATTGCCTTCAAAACGAATTTTCTTTGATGCTTTTATGTATTCGCGAAGTACATTTACGACAGCCAATTCCTTCTTAGGTTCTTTTTTCAATTCTTTTTCTACATCAGCAGTAAATTTCAATAACTGATCTGCTACTACAGTATTCAACACTGTCATTCCATGTGCATTGTTTGCAGAAGAACCCACAGCACGGAATTCAAATTTATTTCCTGTGAAGGCAAAGGGAGAAGTACGATTACGATCGGTATTATCTAAAATGATTGAAGGTATCTTGCTGATACCAAGCTTCATATACATATTTTCACCTTTATCTACCCTTACTTTGCCGTTGTTTTCAAGTTCATCAAAAATTCCTGAAATAGTAGAACCTAAGAATACAGAGAAAATGGCAGGAGGAGCTTCATTTGCACCTAGACGATGTTCATTTCCTACGGTAGCAATGGCTGCACGCATCAAATCGGCATGGTCGTGAACGGCTTTCACCACATTCACACAAAATGTCAAAAATATTAAATTGTCTTTCGGTTTAGAACTTGGTCCTAAAAGGTTTCTTCCCGTGTTGGTTCCCATCGACCAGTTGTTGTGCTTTCCGCTGCCGTTTACACCTGCAAATGGTTTTTCATGGAATAGTATTTTCAAATTGTGCTTTTCTGCTACTTTATCCATCACATCCATCATTAAGGCATTGTGATCTACTGCCAAGTTGATTTCTTCATACAAAGGTGCTACTTCAAATTGAGAAGGAGCTACTTCGTTGTGACGTGTTTTTACAGGTATTCCCAATTTCAACAATTCATATTCAGAATCGGCCATAAAAGCCAATACTCTTGGAGGAATAGAACCAAAATAATGGTCTTCCAACTGTTGGTTTCTGGCAGAATTTTGCCCTACCAAAGTGCGACCAGTCATTATCAAATCGGGGCGTGCTAAGAAAAGTGATTTATCAATCAAAAAGTATTCTTGTTCTGGACCTAGATTACAAAAAACTTTGGTCACATCGCTATCAAAATACTCTTGCATTACAGCCGTAGCAGCTTTATCAAGAGCATCAATGGATTTTAACAATGGTGCTTTATAATCTAAAGCTTCCCCGGTGTATGACACAAAAATAGTGGGTATGCAAAGTGTTTTACCCACACCCAAATCCATAATAAATGCAGGAGAAGTAGGATCCCAAGCAGTATAGCCACGGGCTTCGAAAGTAGCACGAATACCGCCATTTGGAAAAGAAGAGGCATCTGGCTCTTGCTGAATCAATGCCGAACCACGGAAAGCTTCAATGGCACGACCATCGGAGGTAGGCTCGAAAAACGCATCGTGTTTTTCAGCTGTAGTACCAGTAAGAGGTTGAAACCAGTGTGTGTAATGAGTCACGCCTTTTGAAATGGCCCAAAGTTTCATTGATGCGGCTATAGTATCGGCCAAAGACGCATCCATTTTTTCTCCTTTATCTATACAGGCAACTAATTTCTTATAAGTTTCTCTTGGCAAAGTTGCCTTCATATTTTCAGTACCAAAAGTATTGATACCATAATATTCAGAAACGCTTCCAGTTGGTGGGGTTATTGCTAAGGGAGTTCTAGACTGTACAAACTCAAGTGCTTTAAATCGTAGATTTGACATAATTTTCTCTTTTTTGGTTTACTTGGTTAAATAAGTGTGTCAAATATATAAAAAAAGAGTAAAAAAAATGTTTTACCCTCAATTTTTAATGAAAAAAACACAAAAAGAGTGAAAATAATTAGGGAAAAGATTAAAAACGAAATTATTTTTAAAAAACTACTTGGGTTTGAATAAAAGGGCAAATAAATAATTACTCAAAATAAATCTACTTATTTAAGTATTTTTTCATAACTATCTGTGGCTGTAGGATCCATCACTTTCAGTAGCTCAACTACCTTGGTTTTCTCAGATGAGGAAGATTCTGAAAATATTTTTACGTATTCATCGCCTTTGCTATTAAAATAAGTTTTTAATAAAGTAGCCGTAGGCTTGGCATCCCACACAGATTTCACCGCCTCAAGCGACTGGATAATTTTGCCCCTTGCCTCTTCAGGATTTGAATTCATCACATCCATGCCTTTTCTGTAATATGTGTAGGTGGCTTCTCTAAATGCTTGAAACGTAGGACTCATGAAATTTTCAATCATCCAATAGCGGCTGTTTTGGTTAGATCCAAATTGCCTCCAGCCATCGTAAGGTGCGTTTTGGGCATTTGTGGCTACCAAATTAGCTTTTTCATAAAATACATTTCCGCCTTTCAGAGAAAAGGAATCGTAATCCATTCCCAAGCCTAAATATACATAAAATGCGATGAGAGAAGAGATATTGGCTAAGTAAGCATTGTCGTTGAACTCAATTGTTTGACCTTGAGGAAAATCGAAGTCGAAATCTTTATCAAAAATATTGAGTGTCATACATTCGTAGCCCGAGCCGTAAATAGGTCGAGAAAACTGAATTTGTGCCGAACCTTGGTATTTCCCTGTATTAAAATCCGACCTTTTCTCCAGCTTAATTGTAAAGTTCATCTTAACTTTTTCAGAAGGATTGTATTTGTCTTGAGTCCACCTGCGTTGGTTTATAAATTGGGTTATATTATTTTCCATATCTTTAAAAATCCCTTTTTCTTGGGTTTCCACCAATTCGGCATCTACTTTCACAATGGCAATAATTTCCTGTGCATTGCCACTTATGGACAAAGTGTATAAAAATAAAAATATGAATTTCAATTTAATTCTCAGTAATGACATATATGTAATTGGTAATGCTAAATAAAATCCGAAAGCACATTTACTATATCCTTCGCCACTTCACTTTTAGTTTTCAACTCAAAATCAATCTTTTCCCCTGACTTTTTTAAGATAGTAATTTTGTTGGTGTCAAACCCGAAAGTAGCATTTTCAGTTTGGGTAGAATTCAGCACCACAAAATCAAAACTTTTATTTTTTAATTTCTGCAAGGCGTTGGCTTCTTCATTATTGGTTTCTAATGCAAAGCCGATTGAAATTTGATCTTCACTTTTTACTTTTGCAAATTCTATAGCAATATCGGGATTTTTAACCATATCAATAGTAAACGCTTCATCCTTCTTTTTTATTTTCTGAGTGGCAATTTCTTTGGCTCGATAGTCGGCTACTGCGGCAGAAAATATTGCAATTTGCGTAGAAAAAAACAAGCTTTTGCATTGCTCAAGCATTTCTAAAGCTGATTTTACTTTGATGAGCTTTATATTTAAATGTGTTGAAATTAGTTGACTTGGGCCTGAAATCAAAGATACTTCGGCACCTTCTTCAGCCAAAGTCTCGGCCAAAGCGTAGCCCATCTTCCCAGAAGAATGATTGCTTATATATCGCACAGGATCTATAGCCTCTTGTGTAGGACCGGCAGTAATTAATATCCTTTTACCTAAAAATCTTTTTTTTTGAGAGAGCAAATTATCCAAATATTTAATGATATGCTCAGGTTCGGCCATTCTGCCTTGTCCGGAAAGGCCACTTGCTAATTCTCCCGATTCTGCATCAATAATTTGATTGCCAAAAGACAATAATTTATTGAAATTATTTTGGGTGGCAGCATGAATATACATGTCCAAATCCATGGCTGGGGCAAATATAGCCTGGCATTTAGCAGATAAATACGTGGCTGTGAGCAAGTTGTCGCAAAGTCCGTTAGCCATTTTTGCTATCTCGTTGGCTGTAGCTGGGGCGATTAAGAACACATCTGCCCATAAAGCTAATTCCACATGGTTTGTCCATTTGCCGGATTTTCCATCATAAAAATCAGAATAAACTGGGGTTTTCGCCAATGTTGAAATCGTAAGCGGGGTAATGAATTCTTTTGCAGCATCGGTCATTATCACCTTTACTTCAGCACCTGATTTTATAAGCAGCCGAACCAAAAAGGCCGATTTATAAGCTGCAATGCTGCCAGTGATGCCTAAAAGAATTTTTTTGTTGGTTAGCATACAATTTCCTTTTTGTGAATAAACAAAAAAAGGCTTCCATAAAGAAGCCTCAATCGCGTTGATAGTATAAAAATCTATTCAGCTTCTATTTTACGAAACATTATTTTGCCTTCCTGAAACTCCTCAAGTGCTGAAGTAGAAGGTTTTGGTTGTCTTTCATAAAATTTAGAAATTTCAATTTGCTCACGATTTTCGAAAATTTCTTCTAAATTATCTACTGTAGAAGCAAAATCGGCCAATTTGTTATTTAACTCTTCTTTTTGTTTAGTAGATATTTGTCTGGCACGTTTGCCGATTATCATTAATGATTCATAAACATTGCCTGTTACTTCGGCTATTTTATCAATATCGCGTGTGATGATTGTGTTTGAAACTGCCATTTTTTTCTTTAATTGAACCGCGAATTTAAGAATTATTAATTTATCTGCACAATTTTTTATCATAATACCCTAAAAAGCAGTTCTCAAAGGTGTTAATGGCTATTTTGCAAACCAAAAAAATGCGAACACTTATTAGTAGTATAATAGCCTTAGCTAGAAACAATCGTTACTCAGCTATATTTTTTTTAATGCTGGTAATAAGCCCACTGATTGGCGGCTCGGTTGTTGCTATTATTTTGCAATCAAGCGAGGTGGAAATTTTGAGACAGGCATCTGTCTTAAAAATCTGCCTTGTTTACTTGATTTTGGGATTTTCAATGGCTTTTGGAATTACACCAACTACTATTGTTGCCTATGCAACCGGCTTTGTGTGGGGCTGGCAAGCCGTACCACATATGATTATTGCTTACGGATTTGCACAATGGCTTGGGTACAAAGCTGCTAAGTTGACGGGAGCAGATAGCTTACTTAAAAGTATTATTGAGTTAGACTATTATCAATCTAACCTATTGATATTAAACGCCATACGCAACCAGTGGTTGCTCGTATTTTTTTGCAGACTTTCACCTGTGTTGCCTTTTGGCATTATGAATTATGTGCTAAGTGTAATGCAAATGAAATTGAAGCCATTTTTAATTGCAGGTTTATTAGGAATGTTGCCACGCACTTTATTTTTTATATGGATAGGTGTAGAATCAGAATCGCTGCTTGCCAAACCTCCATCCGAGTGGGGGGATAAAGGAATCTGGGTGCTGCTTTCAATTGTTTCGGTTTTTATCATAATGAAAATACTAACCAAAGAATTTAAAAAATCAATTACAGTTTCAGAAAGTGTAGATAATGCTTAATTTCGAGGTAGATTTTTTCAATATTTATCCATAAAAATGCAGGAAGAACGAACAGTAAAATACGCTAACGACACTATTACAGTGCTATGGCGACCCGATCGATGTATCCATTCTGCCATTTGTATTAAAGGGTTGGGAAATGTTTATGATGTGAGAAGAAAAAAATGGATCGAAGTAAATGCTGACACTCCCGAGCAAATTGCCAACCAAATTGACAAGTGCCCTTCCAAAGCTTTGGCATACGAATGGAATGCCACAACTTTCCAAAATTCTTAATTATTCCAAGTTTACATTGCCTAAGTTTGCTCTTCAAAATAACTACTGTGCATTCAATAGAAAAATTCCAAAGAAATTTCATTCCGCAAGCTTTCAAAATAACTGATTGGGACACTCTAAAACCTTTTTTTGATAATCTAGTAGATAGAAAAATTAATTCATTAGTCGATTTAAGACATTGGCTTAAAGATCGTTCTGAACTTGAAACTGTGATTTCTGAAGATGCAGGCTGGCGTTATATTCACATGACTTGCAATACTGCAAATGCAGAGAAGCAACAAGCCTACAATTATTTTATTACAGAAATTGAGCCTAACATTCAGCCCTACTCCAATAAGTTAGATGCTAAATTGCTCGAAAGCCCCTTTAAAAACGAATTTACTACTCAGGCTGATAGAATTTTAGTTCGTTCTACCGAAAACCATCACAAAACTTTCAGAGAAGCCAATATTCCACTACTTACAGAAATTCAACAAGGGCAAGTAAAGTATGGTGCCACAATGGGCAGCTTATCGGTAACTATTGATGGTGAAGAAATGACTTTGCAAAAGGCTTCCAATAAGCTTTTTGAAACAGACAGAAAAGTGCGTGAGGCTGCTTATTTCACCATTCAGGAAAAAAGACTGACTGTAAAAACAGAGCTTGACCAACTTTTCAATTCTTTGATAGGCCTTAGAACTCAATTGGCGAAAAATTCCGGATTCGGGAATTTCAGAGACTATATGTTTGTAGAAATGTGTCGATTCGATTACTCTCCTCAAGATTGCTTCGATTTTCACGATGCCATTGCAAGCGAAGTTGTGCCCATTTTAAATGATTTGGCCAAAGAACGAAGAGCTTCCTTAAATCTTGAGGAGCTCAAGCCTTACGATTTGAGTGTAGACAAATCAAATAGCGAACCGTTAAAACCATTTTCAACAGGTGAAGAACTCACACAGAAAACCATAGAGACTTTCAATCGAATAGATGCAAATATTGGTGATACTATCAAAACGCTTAAGAATATTGGTCATTTAGATTTGGAATCTAGAAAAGGGAAAGCACCTGGAGGCTATAATTATCCGCTTTATGAAAGTGGCTACCCTTTTATTTTTATGAACTCAGTAGGAGCGTTAAGGGATTTGGTAACCATGGTTCATGAAGGCGGTCATGCTTTACATTCGGTGCTTACTCATCCTTTGGAATTGGTCAATTACAAAAGTTTTCCTTCTGAAGTGGCCGAATTGGCATCTATGAGTATGGAATTACTTTCAATGGAGCATTGGGATGTGTTTTTTGAAAATAAGGAAGAACTGAAAAGAGCCAAAAAAGAGCATTTGGAATCTATTATTGAAACATTGCCATGGGTTGCAACCATAGATAAATTTCAACATTGGCTATATGAAAACCCTAGCCATACAAATGAAGAAAGAACAGAAGCATGGAATAATATTCATAGTTTATTTATCAGCAGTGAAATAGATTGGACTGATTTACAGGTAATTAAGGATAATATTTGGCAGAAACAATTGCATCTATTTGAAGTGCCATTCTATTATATTGAATATGGCATGGCCCAACTCGGAGCCATTGCCGTTTGGAAAAACTTCAAAGAGAACCCTGCCAAAGGCTTGAAACAATATTTAGATGCTTTAAAACTAGGTTACACCCAAAGTATAAGTGAGATATATGCCACAGCAGGAATAAAATTTGATTTCTCTCAGAAAAACATCAAACTATTGATGGATTTCGTTAAATTAGAATTGACAAGCCTTTAATTTTTATAAATGGAATTAATAGATGAT
Organism: uncultured Bifidobacteriaceae bacterium; assembly: GCA_964565665.1. Lineage (GTDB taxonomy): Bacteria > Bacteroidota > Bacteroidia > Cytophagales > UBA9547 > CAZMFZ01. The sequence continues at coordinate 43,656 of CAZMFZ010000002.1, read as the reverse complement.
AAAAATATGGTTGCCCTTGTTTCGCTTTTAAGCGATGACGACAAGGAAATAATAGACCATGTAGAACAAAAAATTGTGACACTGGGCGACCCAATCATTCCTTTTCTTGAGCGAGAATGGGAAAGTAACTTCAACCCCATTGTGCAAAAACGCATTGAAGATTTAATTCATACCGTGCAATTTTCACAATTGAAATCGAAACTTCATACTTGGAAAGAAGGAGGGTATGTGGATTTGCTCGAAGGTATGTGGCTGATAACAACTTATCAATACCCCGATTTGGAATACGACAAACTAAAAGCAGATTTAGAACAACTCTATTTTGAAGCTTGGACAGAAATAAAAGTTGAAACCGAACATCCTTATGAAATGATTAAAATGATGAATTTTGCCTTTTTTGGCAAAATGAGGTTTGCTTCCAACACCAAAAATTTCCATTCTGCCAACAATTCAATGCTTAATGTAGTATTGGAAACTCGCAAAGGAAATCCAATTTCTCTTTGTGTAATTTATATGCTGATTGCTCAAAAGCTCAAATTGCCAGTGTATGGAGTAAATTTGCCCAACTTATTTATTCTCACTTACAAAAATCAAAATATTCAGTTTTATATCAATGCCTTCAATAAAGGGTTAATTTTCACCCGTTCCGATATTGACAACTATATCTCACACCTCAATTTGTCGCACAATAGCATGTTTTACGAACCCTGCAACAATCTTAGTATCATAAGAAGAGTGTTGCGAAATATGATTGTATCGTTCGAAAAAGCAGGAGCCTCTGAAAAAGTAGATGAAGCCCACCAACTGCTCTCTTGTATTTCTGATGAATCGGACAATGAAGTTTGATTCCATTTTTGGCACTCGATTTGCTTGGATTTTAGCCGTATGCTCACCGATATTTGCCTGTTTTTTATTCCCAAGCATCAATTCTACACAAGATGCTTACAGCTATGCAGCAGATGCTCGCTGGAATACTTCTTTATTTCATGCGCATCATTTGCTTTATTCAGCGCATTTATATGTATTTTCTTTTTTCTTTGGTATTTCTGACTCGCTCTGGCTAGGAAAATGCATCAATACCATTTATTTCATCGCTATACTTTTTACTTTATTTGAGATATTAATAATCAATGGGTTGACGACTAAGAACGCTTTGAGTTGGGTGTTTTTGAATAGCTGTTTTTTTTCCTATTTAAGATTTGCAACTGAAAATGAGACCTATATAATCCCTTTGTTTTTTTCGTTATGGGGTACTTATTATGCTTTCAAATTCAAAGCGTTTCACAATGATTTTTATTTAATATTAGCAGGTTTTTTATTGGCATTTTCATGCCTATTTCACCAGATACATTTTTTCTGGTGGCTTTTTATTCCCTTCTTTTTGTTTAAAAAGCAATTTCATTTTAAAAAAGTGGTCTTCTATGCGCTCCCGGCATTCATTGTTCCACTGGCTTACATTTGGGTGCTTATCGGCTATCGGCACGAAACGCTAACATTTTTTAATCTATCCCATTTTATTTTCGAAACTTTTTTTACTGGAACATCCCGCTTCACATTTGATTTGTTTACACTCGCCAGATGGGTGGTCAGCATTTTTAGAACATTTATCCAATTTCACGGCAATGTGTGGAGTTTATGGCAATCTAATATTCTATACTCCTTCATTGCCTGTTTTTTAGGTTTATCGATTTGTTTTTCTTTTTATATGTGGATAAAATCTTGCTGTGAAAATTCGCCAAGCACTTTGAAAAATCTTTTCTTTATCTTTTTGGGAATCATATACTTGGTGTTTTCATTTTTCTACAATGGTAATTCAGAGATGATGCTCATGTTGCCTTCGCTGTTTACCATTTTTATTGCCACAAATTGGCACCCACACCTAACTGCAACTTTAAGATTTGGAATCAGCATTGGCTTGTGGAATATGTTTTTTGGCCTGTGGACTTGGAATCATTTCATGTTCAATACAAATGAAAAATGGGCGGCATACATCAAAGGAAACAGGCAAAGCTATTTTTTAATGCGTTACGCTACTGAAATTGACAACGTTGAGTATTATAGAACGGGCGGAAGTTTGAAAAATTTAATGCCTTATTGCGCCAAAGTGGAAATAATGAAACACAAAATTGACAGTTTGATTCAATCGGGAAACCTTGTATATTCCGATTGCGTGAACAATCCGGTTTCTTTCAACACCAATTCTTTAGCCACCAACGCACTTTACAATGAAGTTTTTAGCAATTATGGCTACGTGAAAACAGATTCAGCCGCCATTTTAAACCGATCTGAATATTTATTTCTTATTTTGAAAAAATGAACGAACGATACATGCAAAGAGGAGTATCGGCCTCTAAAGAAGACGTACACAACGCCATCAAAAACATTGACAAAGGGTTGTTTCCAAAGGCATTTTGCAAAATTTCGCCAGATATTTTAGGCGGAAATTCAGATTATGTAAATATCATGCATGCCGATGGAGCGGGTACCAAATCTTCATTAGCTTACTTATATTGGAAGGAAACTGGCGATATTTCCATTTGGAAAGGAATAGCACAAGATGCCATTGTGATGAATACTGATGATTTATTATGCGTAGGCTGTGTGGGTCCGATGCTGCTTTCTTCTACTATTGGCAGAAACAAAAATCTGATTCCTGGCGAAGTAATAGCAGCTATTATTAACGGCATGGAAGAGATACTTGAAATGCTACGCGATTATGGCATGGAAATATATTCTACAGGTGGCGAAACTGCCGATGTGGGCGACTTGGTACGTACCATTATTGTAGATAGCACCGTAACTGCTCGCATGAAAAAAGCAGATGTAATTGACAATAGCCAAATAAAAAGCGGGCAGGTTATAGTAGGTTTTGCCTCTTACGGAAAGGCAAGTTACGAATCAGAATACAATGGCGGCATGGGCAGCAATGGCCTCACTTCTGCCCGTCACGATGTTTTTTCAAAAATATTGGCATCAAAATACCCTGAAAGTTTTGATGCTGCAGTGCCTGATAATTTGGTGTATAGCGGCAAAAGAAGCTTAACGGAAAGAGTAATTATTGACAACAATCTATCAATTACGATTGGCAAATTGGTATTGTCACCTACACGTACTTACGCCCCATTGGTAAAGCAAATTTTGGATGAAATTCCCATCTCTGAAATAGGAGGGATAGTCCATTGCAGTGGCGGTGGCCAAACCAAAGTATTACATTTTGTAGATAAAGTACATATTATTAAAAACAATTTATTGCCTGTCCCACCTCTTTTTCAAATTATTCAGCAAGAAAGTGGCACAGATTGGAGCGAAATGTACAAGGTATTCAATATGGGGCATAGGCTTGAAATATACACTAATGAAAATGCTGCTGAAAATATGATTGCTATTTCAAAGTCACTTGATATTGAAGCCCAGATTATTGGTCATGTACAAAAGAGCAATGCAAACAAGCTTTCAATACAATCAAAAAATGGGGTGTTTATATATTAATCTGCCCATAGTAATCCAAAAACGCTTTATATTTAGTCAAGTTTTTTTGCATTAATCATGGTTTAATAAGTGTTCATAACTTGTGAATAAATTTTTATAGCGTTCTCTAAGGTTTTGTGTTTAGAATATTTAATTTTGCTAATTGATACTCTCCAAAGAGTCGTAAATTTTTATTCGCAAATTTGATTCCTTAACAATCATCCCCATGAAATTCATAGTTTCTTCTGCTTCTTTGCTAAAACAACTTACCTCTGTAAGTGGTGTTATTGCTTCAAACCCTATTGTTCCCATTTTAGAGAATTTTTTGTTTGAAATTGAGAAGGAAAAACTAACAATCACAGCCTCCGATTTGCAAACTACCATGATCACTGAAATGTCGGTAGAATCGAAGGAATCGGGCAATATATGTGTGCCTGCCAAAATTTTGCTTGATACGCTTCGTAATTTGCCAGAGCAGCCCATCACTTTTAGTATAGATGAAGATACTTATGTAATCACACTTAGATCTAACAACGGGAATTACAAGCTTTCTGGGGAGAACGCCACCGATTTCCCAAAGATACCTGCGATGAAAGGTGCTTCAAAAGTAGACATGTCATCTGAAGTACTAGGCAAGGCTATTGCAAGCACTATTTTTGCTACTAGTTCTGAAGATTTACGTCCGGCAATGACGGGCGTTTTTTTTCAGATGAATGATTCAAATCTGACTTTTGTATCCACTGACGGCCACCGATTAGTGCGTTACAGAAGAGTAGATTTAGCTATCGACACTCCGTCTTCAATCATTATCCCTAAAAAAGCATTAACTTTATTGAAAACCTCTTTGCCTTCAGATAACACTGCGGTGAGCATGGAATTTAATACTTCGAACGCATTTTTCAGCTTTGGTAGCACAAAATTAATATGCCGACTAATAGATGAGCGTTTTCCTGATTACGATAATGTGATTCCTTTGGAAAACCCTAATAAGCTCAATATCAGTAGACTTGAGTTGCTCAATTGCTTAAAACGTATTTCTATATATGCGAACAAAACTACACATCAGGTTCGTTTTAAAATGAGTGGCAGCGAATTGCAAGTTTCAGCTGAAGATTTAGATTTTTCAAATGAAGCCAATGAAAGATTGGTTTGCGAATACAATGGCGAAGACATGGAAATAGGTTTTAACGCGAAATTCTTGCTTGAGATGATCAATAATTTAGATTGTGAGAGTATCACTATCAGCATGTCACAACCCAATAAAGCAGGCTTAATAAATCCTCTTGAAGCTATAGCCAACGAAGATATTTTGATGCTAGTAATGCCAGTGATGCTGAATACGTATGCATAATTTATTACTTTTAAGTATTTATTTAACTTCTTTTGAAAGTAAATCTTTGAGTTGAAACACGGCATCATACATGTGTTTTTCTACTGTCCGAAGTGATATTTCCAACAATTGTGATATTTCTTTATATTTTAGCCCATCTACTCTGTTCAGCATAAATACAAGCTTCCTTTGTGGTGGTAGTTGATTTACAAGGCTGTCAATTCTGTTTTCAAACTCTGCAAATATCATTTTTTGCTCAGGGTCATGTTCATTTATAGAAGAATTATTACTCACAGTCTCTAATTCATCAAATATAACTTTTTTCTTTTTTTTATATTCAAGCGATTTGTATTTGACTGAAGCATAGATATAGAAAGCAAAATTTGATATTAGTAAAGCCTTTCTTTTTTCCCAAATAGCAAAGAAAATATCCATTACCGCCTCTTCAGCTATTTCTTTTGTTTTTACAAATGAAAATGAATAGTAATAAAGCCTGCTATAATATCTTTTAAATAATTTTTGGAAGGCTTTTTCATCATCTGCTTTAATTCGTATCAATAAATCATTGTCTGAAATAATCTCCATTAAGGTCTCACTTTATTCCTAATTAACTCAAATATACCCATACCCACCAAATGGCGAAAATATAAAAATGGAATTAATAAAATGTTAACAATTCGTTAATAAATTAGCAACATTGCGTCTTAAAAATTATAGGTAATGCCCAATAAAAATTGCCTGCCCAAGCGGTAAGCACGATGCAAATAGGTTTCATTCGTAGCTTGTATTTTGCTTGTGGTCATACGCAAAGGATTGAATAGGTTTTTCGTGAATAATCTTAAAGAAACTCCTTTAAATAACTTCTGTGAAATGTTAAAATCAAGACTAGGTGCAGGCAACTCGTAAATGTAGGGTTGGCCTTGACCTAGTATCCCTACTATTTTATCGCCCACAACATTCAAAAAAATATTGGCTGTAGTTTTAGTAAAAAAGTTGTCGTAACCTATATTAAAATTGAATATGTATGATGGTTGTTCAAAAACTGGCCTATAGATACTAGCTTCTTTGTCTGTTATCAACATGCGTTGGTAGCTTTCGGAATTGATTTTTACGCTGCTTAAGGCTAAGAGCATATTGTAGCCAAGTGTAAAGTTTTTTAATGAATTCGATATTTCACTTAATCTTTGTTTAATTTCCAATTCTGCTCCAAAAACTTGCCCGTCATTTTCACTATTTTCAATCTTAATATATTGTTGATTATTGTATGTGTATAACTCCCTTTCAAAGTTCCCTATTAAATATTTATAAAAAATACCTAAAACGATTGAGCTTGATTCATTTCTAAACCATTCACCTCTCATATCAATATTATAGGCGTATGCATTTATTAAAGTTTTATTCCCTATTGAAAATGCCTGAAAATAGGGGTTGAATAAATAAACGGGTAGAATATCACTTGAGTTAGGCCGAGATAGAGTTTTGTTAAAGGCAATTCTTAAATACCAATTTTCTGTAGGTTTGCATAAAAACTGTGCCGATGGCAAAAGCTGAATTCCAGAGTTATAATTGGCAGATGACAAGGAGTCACTTACTCTGAGATTAGAAAATTGCGATGAGTCTGCGGTGTTAATTTTGGTATTGATAGAACTCAAATCAGACCTAAAACCAAATGATAAAAATGAAACCGAAGAAAACTGCAACTCTGCCATGCCGTAATAGTTGGCAATGGTTTGTTGTAGGCTGTACTTTAAAATAGGTGTATTCGAAAGTAGTGCATTGGATGAGTCAGATGTTGACTGTTCTTGATTAAAAAAATTTGAACTATAAAGAAATTGAGTGCCTACCATGAATTTGTGAAGAAATTCATCGTCAACTAAAGGTAAAATAAAATCGACCGAATAACCTAATGTATTTTGATGAAAAGATCGGTTTAGTTTATTGTAATAAGATGTCAAACCTATGCTATCTTTTGCTGACTTTGTATTACTGATATTGGGTTCGAGTTTATCATTCCTATTGTAATTCAAGGCCCACTTTATTTTGGTTTTGGTTGGCAGCTTTCCAAATGAATGATTTCCTTTCAAATAAAAAGTGTGCATGACATTTGCGTTTCGATATGTATATAACTGTTCTGCAAAATTATTTCCACTCGAATTGTTGAGGTTTTTAACATATCCCTCCGACTTACTTTGTAGTGACTCTGCAAGCTTATTGAATAGGTAGCCAGTGGAAAGTATATGGTTAGGCGATAACTTTGCATTCATTGCAGCCATTCCACCCAAATTCAATATTTCGTTCTCCATCAACAGTTTCATTTTCAATGAGTTGCCCATATTAATATTGAGACCCTTGTCGAATAATAAAGCGTTAAATGCGGGAATTTTTGTTGAATCTGAAGTAAGGCCATAGAAGTTATTTTCACCATAATGAAAATCTGAAGATTTGTAATAGTTCAGATTACATAGCACACCGAATGGTATTCCATTGACAGTGAGCGTGTTACCCATAAAAAAATGATATTGCTGTTTTAGAGGTAGTGAATTCTTAGCTTGATTGCTAGTTGGCTTATTTTGGATATTTTCGCCAATTAATCCAAGACTTGGGATATTGACATTCTCGCTATTATCACCAAATGTATTGTCATTTATTCCCCCCAGTGCCGAAAATGCAATAGTTAGACTATCTGGGTAATCTTTCGTTTTTAAAATTATTATTCCACCTGTTGCTTCCGAAGGTCGATTTGGCAAAACACTTTTTTCTACTTTTATGTCTTCAAGAAGATTAAGTGGGATGATATCTACACCAAGTGCATTTCTTTCATTTGCAATAGGCATTAATCGGATTTCGTTGAGCATTACTATTGTATTCCCGTCTCCCATACCTCGTACAGCAGGGTATCTTTGACCTGATACATCCACTCCTAATATTCGCTGCAAGGCTTCGGGAGTAGTAATACTGCCGCTTTGGTCAATATATTTTCTATCTACGCCATCCAGTAGCAGCATTGAAAGTTTCCGCTCCTCAATTAAAAAATCAATTGTGTCAGGATTTAGTATTCTATTGCCCCTTACCGTAATTTCATCTAAGTAGCTCGGGTTCTTTTTGATCGAAATATAAATCTCTTTTTTTGGATTCTCTTCTATGTTTAAAGTATCGACATAATCGAAGAAACCTATGTATGAAATAAAAATAGGTTGCGTGCCGATAGGAATATTTTGAATGTTAAAATATCCATTGGTGTCTGTGACCGCTTTGTAATCCTTTATTTTGACAATTGCACCCGTTAATTTCTCGCCATTTTTATCGCTACTTATATATCCGGCTATTTCGCCTGCGGTTTTAAGTGTTTTTGCTTTCTCGTCTTTCTCTTTTATCAATATCAAATCGCCAGCAATTGCATAGGTAAGGTTTGTTTTGGCCAATACTTTGCTTAAAGCCTTGGTAATAGTTACTTTATTCGATCTTAGGGTGAGGTTTTTTTGCTTGGCTACTACTTGTTCGTTGTAAACAAACCTGTAATTCGATCTTTTCTCCAACTGTTCAAAACATTCTTGTAGAGGAGTATCGTAAAAATCAAAAGTTAATCTGTCGGTTTTTTTTTGGGGATAAGCTACTTTGATGAAGACAAGAAAAAGTAGAACCAGATGCTTAATCCTACTCATAATCCAAATCTGGAGCTATATAATGCTGCAAAGGAACGAATATTTATGTTAAAAATATCAATTCTCACATCCTTTGCCAAAAATGCTTACTTCTTTTTTTTCGTAATCAATTTTGTATTTAAAATTACCTACTTCTGAAATGATTGACAAAACGTAGTCTATTGATCTGTTGTCGAATGAACCAGCAAATGAGCAGTTGTTTAGTTTGTCGTTTTCGAGTATTAGTTTCACATTGTAGTGTCGCTCCAGCGTGTTTTTTATTTCTTGAAAGCTTGTATTTTTAAATACCAACTTATTATTTCTCCAATCAGGGATTTCTAAAGCCTCTAACTTCATTAACTCATAGGTTATTTTTTGTTTGTTTGCTTCCAAAGCAAACCCAGGCTTTACCAAGCCTAATACTCTTTTTTTGTGGCTTACCTCTACAATGCCTTCATTTACAAACACCGAGAAGTTGTTGTCTTCAGGATACGATCTGATATTGAAAGAAGTACCTATCACTTTTACTCTATAGTCGCCACAATTTACGATAAATGGCCTTTGAGGATCGGGAACTACGTTAATAAAAGCCTCTCCTGCTAAGGAAACCATACGGACATTTTCAAAAGTAGAGTTGTAGGTTAATACCGACCCTGAATTAACATAAACTTTAGAATTGTCGGGCAATTTCAATTGCTTTTTTGTACCACTATTTACATTGATTGTTCTAAAAGAGATAGGTTGAGTGAAATTACCTGGTGTTATATAAAGGTAAATTATGGCTGAGGTCAATAGCATAAAAATGAAAACCGCAGCTATTTTCAGAAGAAAAAATACGCTAATTGTAGGTTTGTTTACCTTCAGATTTAACTTAGTTGTAGGTGCTTTCTTAATTCTACTTTGGAGTAAGCTGTATGCCTCATCTTTTACATTTTCAGGTAATTCAAAAGCGTTAATATTAAATCCTTCCCAAATATTTCTCACCTCTTGAATTAGGGGTTCAACATCGCTTTCGTTTCTCCATTTATCAAAATCATTTGTTTGTTCTAAGGTCAATTCGTTAGCCAAATATTTGACTATTAAATTTCGTTTCGATTCATTTAAAGTTAGTGTAGCCATAATGAGATATTGTTTCAGCTATTAAGAGTGATTTAACAGCATAAACTACTTAATTTCGGCTGCATTATTTTGTAAAAAAGCTAATTAATTTTCTGGAATAAACATTTTTCACTCAAGTGTGTTCGTTTTGCATACATCAACGTGGCAAAATTAACCACAATATTGTTATTTAATGATTTTCCCACCGTCTTTCTCTTAAAGATTAGAACCGAAATTTTAATAAAAAACAGGACAGAGCATTATGCCAGCACCAGCTCCGAAATTAAGAATACAAACGACTTCACTACCGCAATTCTACCAGTAATCTGAAGGGGATTTTACTTCAAATTTGGGTTGAATTCTGTATCCTATCATTATTTCGTGGCTGCCCGAGCCGTAAATGGAAATATTTGAAATGCCGTAATCGTATGCGTAAGACACTTCATATTTTTTATCGAACAAAAGCCCAATAAAAGCCCCTACGGCATCATTAGTTCTGTAATTTATTCCTGCCCATAGCATATTGTTGTATTTAACCTTTGCATTCAAATCTACACTGGGTGTTGGGGTGTTAATGGCGTATTTTACCATAGTAGAGGGTATAACACTAAACAATTCGTTTATAGCGAACACATAACCGGCCTGCACAAAAAGATGTTGAGAATAATAATTGTTATTTTTATAGTATTTTTTATCCAGCCCGAAGATAGATTTGTTTATCTCAGTAAAGATTAAATTCTGGGCAGACAGCCCTACAAAGAATTTATTGCTGTACAAGTATACTCCCAAACTTAAATCTGGTGAATTATTAGATACGCTACCTACGTCATTGGTGCCATCGTTCAATTTTATTTTGCT
>CAZMFZ010000002.1:0-33161 GCA_964565665.1 uncultured Bifidobacteriaceae bacterium | reverse complement strand
AATTATTAGATACGCTACCTACGTCATTGGTGCCATCGTTCAATTTTATTTTGCTCAAATCGGTCTGAAGGCTTTTGATTCCTGCTGAGGCTCCGAATGACATGCGAATGTTTTGGGTTAAAGTTAAGTCATAAGCATAAGTGGCGCTAATGCGGGTGTTGCTCAAAGGGCCAGTTTGATCTCTCATTACTGTAGCACCAATACCATGATGCCTAGTATTTTGACCTTTGGATTTGCCCCTCATGCGGGGATGTTCCTTGCCCACGTGCCCATGAACGGTAAAGTACATGGTTGAAGGTGAATCGTCAATTCCCAACCATTGCTTGCGGTAACTGGCTTTTAAATCGTAGTGCTCGGTGGTGCCTGCGTACGCAGGATTCACAATAAAGGGATTGAGGATATACTGTGTAAACTGTGGAATTTGCTGCGCTTCAGCAATATGCATTACAGCAATCAAAGAGAGAATAAGATAGATATTTTTCAATGTAAAGTTAGTTTAAAGCCCCCCAACCCCCGAAGGGGGTTTAGGATAAGCATATTCCTGATTAATAATTTAATAAATCCCTGAAGTTAGTTTTAAGCCCCCTTCGGGATTGGGGGCTTTTATTTTATTTAAAGATCGTTACTGAGCTTCTTAAAATCTTTGAGCCATCTTTTCTATCGATTATATACCAATAAGTAGCAGCAGGCAGGTTGTCACCGTCCCACGGGGTATCCTTGAAGTTCTTACCAGTGCTTTCAAACACTTGTCCACCGTAGCGATCAAATACCTTAATGGAAGCTTGATCGAGCAAACGGATACTACTTAAATCCCAATAAGCATTTGTCTTGTCTCCATTGGGAGTAAAACCATTGGGAATGAAGTTGTTTGATCCGCAAACACTAATTACTACAATGTTGGTAGCTACATTAGGGCAGACGCCCGATTTCACTTGGGCACGGTAGTAATATTTACTTTCGTATTGGCGAATATCTAATTCAGCAAGAAGCATATCAGCATCATTGATGCTTGAATTAAATTCTTCAAACGTAACGGAATCCCTGCTTACCTGCCATTTGATGTTATTTCCCAAGTAATTTGTCAATTTTAAGGAGAATTTTCCATCGTTACACAACTCTTCTGTCGATGCGGTGGCTGTACCACTTTTGGTTAGCTGATCTACGCTTACGGCTATGGAGTTGGAGCTATATAGAGGTTGACCACAAATAGGAGAGCTGGCACTTGATCTGTATTGGCGCGGTGTGACTGCGTTTTTTATGCGGTAAACCCCCAAGCTATCGTTCACATCTGTGGTGTTTGTCCAGGCTGTTTCTGGTTCGGCTGGTAATTTACTTTGCCAGGTAATAGTTCCGCTTGCATTTTTCAACACAATGGTAGCCATTGATCCGATACAAACGGTTTGGGTGCTTGCAGACAGATCTATTTCACCCCCTGAAACTTCATTGACCACTATTGTTACCATATTGGATAATACTTCTGAGGCGGTAGCGCAGGCGGCCGTGGTGATTAATCTAAGTTGGTACGAAGCCGTTTTACTAGGGCTAACAAGAATCAAATTACCATTGTCATTGTTATTTACAGTACCGTTTTCAAGCCAAACTAATGCTGGGCTGCTTCCTCCATTGGTTATTGAGCCTGTCACTGTCACGATACTAGACGTGCAAATTAAAGTATCTGATACTGCAATAGAAACCGTTGGGGTAAAGCTTTCTAATACTGTAAATATTATTCCAGCTGAAGTAATTATTGGATTGCTTACGGTAAGGCATTTTTCGCTAGAGGTTAATTCTAGAGAAACTGTTTGGTTGTTGATAGGCACAAACTGCAATGTGGTAGAAGTAGCTGCATTTACACCATTTATTTTCCAACTGTATGCTGGTGCCAAACCGCCACCTGTGATGCTTGAAGAAACCAAAACTGTATTTCCTCCACAAATGGTATTTGAAGTGTAATTCAATGTGGAAGTTGGTGTTACTATTGCATTTACTACCAAGTTCACATCATTACTTTGTGCCGAATTTATACACCCTACCCCTCCAGTAATACGCAATACTACCTTGTCTTGATTCGTAGGGGTGAATATATATCGATCAATACCGTTCGCAATTGACAATCCATTTTTAACCCATAGATAAGTAGGAGCAGAACCTGCATTGCTGATGGCAGAGGTAATAGTTACGACTGCACCTTCGCAAAGTATAGTTGCCGAACTTGTAAGCACAATTTGCGGGATTAATGACAATGTAACGGTGAGGTTTACCACATTTGACGCAGCTGTAATTGTGGTAACACAAAGCTCTGAAGTAGTCAATTGCAGTTTTACATTGTCGCTGCCACTAGGAATGAAATTGAAAGTAGAAAGCGTGTTGGCCTGTGCTACCTCATTTACATACCATGTGTAAACTGGGGTCGCCCCGCCATTGGCAATCGTGCTTGTGAATGATGAAGTATTTCCCCCACAAAGTGTAGTTCCTCCAGTTGCTATAATGCTAACAGTGGGCGTAAGCGGCAAGGTAGTGTTAAGTACCAAGCTATTAGATGTAATGGTTGTTAGAGCAGTACATTGGCCATCGGTGGCTACCTTAACACTTACTTGGTCTCCATTTACGGGTACATATATATAAGTGTTTGTGGCTATCCCTGTGGCTGTGCCGTTTTTGAACCAAGTATAAACAGGGGTGATAATGCCCGCATTGGCTATGGCACTGGTAACCGTAACACTCCCGCCAGCACATACAGCAGGTAATGTGGTCGGTATCAGCACTGTAGGGCTAACCGAAGGCAAGATATTGATTGTTACCGCATTGGAAGTAGCCGTATTGCTGCTAAAACAACCGCTAGACACCGTTAAGGCTGCCGTGATTATGTCATTATTAAATAAACTCGTGCTGCTAAAGACAGAACTTGCACCTATAAAAGCTCCATTATTATACCAAGCATAAGTAGGCGTAGCACCTGCATTGCTGCCTGTAGCTGTGAAGCCTATAAGTACGCTTGAACAAACGGTGGTATTGGTGCTTGACACAATTATATTTGGTGTAAATACAGGATTGATACTGGCAACGAATATGGCAGAACTAGCTGATGGAGTCGAAAAACAACCTCCCTTAGCTGTCACTATGGCTTGTATTTGATTGCCGTTGGCTAAAGAATTGGAATTAAACATTGAACCCGTTGAAACCAAATCGCCATTGTTGTACCAACCATAGGCTGGTGTAGTTCCCAAATTAGTACCTGTAGCAGTAAAGGATATGCCAGTACCTGAACAAACGCTGGTATTAGTTGAGGATAGCAATAGAACTGATGGCAATATGGGCGAACTTACCGTGCTAACATAAATAGCCGAACTTGCTGTATTGTTAGCAAAACAACCACCACTTGCCGTGATAAAGGCTTGAATATTATCGCTATTTGCCAAATTGGAGTTGCTATAGGTAGCACCCGTTTGTACGGGTGTTCCGTTCAAGCTCCAAACATACATTGGGCTTGTACCTGTATTTACGCCCGTAGCCGTGAAGCTGATACCTGTGCCTGAGCAGACCGCTGAATTGGCATTGCTAGTCAAAATAACAGATGTTGTCAAGTTGGGGTTTACCGTGGCTGTGTATGCGACTGAACTGCTGGTAGTACTTGTGAAGCATCCACCTGTTAAACTAAGAATGGAAGTAATTTGGTCATTGTTTGCCAAAACGGAGCTAGCGTAGGTATTGCTCACAGATTGAAAAATATTGTTTTTATACCAACCATAGCTTGCCAAGCCTCCAGCAATATTGCTGCCTGTAGCCGTGAAGCTAATTCCCGTACCTGAACAAACTGCGGTATTAGTATTAGAAGCTACAGCGATGGATGGTGTTAGATTTGGATTGACGGTAGCTGTATAAATTGCCGTGCTTGCCGTATTTGTAAAGAAACAACCACCTGTCACGCTTACAATAGCTTGGATTTGGTCGTTGTTGGCTAATGCATTAGAATAATTTGTTCCATTGTTTTGAAAAGCTCCGTTCCTAAACCAGCTATATACTGGCGATGCTCCTACATTAGTTCCTGTTGATGTAAACGAAATTACTGTGCCTGCGCAAACGGTACTATTTAATGATGAAAGTAGAGAGACAGTAGGCGTAGTGGCGAAGTTAGAGGTAATGGTAACAAGAGAAGTGGTAGTACAAAGTGGCGTAAACGTACTCCACCTCAATACATTTGCTCCTAGTGCCAAAGCTGTAAGCGATGTGTTAGGTAATGAAGCACTGGTAAATGCACCTGCACCACTTACCACTTGCCAAAGCCCACTTCCAAAAGTTAGGACATTGGCTGACAAAATTGCTGCACTGCCGCATACGGTTTGATTTAAACCTGCATTGGCTACGCTTGGCGAAACATTGGTAACTGTAACCACACTAGTGCTGCCAGGTTGACACTGAGGATTTGAAACTGTCCACTTAAAGACCGAACTAGATTGCAGAGGAATGTTTAATGCAGTAATACTGGTTGTAGTAAAAGGACTCACCAAAATGCCTCCTCCTGATACTAAAGACCAAGCACCAGTGCCGTTAGTAGGAGTAGTGGCTGCAAGTGTTGTAGATGTGCCACATATTGATTGGCTGATACCAGCATTGGCAATGCTTGCAGATTGCAAAATAGTAATGTTTGTAATTGTTTTTGTTTTGGTACCGCCCCCGCCATTGATATCTAAACTTGCTATTTTAGTACCTGTAGTAGTATAAACTACATTATGAGGCCCAGCAGTGTTGGCTGTGGCTGGTGTAGCACCTGCACCAAAGTTCCATGCGAAGGAATTAGCTCCAGTAGATAGGTCGGTGAAGGTAAGTGTAATGCCAGAGCAGGTGGATAAAGTATTGATCTTAAAATCTGCACGCTCTAAAAATAGGCCAGAAGTAGAATTAACCACACCAAAAGCTGTTAAACCTGCTAAGCTTGTAAAGTTATTCAAAGATCGGGTATAAGGATTAGAACCTGAGGCACTCCCTAAAGCCGTTTGCTGCCATACGCTTGAGGTAACTCTATATGTAATCTCTGAATTGCTGCGGTCGAAACTTGGCAATTCATCTGCTGTGTTCCATTGAGTTGTTAAGTTTAACGCGGAACCACCAGCTACTTCTTCTTCTAGCAACCAAGTGCGGTTTACCCCACTGAATGTTTGCCCACCTGCATTAGAGGCATTGGCAAATAGGCTGTCCAAAGTTCTTGCTTTGAAGTTATCAATTATACCCGCATTTTGTATGGTGAGGGGCGTGTAAGAAGTTATACTTCCAATGGGGTATAATAAAGCCGTAGAACCAACATTATTTTGGGTTACATATCCTTTGGTAAAGTCTTTTCCATTGGTAACAAAATAATTACTGGCATTACCACCGATGATATTGCCAGAGTTGGTCATTCTTAATCCACCATTATTCAAATATACTTTTCCTGAAGTTAGCGAGAAAGTGCCTCCTGCTACTGTGATAGGAATATTTAGTTCTATTCTATCAGGCACATTGGCCACTACATTATTTCTGAATACAATGGAATTACCCACCACAACCATAGCCGAATCGGTGCGGTTGAAATTAATGGATTGGGAGGCGGTAGGTATCCAATTTCCAAAATTGTATATATTTCCTTTCAGTGTCATATTGCCTGCTCCTGAGGGAGCAAAAGTAGCATTGGCATCTGTAAACAAATAGCCAGATATGGTAGTGGGTGCTGTCATTGTGGTGCTATATACTTTGGCACCTCCAGCGGCTACCGAACTTAGTTTTAGTGAGCCATAAGATATACCAGAAGTAACAATGTCGTATGATGCATTTGTTGGCACATCAAACTCAAAAATACCTTTGTTTGCCAAAGCAGACAGTACGTATCTATTTACTATACCGGCACTGGCCGATAAGGTATTATGAATGTACCTTCCCAAGTTCCCTATTTTTATTTTACCACCTCCGGTAAAAGCAATTGCCTCAGTGACACTGCTTGTAATGCCAGATGAGTTTTTAAATGTGCAACCTTTACCTATTTCTAAAGCTATTGATGATGAATTCAAACTAAGAGCAGAACTTGCTGTATTTGAATTTGGCAATTCAAAAGCGATGGTCAAACCTGAATTTGCCTCAATCTTAATTGAGTTTACCAACACGGGGGTGTTAGGCAACACTACCTTGTAGCTAAAGAATGGCAGATTTGAGTTATCAAGCACAACCGTATCATTGGCAGTGGGCAAAAAATCAGGGCTCCAGTTGAGCGCATCATTCCAGTTCGAAGTGCCCGCACCGCCATCCCAAGTGAATTTGTTGGCGAAGAAGTCATTGCGATTTCTCGGTTGAATATTCATGTTGCTCCACACATTGCTACCCACGATGGCTCCTTGCCATACACCTATTAATTCTACTGGATTAGGTGAGTTTGTGTTCCAGTTAGAAGGTAAAGCCGTTAGAGAAATACCATTACCAGTAAATTGTAATATACCTTGGGTCACAGATGGATCTTTTACTAAAAATCCATTGCCACCGTTCCACAACGGCCCTATCGGAGCAGTGGGGGTCACATTTTTTACCCGCATCAACATACCCGAATACTGATCTTTAACTGCTGTTGGCGTGCCAGAAGTAGCCCCAGTAAGCTCTGCAAATGTCTTTATAATAGGAGCATAGTAGTTTAGTGATTTACCCACAAAAAATGTGTTTCTACTAATTCCCTTCAAAACATTGTCGGTAATTATTAAAGTACCGAAAGCAATAATGCTGTCACCGATGGCATATCTTGGCAAATTTCTATTAACTACAGTACCACTAACATTATCTATAGCTTGCACAAACATACCCGAAAACGGAGTGTCATTGTCTTGCATAGCTAACGTAATGGTGTTGCCCGTTACATCATCTGGTAAAGATTGTACCGTACCTGATACTGCCAATGTCTTTCCCTGCCCGAACTGATTGGCTTGGGCAATAGGAATGGTAACATAACCATTAAAAATCCCCGCAATACTTGCTGGTGCAAATCCATTAGTAGAAGTTTTAATGCCAAATATATATTGACCAGTTGAATTGGAAGCAGGTATAGGAGTAGTCAAACCACTAATTCGAATGGTTCCTTGCGATTCAAAAAACTGCCCAACCAAACTGGTGTTTTGGATGGATAGGCTGTTGCCAATTAAATTGTAAGTAGCTGACCCATAGCCTCTGCCAATAAATTGCACATTAGCACTGGAGGCATTCCAGCCACTTGGAATTTCTATATCAACATTATTGATAGCTGAACTACCATTTCCAGTAAATTGGTTTCCAGTGCGTATGTTTATATCTACAGTTTGATTTGCACTATTGCTAGTCCAAATTTGGGTGCCTTGTAAAGTGCTGGAAGATCCATTAACGACCGTTGCAGTTCCATCTCCTGAAGTTCTAAGGTCTAGATCGCTATTAAAAATTCTAAAACTGTTGAAGGAACCTAACGGATCTAGCGAGGCTGAAGATCCCCCTCTTGGATTTAACAAGCGTGATTCAATTTGATACCCACTATTGAAAACGCCATCTTGGAGCAACTTAATGCTAATGTCTTGAGTTATGGCAGAACCCGCTGGAAAAGTAACTGTAAATAAGGCATTAATATTCACCAAAGAACCGCCTGTAAGGGTGGCAATGGGGTTGTAATTAACACCAGAAACTGCTCCTCCAAATCCTGTAACACTCACATCCACTACGGTCGGGAAAGTAGTACTAGGGTTGAAAATTTTTATCTTACGCACAGCAATAGTTCCTTCAAATGCTCCAGAAACTTCAGAATCAAAAGAAAGCACCGGACTCTTATCGTCATCGTTAATAGTCAATTCTATTTGATTGCCTCCCAATATAGTAGTAGTTGCATTGAGGCCCCCACCAATATTTTCCAATTGAAATACTGCAAATTCTTGTATCTCGACCGAGTTGTCGTTTACAATTGGAATATTCACCACTTGATTGGCGCCTGAATTGGCCGGAAAAACAATTGTGTAAGGAGTAGGATTGAGAGTAAAATCACTGGTGTTCAACGCAGCATCACTGGCCGAGGCAGTGGCTAAGTTAAGATTAACCGTGGTGGGGTTGATAGCACTAGGATTTGTAATCGAAAATGTGAACGTAGCAAACCCACTGGATTCATTAACAGCGATTGATTTGGTCACAATTCTTATCGAAGTTTGTAGGTCTGCATCTCTAATTCTGGTTGTAAAACTAAAAATATTTAAAGTTGTGTCCTTAATAGAGGCAAAATCCCCACCTGAAACACTTTTAATTAGCGTAATGAGCGTCAAAGTTGGTCGAGCAGGAATACCATCTGCAAGAATGTTGATAGCCATCGTAATCACACCTTCAATATCATCGAGAGCAGGGGTAGGGTCTATACCTGTAGCTGGAAAACTGAATGATGTGGTGGGGAACGAGTAATTAATTCCCTCTATTGCTGAACCATTACTAGAAGCTGCTATCTGACCAAACGTTGGTACCGTTTTACTGGGGTTTAAGATTCCTATATTGAACGTAAGTACGCCCACATTTTCAAATACACTGCGCACAATCCCCATTTTAAGGATTTTTACCTGTGTCATGCTTATGGGAGCGCCTCCTTTGATCGTAAATTCAAAAGGGTTGTTAGAAAATGTTGGGTTGCCTTGTCCGCCTGTTACTCCTGCAATCAGTATTCGAATCCTTTTAGAAATATTTATTGGCATCAAATTATTAATTAATGTAATGGCTATGTCTTCCAAAGGGGTAGTAGAGCCAGGAGGATATTTTATTACAAATTTATTAATGGTATAATTAACGCCCGCAACAGCATCGCCTCCTGCATCTGATATTGTTACGAATGTTGTATCTGTGGGGCTAGGGTTGGTTAAAACAATTGGTATGATGAAAGGACCCGAGATGGTTTCTATTGAAGTCGACCCAATTGAAGAAAAATTTACATTAGTACGATTATCATCTTCGGTAATTGTCAACTCTAGACTTTTATTTGAATTTACAGGATTTGGATCAAAAAATGTTGCTCCGGATTCAATACCTACCAATGGATTTTTGCCTCCTGTTAAGCTTTTTAAACTTACAACTCCTTTGCGTACAGGTTGATCGAAAATTACGTTATCTAAAATTGGAATGGTAACACTAATGACTCCTTTACTATTGGCGGGAATGTTAAAGAATTGGTCTGTAAAAGAAATATCTGCCCCATTAACGATGGCTAAAGTAGAGGGTGGCGCAACCAATGCTTGGGTTGCCAAATCATCAAACCCTATGCCCAAAATTGCAGCCTGAGGAACAAATGAATTGTCGTAATCGATGTTCAGTACATAGTTCCCAACCGCTTCATCCACAATAGGATTCGTAAAATTAATAGTAGTATTAATCGATACACTGGTTCGAAAATCATTGTCAACAATCTTAAATTTGAGCTCTGTTAGCTCTGGTTGTCTCCCTAATACGGAAGTGCCACCTGAAACATTCACTCCTATTAACGCATTTTCAGTTAGTTCTGGCATCAAATCGTCTTTTATTTTTACCTCTATCAAGGTGTCACCATCGAACCCAGCAGGGTAAAGGCCAGCTGGAAATATAATAGATGGAGAAGCAGGATAGACCGAAAGGGTATCGAACAACATGCCATAATCAGCATTTGCTGCTCCATAGAAATTAGCATCGGGAAAAGGCTTACTGATGAAATTGCCTCCATCAAATTGTACTAAGGTAGGTACTGTCAAGCTAGGATTTTTAATCTTTAATTTAACAAAAATATTGCCAGTACCTTCTGTAATTTGCAAATCGCTACCCACTAATGATAAATTAAGAGCCGATTTGAAACTTGCAATTACCTCCGTTTTTAATTTATTATCGCTGTAAGTATAAATTTGAGCTCCAATACCAGGGATAATAGATGATGGGACGCCTGGGTTGCTACCATCGAATATACCATTGGGATAAATGGCATTAGGATTATCTCTCAAGTTTGCGATCTCAAGTTTGAAAGTACCCACACCATAATAATTGGTGTGCGGAAGTATGTTGATAAAAAAAGAAGCCTGCGATTGATTCGGAGCAAATGTGAGGGTAGAGGGCGTGTAATTATAATCTAATCCACTGACATCAGGATTAGCACTTGATAGCGATGGCACTATGTCTATTGTTGTGCTAGATGTGGCACTTGGGTTCACCAAATTTACATTAACTGTGTACACACCTCCGCCTTCTGCAAGGGTGGGTGGAAAGTTATTAGCTGAAATGAATGTGGGGAATGATTGTGCCTCAGCTACCAATGAAAAATTGTCAATGGCCAGCCCGTGAAAATCATCGAAAGGGACTATAACTGGAGGGGGGCTGCCATTAAACGTGCCGTTGCCTTCCCAACCCAAAAGAATTTCATCTCCGTTTGCTAAGTTTATGGGAAAAGAAGCCAAAATCACTTTTTGGTTGGCAATATCGTTGCCATTTAGTGGTGTAGCTACGATCCCAGTTCTGATTGCTGAAAAATTCAATTCAGGAACTTTAACGTTTCCAGTTAGGTTATTGAAACTTTGTAGCGGAGGCAGGAAGAACTTGGTAGGAACATAAAAAAACGTGAGGCCAGGATTTAACAAAGTAGCACCTTGTCTCCATTGCTCGCCTGTATACTGTATGGTAAGTTTAGTAATTACTTTTCCAGTATTGTTTTTAAACCGAAATCCAAACCTAGTTCGATAGGTGACCGCTCCAATAGCACGGTCATTGTCACCACTTGCTCCATAGCTCATCACAAAACGGTTGGTAAGTACAGCACCGTCCAAGTTGCCATCGTCATAATAGCTTTTTGGGCTTCCTGAAATACTTGGCATTCCATTTTGCACAAACCCTCGCAAACCTGGCACGCCATAAAAATCATTACTGCTAATGAAGGTGGCAGAAGGATTAGTACCGCTATTTGGCAGCGTGTTAAAATCTTGGCTATACTTCCCTGCCACGCCTGTAGCAGTTATAAGTATTGGATTTTGAGCAAAAGCCGTTCGTAAACTACAAGCGGCAAAGAGAGAGAAAAGGAGAATGGTAAATTTAGTTTTCATTATTTTGATTAATTGAAGTTGATAATTGATGGTTGTGAACTTAAAGTTTTTAATATTTTTTTTTTGAATAGCCCGGTCGCTTTAGCTGATACCAATTTTTTGATGTTGCTAATCTGCATAATGAAGTAATCTGATTTATTAATTACTATATTTGTGTTCATAAAATTATAAATTATGTATCGAGAGAAGATTATTTCCGATCATGTAATTGCTCCCCAAAATGCTAACAAAGCCGAACTCAAAACTGGAAAAAGGATTAAAATGTCGGAACATCTGGGCAAAGTAAACTTGGGTCTCCGTCATTACCGTACTTGAATTATTTGCTAAAAAAGGACTCTCAACAGAGGACAAGCGTGAAATCAATTGGCTTCTTGAAAACTGCTTAGTTGTAGAGCTATTGCCTGAAATATAACAAATTACTAAAACGCTTATGTAAGCACACAAGCTAAAACTTCCTGATGCCATTATAGCCGCAACAGCTCTATATTTAGACATTCCTATGCTTACCGCAGATAAAAACTTTGAAAGCATTACAGAATTAAAACTCATTGCCATAGATTTTTGAGCTAACAGTAGATACGGGGCTTTTACCTGTACCCTTATCAACCTAAAAGTGGCAATCAAAGTGAAGAATAGAGTAAAACTACTTTTCATTGTTTTAGTAAGTTTTGCCTCCATCCCCAGAAGGGGAGTTAGTGGAAGCGGTTTAATTATTAATTATTTTGGTTAATCGTTTAAAAAGCCCCCCAATTCCCGAAGGGGGAGCGGTAAAGACCTCACCCCCTTCCCCTCTCCCTGGAGAGGGGTGATGAAGGCCGAAGCGGTTTTGAATTGCCCTTGGTTTTAACTAAAGGAAGTTTTTAAATAGCCCTTGGGGTAGTTTTTTAATTGCCCTTGGTTTTAACCAATGGTAGTTTTTATTCCTTCATTCACTGGTCTTGCAGAAAATAAAGGCATTTTATGTTATCAATTTGTTACCATTTTCGTATTTTACAATCCCTCTCTGTAACAACTGTTAAGTGATTCAAGCAACAGTTGTTCTTTAATTTCATCATCAATTGTTACCCACATTCAATAACAATAGTCAATTATATTCATCAACAATTGTCAATGCCAACTACACCAGTATTGTTTGGTCATGGTTGAGCCTAGCGTTCTGCGGTTTCGTCCAGTACATTTATAAATATTTTCACAGATCTAACAAAGGGCGTGCTACACAAGTACCAGGCATTACTGCTGGCAACCGTATTTCGTAAAGGGAGTATTTTGGAGGCATTTGTTTGAATTATTAATGATAGATTAGGAATATTTAATTTTAACTACTCACATCCTTTGTACCGAATTACCAAACAAGGACTTAGTTTCTATATTTTTCTTGATAGAGGAGAAAAAGGAGAGCAAATACGTAGCCCCCAATGTTATTAAATTGTTAACAAATTTTAGGTAAGGAAAAAGGGATTGGGATTTACTAAGGTTTAAGCTTCTGCTCAAATGCCATATATTGGGCAGCAGAAATTAAAATATAATTCCTGTTTTTGAGGTTAATCAAATTATCAGTTTTATATTTGGTAGAATAAATTTATCTCACGACCTTTATACTAGCCTTTTCTACCACGAAAAGGTTTTTTTCTAATTACAGTTTTATGGCAAAAATAAGATTAAGAGGAGCAAACTACATAGTAAGGATACTAGAGTTGCTTGAGATTAAAGATATTTTCGCATACCCAGGTGGGCAAATACTCCCACTTTACGATGCTATACCTTTCAGCTCTATGCGTCATATATTGGTGCGTCACGAGCAGGCTGCAGCCTTTGCAGCAGAAGGTTATGCTAGGGTTACTGGCAAGCCAGGCGTTTGCTTAGCTACTTCAGGGCCAGGAGCTACTAACTTAGTTACCGGCATTGCCGATGCTTGGGCCGATTCCATCCCCATGATTGCCCTTACAGGCCAAGTAGGCTTGCATCTAATAGGCACTGATGCTTTCCAAGAAACAGACTCCACAGGTATTTGTGGTCCAATTACTAAGAAAACATTTTTATTGAAACATTTAAACGATGCCAAGAAAATACTAGTAGAATCTTATAGAATAAGTATGACCGGCAGGCCAGGGCCAGTATTGATCGATATTCCCAAAAGCATTCAAGAATCATTTATTGAGCTTGACGAAGGTTGGGAAAATGACGTAAAAGTACCAAAAATAGAGCGTATTAGCCATATTGATAAAGACCAGTTGGCCAAAGCTGTCGAACTGCTCAAAAATGCCAAAAAACCGTTGATCATCGCTGGTCATGGAAATCTGCTTTCTGATTCTTGGCAAGAAATAAGAGAATTTGTGAAAACCGAAAGAATTCCTGCAGTGTCAACCATATTAGGTATTGGAATTTTTGAAAGCACCAATCCATTATATTTTTCTTGGTTAGGCATGCATGGCATGAAATATGCCAATGACGCAGTTCAAAATGCCGATTTAATAATTGCATTAGGCATAAGATTTGACGATAGAATTACCTTTAAGCTTGATAAATTTGCTCCTAAAGCCAAAATTATTCACGTAGATATAGATAAAAGCGAGTACAGCAAAAATGTACCTACACACGCATTTATTCACTCCGATTTAAAAGTATTTTTCCAAAATATACCTTCTACTTTATCGGAATCAAACAAAGAGGACAGAGAAAATTGGATAAATCATTTAGATGGTTTACGCAAGCGTTTCCCAATTAAGCCAGCCAACAAGTCGAAATTTGATATGATAACGGCTTTGACTGTACTAAAAGAAAAATTGCCTGCTGATGCCATTGTCACTACCGATGTTGGACAGCACCAGATGTGGTCTTCGCAGTATATTGATAAAATTCAGCCCAATCATTTCCTTACTTCAGCTGGTTTGGGTGCAATGGGTTTTGGGTTTCCCGCTGCCATGGGGGCTCAATGTGCCAAACTTGATACCGAAGTGTGGTCGATAAGTGGCGATGGTGGTTTTCAAATGAATCTGCAAGAATTGATTACGCTCGTTCAAGATAATTTCCCAGTAAAAGTATTGATACTTGACAATAATTATTTGGGAATGGTGCGCCAATGGCAAGAGCAATTTTATTCAAAAAACTACTCAGGTGTAGATTTATTAAATCCTGATTTTGTTAAGTTAGTAAACGCCTACCACATTCCTGCTGTAATGGCCGATAATGCAAAAGATTTTGAAGATGCTGTTATTCAGGCACAAAATCACAAAGGACCATTTGTAATTCACGCTAAAGTATTGAAAGAAGAAAATGTGCTTCCGATGGTTGCGCCAGGTTCAAGCTTAAGCGATACAATTTACTATCCTGAAGATCAATTTGACCCAATTGCAACGGAAAGAAAACAACAATCACAAAACACAGCTGTATTTCAATAAATAGTAGAAATGGTAATGGTAGAAGAAATAATTTTGAATAGATGGGAGATAGATTGTATGCACACTCCTGAAACAATAGATAAAATTGTAATGAATTTCCGCAAGCGAGGAATGTCGCTAAACAGCTTGGAATACAAGCAAGTGGACGAATTGAAGGCAATTTGCACGATAGAATTTGAAGATACCCCTGCTAGTTCGTCAAGAATATTTAGCAATATGCAAAGAATATACGATTTGGTAGATATGAAGCGTGTTTAACAAATTTATATAATTCCGAGCGGGTTGAAAGTTGATTTATAGGCTAGAATTCTAATGATGAATTCTAGCCTATTTTATTTATCTCAAATTTAGAATATATATTTTGTTGATATAAAATTCGACTTTTGGCTACTTACCACATCGTTCAACAGTTTTTTATTCGCATCTGTCATTTTCGTAGCAATCATGCTACGTATAGAAAATGCTCTTAATGCGGCTGTTACAGATAAGGTACCTTCGGCCGAGTCTTTTCTACCAGTAAAAGGAAATGTATCGGGGCCACGTTGGCATTGCACATTAATATTTACTCTCGATACTTGATTCACCAAAGGGTCAACCAAACTAGCGATTTCATCGGCATTGCTCGAGAAAATGCTCACTTGCTGCCCATGGTCGGCATTGATCAAATATTGAATCGGCTCTTCCAAATCATTGAAAGGCACAATTGGTATTACAGGACCAAATTGTTCTTCTCTGTAAATTTTCATTTGGCTGGTAACGGGGTATAAAACCGCAGGATACACAAACGATTCCAGTGTAGTTCCGCCATTTTCATTCATTACCTTGGCTCCATTGGCTATAGCATCATCAATGCATTCTTTCAAATAGGCAGGTTTGTTAGGTTCGGGAAGTGGTGTTAAAGCCACATCTTTTACCCAAGGCATACCAAATTTGAGTTTTGCGATTTCTTCAGAAAGCCTCTTTGTAAATAAATCTACAACAGATTTATGTACAAAGAATATTTTCAAAGCTGTGCAACGCTGTCCGTTAAATGAAAGCGAACCTAACACCGCCTCTTTCACTGTTATTTCTATATCGGCAGTAGAGGTAACTATGGCTGCATTCTTAGCATCTAAGCCCAATACAGCCCTCAATCGATTTGATTTTGGATGCATTTTCTTCAACGAATCGGCTACTCTGCTTGAGCCTATCAAAGTCAATACATCAATTTTGCCCGATTGCATGAGTGAGGGTATAATGGTATTGCCTCTACCATAAATGGTATTAACCACGCCTTTAGGAAACGAATCTCGGAAAGCTTCCAAAAGTGGCTCAAACAATAATGTGCCATGTTTCGGAGGTTTGAAAAGAATGGTGTTGCCCATTACCAAAGCTGGAATTAGGGTAGTAAAAGTCTCATTTAAAGGATAGTTAAATGGCCCCATACAAAGCACAACGCCTAGCGGAGCCCTGCGAATTTGTCCGATTATACCTTGTGTAATTTCAAATCTTGACGAGCTTCTATCCAAATCTTTTAAAGCATCGATAGTAGCCTGAATGTATTCTACCGTTCTATCAAACTCTTTAGTAGAATCGCCAACTGACTTACCAATTTCCCACATCAAAAGGCTTACTACCTCCTTTTTGCGTTCTATCATTTTGTAGGTGAATTTCTCTAAACAAGCGATTCGCTCGCTTACCGACATTGCCGGCCATTCTCCTCGACCGTTATTATAGGCAGTAACAGCGGCATTCAATGCTTCTGTAGCCTCCTTTTCGGTGCAAAGTGGGTAGCTGCCAATTACTTTTCTTTTCAATCCTGCCGATGTTTTCACACATATAGGAGAAAGAACTGTGTGTACATCTGCTGACCAAGTTTTCAACTCCCCATTATGCAAATATTGCTTTTGGTTCACTTCACTTGCAAGTTGATACTCACTTGGGATAGCAGTCTCATCTACAAAAATAGACTGCAAATTTTCCTGAAAGCTCATAAATTTAATTTGTAATTTTAATAAATATTGGTGGCAAAAGTAGGGAAGGGTTTCTTATCAGCCAAATTTAACTTTGAATTGGAAATTTTACTTTTGTAAGCTGTAAAAATTTAATCTTAAATTTATAAATTAGAAATTGACTAAAATCAGAATAGGGGGCGTACCCGAGCATTTCAATATGCCTTGGCATTATGCTATTGATACAAATTTATTTCATAATGAAGGTATAGATTTACAATGGGTTGATTTTCCCGGAGGTACTGGGGCAATGGCAAATAGCCTTAAAAACAACGAGATAGATATGGCAATTATGCTTACAGAAGGGGCTATTGTTGATATTGAAAATGGAGCAGAAAACACTATACTTGGATTTTTTGTAAAAAGTCCGCTTTTATGGGGCATTCATGTAGCTGCATATTCCCAAATAAAACATTCACCAGAAATTTTTTCTAAACGCTATGCCATTAGCAGAATGGGGTCTGGCTCTCATTTGATGGCACTTTTAAATGCAGCTCAAAACACTCAAAAAATTGATGATAACCAGTTTGTAATTGTACAAAATATAGAAGGGGCTACCAAAGCTTTGGCAAACAATGATGCTGATGTATTTCTTTGGGAAAAATTTATGACCTCTAGCTATGTGGAATCGGGCGTTTTCAGGCGAATTGGCGAAATACCAACGCCTTGGCCATGTTTTGTACTGGTAGCAAAAAATAAATTTTTAGAAATTAACAAGGCAGAAACAGAAAAAATAAAATCCATTATTTGTAATGTTAATTCAAACTTCATCAAACTCCCAAATTTGCCGCAATTAATTGCTGATAAATTCAATTTGAAAATTCAATTGGTGAATGAATGGCTAAATACTGTAGAATGGAATAGTAGTATGGAAAATGATTTTACCACACTTTCCAATATTAAGAGAATGTTAACCAATTTAAAAATTATTTGATAACCGTATTTGACCGCATATGAATTGATTTTATGATTTTAAAACCTTTTTACAATGGCTATAAATGTCTAAAATAAATATGTATATGGCTTATAATCAGCAAATTAAACTGCATATGGAATTGATTAATTGTGTACTTTTCTCTCATGAGGTTTGTACAATAAAATAGAAATATTTAGAATAACACATTGTATTATTCTAAATTAATTGAGACAAAACAGGTTACAATGTTAAGTTAATGTTAATAAATTGTTAACTTTGCGTAAATATATACGTATATTAATTTAACATTTAAACACTTATAAAAATGAAAAACAAATCTTTATTATTGGCTAGTGCCTTGGCAATTACTATTTTGGCTTCTTGCAGCAAATCATTAATTCTTTCAGACGGTGAAAAAACGAAAAAGATATGGGTTGATGGCAAAATTGAAATGAAAAAAGATACCAACAACAATACCGTGTTGTCGTTTCAATCAGTAGAAGGAACAAAATACACCATTGATGCCAACAAGTACACTTACGTGATCAAATAGTTTATCTTCTTGCTGTGAAATTCAGCCGCAGAAAGACAAATTGTTTCACACCCAAAGCCCTTATTCCAACTCCAATTTGATAGCTATCAAATTTGAAACTGGAATCAGGGCTTTTATTTTTACATATTTTACTGATACTAATTTAGTAGAGAAAGGAATTTCAGATGGCTTTTCTAAAACTTTTTCCTGATTTAAAAATTTAATTACTATTTACCTCAATCTCTACCTATCATATTTTTCTCCTATTTTTGAACTACTATCTGCCTTTTGAACTTTTAGCATTGTATCAATAGCTCCAATTCATGTCTTTCACCACATTATTAATTCGCTTGGGCATATTCCTGCTCATTTTATTCCTCATAGATATATATGCTTTATCGGGAATCAAGGCTTTTGCCTCAAGTTTCGAAGCAGAAAAAACCCGCAAACTCATCATTTACTTGTATTGGGGAATGAGCTTAGCCTTTTTACTCGTATTTTTCTATACTCTATTTTCTTTCAACCGCATGACGGGCCCAAGAGGCAGTTCATTTAAGTGGCTAAGTATTTTAATGGCGTTGATATGGCTTCCCAAACTTGTATTCTGCATTTTTTTATTATTTGAAGATGTTTTCAGGCTTTGGCACGCCATTTCAATATTCACTTTTGATAAAATGGGCTGGGAAGCCAAAGGTGAATCGGTATATTTTGAAAGTCGCAGAAAAGTAATAAGTCAAGTTGGTTTGGCTATTGCCTCGATTCCTTTTTTATCAGTGCTATATGGAGTTACGAAAGGGAAATACAATTTCAAAATACACGAAGTCACTTTATTTTTCAAAGACTTGCCTGTGCAGTTTGATGGATTTACAATTACCCAAATATCAGATATTCACTCAGGAAGTTTCGATAGCAAAGAAGATGTAGAGCGAGGAGTGACATTGATTAACGAACAAAAATCTGATATTGTGCTGTTTACAGGCGACTTGATAAACAACGTAGCAGTCGAATTCGATCCTTGGGTATCTACATTCAAGAAAATAGAAGCTCCACTGGGGAAATACTCTACTGTAGGAAATCACGACTATGGCGAATACGTGCCTTGGCCCACCGAAGCGGCAAAAGAGGCCAATTTCAAAGCACTACAGGAGCAACATGGCAAAATGGGTTTTAAGTTGCTGATGAATGAAAACTTGATATTTACACGTAATGAAGAGCAAATTGCTTTGCTGGGTGTAGAAAATTGGGGACTGCCTCCTTTCCCTCAATATGGTGATCTAGAAAAAGCCAACGAAGGGTTATCTAAGGACATTTTTAAAATACTTATGAGCCACGACCCTTCGCACTGGGATGCCAGGGTATTGCCCTTTAGAGATAAAATTCACCTTACACTTTCAGGACACACACACGGAATGCAATTTGGAATTGAGATTCCTGGTTGGTTCAAATGGAGTCCGGTAAAATACAAGTATCCACGTTGGGCCGATTTGTACCAAGAAGGAAGCCAATATTTGTACGTGAATAGGGGCTTTGGTTTCATTGGTTTTGCAGGCAGAGTTGGCATTTGGCCTGAAATCACAAAGATTACATTAAAGGCGGCAATTTGAAGTGGAAATAGATTGACGTAGCAAACAATACTTAACTTTAATATTGCTTCAGTACGGTTTGCAATCTCAAACCTAGATATTAAAAAATTATAATCAGGAAATACATACCAATTAGGCCTCTACGCCTTCCTCCTCTTCTATTTCAGAATGGTCTTTTGGTGGGAAAACCAGTGAGAAAATAATGCTAGAGCCAAGAATAGCAACTATTACATACAGGGAATGTGCGGTAGAAAATCCAATCTCATGCAAATAATCTTTGGCAAGCATTTTAGCTCCGATAAATATAAGTAGGAATGCCAGACCCGTTTTCAAATAATGAAACATAGGCAATACATTTGCCAAGAAAAAGAACATCGACCTCAAGCCTAAAATAGCAAAAATGTTTGAGAAAAACACTATATAAGGGTCTTTGGTAACAGCAAATACAGCAGGTACAGAATCGACAGCAAATATTAAGTCGGTAAATTCTACAATCAGGAGTACTACAAAAAGAGGGGTAATCATTGTTTTGCCGTTGCGAACTATGAAAAAGAAATCTTTTACATATTTTGGGAAAACAGGAAAATACTTGGTGCTGAATCGTACTATAGGATGTTTATCTGGGTCAATTTTTTCTTCTTCATCTTTCGACAGAAACATTTTGCCACCTGTATATAATAGTAGAAGCCCAAAGATGTAAAGAATCCATTCAAAACGAGAAATAAGTGCCGATCCCGAAAAAATAAAGCTGAATCGCATAACAATTGCTCCTAATATCCCCCAAAATAATACTTTTTTGTAGAATTTCTCTCTCACTCCAAAGCTTGCGAAAATGAGCATCATCACAAAAATATTGTCTACCGACAAGGCATATTCTACCAAATAACCCGTAATAAATTCTAATGCTTGGTTAGAACGATAGGCTTTGATGGCCTGCTCGAAATTCATACCACTGAAATCAAGATGCTCATTATATTTTCCAGTTACTTCTTTTAGCTTTTCCCAATCGTAAATACCATGAACTATATTTCCATTATAAGTTAAAAAAGCATAAAATCCAAGTGCGAGAGCTATCCAAATGCCACTCCAAATAGCGGCAATTTTGAACGTGACAGGCTTACTTTCTTTAGAAAATACGCCCAAATCAAGTAATAACACACTTACTACACAAAAAATAAAGGAAGAAAAGAATATAATTTCGTTACTCATTTTGCAGGATAAATACTTTTGATTTTTTTATAAATATATTGAGTATAAATATTACACACAACATAATCGTTTAAACTTACATGAAATTCGATTAAAAAACAGTTCTGATTTCAGCTTTCAGATAGCTAAGTGCCTGATTCACAGAGTCTTTATTGCTAGTCAACTGATTTTCAAATATTTTCTTTGCTAGTTCTATGCCCCTACTTTCAGGTGATACTTGCTCTCCAGCTGTGTTAATAAGCGACACAATATCTTCTAAAGCTCGCCTTGTCATAGCCCAAGATTGGTCACTCATATATACTTGTTGCGACAAATTATGATTGTATTCGTTCCTAATTTCGCTTAACAGAGTTTGTTGCAATTGCAAACTGTTGAAAGAGGAATCGTTTACTCTAATAATGAGGTTACTGAGAGAAATTCGCTCAAGCAAAAGGCATATTCGCTCATAAGCTTGCAAACGAACAGGAAGAATTATTTTGGTGTTTTCAAGCTTCACTTCCAGTACTTTATTATCATATTCTTTGTTAAGAAATGATTTTACAACCAGAAAAACAGCATAAAGTACTAAAGAGGCAGGAAGAATTATTTTTGCTAATTCAAAAATTTGATCCATTTAATGAATACTTCGTGATTGGGAAAGTGGTAAATATTATAGGTTTAGTTCGAAAATCAAAATTTTTCTATTTATAAAATTGATTGTACATTTTGTGATGCTGCAATTTTAATTTTATAAATCAATCTTGAATTTTATGGTATTCGGTAAAAGTACTATTTTTTTGCTATTTTAGGCAATTGATATGTAAATTAATATCTAAGGCGTAATGTGTGGGATAATTAATAAAAGACAACCACATTTATTTTCAAAAATCACAACATTTGGGTCGCAATTAAAAATCTATGAACCTTCCTCTTGATATTAGTAAACTAGCTTTAGCAGAAGCAAAAAATATATTCACTCACAAGGGAATAGATGGAAATATGGGTTTACGAATAGGTGTAAAAGGCAGTGGGTGTAGTGGTACTTCGTTTTTTTTAGGGTTTGACAAGCAGAATGAGAACGACCAAGTGTACGAAGTGGATAATTTGAGAATATTAATTGAGAAAAAACATTTTTTGTATTTGGCTGGCATGAAATTAGATTTCATAGATAACAACAACCAAAGAGGGTTTAGTTTTGTAAACAAGAATTGAGTTTCTTTGCAATCATGAAAAAAATACTGACCATTTCTTTTTTATTGCTGTTTGAGTTTGTAATGGCTCAAAGCTCAAAAAACATAGTGCAGTTCTCGGGTTTAGTAGTAGGTGGAGATAGTTTATATGGTATTCCAGGCGTATTTATAGCTATTCCCAAAGCTGGAAGAGGCACTATTACAAACGATGCAGGATTTTTCTCCCTTCCAACTTTAGTAGGCGATACCTTAGAAATATCGGCTATTGGCTTTAAAAAAAGACGCTTAGGCGTGCCGAAATCAGACAAGCAAAGTATTACACTCATCATTGAAATGCAAGAAGATACTGCATTTTATCCAATAATTGAAATTTTCCCTTATCCCACCGAAGAGCTATTTAAAAAAGCATTTTTAGCTTTACAATTGCCCGATAAAGCCATGTACAATAATATGTATGCAGGAACTGATCAGTTGCTACTTCAACGCATGATTATTAATTCGACCATGAGCAGTGGCGAAAATCAAAAGTACTCACTTAGAAACCAAATGCTGTATCCGGGTGCTCCTATTGGCTCGGGCGGGTTTCAACTATTTAATCCGTTTGCTTGGGGCAATTTGGTAAAATCTATTCGCAAAGGCGACTACAAAAAGAAAACAGAAGAGTAAAATGGTGTTTGAAGGAGCTACTATAGAAGACAATTGGCAAGAGTTGAGACAAAAACTATTTCCCCTTGTGGGTAGAAAACCAGATTTGAATGGCGTTTTGTTCTTGATTGGCATTCAAGAATTGGGGCAAGGGCCAAGGCCATATTCCAAAGAAGAAAAACAAGACCTAATGCACATTGCCACTTGCAAATTGCTGAGTCAAATTGGGTATTTTGAGTTGGAAAGCCAAGATAATGATGGTTGGCCACATTGGAAAGCTGTAGCAGCTGTGCCGTATCAGCCTTTGCGAGACCAAGAACAATTGCTAAAAGAACAGGCAGTCGTATATTTTAAAGATATAATTGTATAGAATTTATGCCCAAGATTATTTCATACAATGTAAATGGAATTCGCTCTGCGATATCAAAAGGGCTTGTAGAGTGGTTGAAAGGGGCAAACCCAGATGTGTTTTGTGTACAAGAGACCAAAGCTAGCATCGACCAAATCGACAAATCAGTTTTTGAAAATCTTGGATACCATTTGTATTGGAATTCCGCTGAAAAGAAGGGCTATAGCGGAGTGGCTATTTTTACCAAACTTATACCCAAGTATTTAGATTTGGGCTGCGGCATACCCAAATACGACAGTGAAGGAAGGGTAATTAGGGCAGATTTTGAAGATTTCAGTATAATGAATGTGTATATGCCTTCCGGAACTTCTGGCGATGAAAGGCAAGGGTTTAAATATTTGTGGTTGGATGATTTTTATATTTATGCCCAAAAAGTAGCAGAAAAAAGCCCCCATCTGATAATTGTAGGCGATTACAATATTTGCCACAAACCGATTGATATTCACAACCCTGTTTCAAATGCTAAGTCATCGGGTTTTTTGCCAGAAGAAAGGGCTTGGATGGAAAAGCTTTTCACTACAGGTTTTGTAGATACATTTAGGGAATTCAACAAAGAACCACATCAATATACTTGGTGGAGCCAAAGATTTGCCGGAGTAAGAGAGCGGAATTTGGGCTGGAGAATTGATTATCAATCGGTTACCGATGCTATGAAACCAAGGTTAAAAAGAGCTATGATACTTTCTGAAGCTAAGCATTCCGATCATTGCCCCACTTTTTTAGAATTTGAATAGTTGCTACTATACTGCTTGAGTAGATTGCAGAATTACATATTAATAGTATCTGAAATTGCAGATATCGAATAGCAAGGTTACTTTAGTGTTTATTTTCAATACAAATAAATTTATATGAGACATATTTTCAGGATTACATTTTTTTTCCTTGCTATCATATTGTTATATTCTTGCGGAAAGAAAGATAACTCAAACGCTACGGAATTGAAGCCTGCAAAAGGAGGCCGAAACTATGGTGGAGTGTTCAGAATGAATGAATCTGAAAATATTAAGACACTTTTTCCACCTTCAATTACTGATGCTTTTTCCTACAGAATTGCCAATCAAGTATATGAAGGGCTTTTGAAATTCGACCAAGAATACCTCACCCTTAAAAATGGACTAATTGATGGCTACAACGTGAGCGATGATGGTTTAACCTATACATTTAAGCTGAAAAAAGGAGTAAAATTTCACGATGCCGATTGTTTTGCAAATGGTAAAGGAAGGGAATTTACTTCAGAGGATGTAAAATATTGCTTTGCTTATTTGTGTACCTACAATGCTCATAACCTTGGTTTTGAAGTATTCAAAGGCATATTAAAAGGGGCTGATGCCTATTTCGAGGCCACAAAAAAAGGAGAAAATCCAACTTCAGAGATAGAAGGCATCAAAGTAATTGACAAATACACCGTACAATTCATTCTAGAAAAAAAATCATCTTTATTTCTGTACAATCTTGCCAGACCTTATACTTATATCTACCCAAAAGAAGCTTTTGAAAAGTATGGATTGGATATGAGGGTGAAACCTGTAGGAACTGGGCCATTTTATGTGTCGTCAATTGATGAAGACATAGTGGTGATATTAAAGAAAAACCCTCAATATCATGGATACGACTCTTTTGGAAACCGTTTGCCATTTTTAGAGGCTATTGAAATTAGATTTTTGAAAGATAGAAAGGCTGAACTTTTGGAATTTAAAAAAGGGAATTTTGAAATGGTATACCATTTGCCTACCGAGCAAATTATTGAAATTGTGGAAGATGCCATGAACAAAACCAAGCAAGGGCAGTACACTAAATACACGATGCAGCGTGAAGCTGAAATGTCCAGCCACTACTTAATGTTTAACCAACAAGGTGTGTTGTTTAAAGATAAAAACCTTAGAAAAGCCATTTCATATGCAATAGATCGTACAAAAATACTGGAATACGTGTTGCAAGGCGAAGGATATAAAGCAGGCACCAATGGCATTACGCCCCCTGTTTTTGAAGGATACGATATTTCAAAAATCAAGGGCTACGATCTGAATATTGATTCTGCTAAATATTATCTCACCAAAGCGGGCTATAAAGAAGGCAAAGGATTTCCCAAAACGGTATTGTACTTAAATTCGGATGGGGAACGAAACGTATATGTAGTGCAAGAAGTACAAAAAGAGTTGAAAGACAACCTCAATATTGATATCGAAATTCAGGTATTGCCTTTTGCTCAGCATTTGGAAAATGCGATGAATGGCAAATCTGAGTTTTTTAGGGTAGGCTGGATTGCTGATTTCCCTAATCCTGAAAATTTCTTGTATTTATTTTACGGAAAAGATGTGCCTGCCAATAAAGAAGAAGTATCGTTTCCTAATCTTTCAAGGTATAAAAATGCCGAATTTGATGCCCATTACGACAATGCAATGGCAACCACCAAGTTAGATGAAACTGTAAATAGCTTTTTGAAAGCCGAACAAGTACTGCTAAATGATGCAGGCGTAATTGTACTTTGGTATGATGAAGGCTACAGACTTTTGCAGCCTTACGTACAGAATTTCCCCAACAACCCAATGCAATACCGCGATTTATCTGATGTATACTTTGCTATTCCAGCCAAACCAACAGATATTCCAAAATAAGGCCGTGAATTTTAAAAAGCCTCAATCTCAATAGCGAGATTGAGGCTTTTTTATTTGAACCTAGTTTACAATTTCGGGGTTAAATCAATTCAATTACAACTTTTAGCATGATAGTATCTAAGGCTATTCCTTTTGAAGCCACACATAAATTCTCCAAAATTTTCATTGACTATATTAATGAAATACCTGAATTAGTCGAATTTTATAATAGATACCCCACCATACCTAATTTTAAAGCTCAATTAGAAGCCAAAAAGTTTTCTCCAAAAAACAGGGAAATACTAAAAATTGTTTTTAAAAAGCAGTATGAGGGATTTGCAAAATCGGAAATAATAAAACAGACTATTGATTCGATACAAAACGCCAATACTTTTACAGTAACCACCGGGCATCAGCTTTGCCTTTTTACGGGGCCTTTGTATTTTATTTATAAAATGATAACCGCCATAGAATTGGCCAATGAATTGAAAGCCAATTTTCCTGACTACAATTTTGTGCCTATATATTGGATGGCAAGCGAAGACCACGATTTTGAAGAAATAAACCACTTTACAGTATTTGGCAAAAAATATGAATGGCAAACCGAACAAAAAGGTGCCGTAGGCACATTTGCTACTAATGAGTTGAATGAATTAGTAGATTCATTGCCAATTGAAATCAGAATACTTTTTGAAAATATCTATTTGAAGCATCAAAATTTGGCAGAGGCCACTAGATATTTAGTACATGCCTTATTTCCCGAATCGGGCTTGCTGATATTAGATGGCAATGATAGTACGCTCAAAAGCATAATTAAAAATGTCATTATCAATGAATTAACCTCTAATGAAATATTTGAAACGGTACAATCATCTACCCAAAAACTAGAAAATGCAGGCTACAGTTCGCAAGTGTACGCAAGAGAAATCAATTTATTTTATTTAGATAAAGGAATAAGGGAAAGAATAGTAAAGGAAGGAAATGTATACAAGGTGTTGAATACAAATTTATCATTTACCACAACTGAAATAATTGCCTTAGCGAATTCTAACCCTGAGAAATTTAGCCCCAACGTGGTTCTTAGGCCTCTATACCAGGAAATGGTGCTACCAAATCTTGCCTATATTGGCGGCCCGGGTGAGCTTGCCTATTGGCTTCAACTCAAGCAGATGTTTGCCAACCAAAATATTGAATTTCCGATACTAGTGCCTAGAAACTTTGCATTAGTGGCAACCCAAAGTCAAATAACAAAACTTGATAAAGCAGGTTTACCAATTGATAGTTTATTTTTAGACGAGCCCGAGCTCAAAAAATTCTATATAGAAGCCAAGCAGATAGCACATTGGGACGAAAACTCCTATAAAACCGAGATTGATAAAATATTTGATGCAATTAAAACGGAGGCAATGCAAGTTGATAAATCACTAGAGGGGTTTGTAGAATCGCAACGAAATGAAGGCTTGAAAATAATAGATGTGATTGCCAAGAAAATAAGAAAAACTGCCGAACTGAAAGAATCTGAAGGCATAAATCAAATATTAAATATAAAATCGAAGCTTTTCCCCTCAGCTGGATTGCAAGAAAGAACAGACAATTACTTAAATTTCCAGATAAATAACCCTGATTTTATTGCTGAATTAATACCATTATTTCAACCGCTTAAATTTGAGTTTAATATAATTGTGCAAGATTAAATCAGGATTGCAATTTTCTAAATGCTTTTTTCAGCTTTGTTCAACACGCTATGTCTATTACTGTAAGCGAAATAAATAACTATTCCCAAAAGCATCCACACCACCAGCCTTAGCCAAGTATCGCCTGGAAGCGTGAGCATTACTCCAAATGAAGATAATACGCCTAGAATTGGAACATAAGGGAAGAATGGTGTTTTAAATGGGCGTTCTAATTCGGGACTTCGATACCTTAGTACCAACACTCCACCGCAAACAATTACAAACGCCAAAAGTGTACCAATTGAAACCAATTCTCCAAGCAAACCAATCGGAAAAGCCCCAGCAATGGCTGAAGCTACTAAGCCTACAATAATACTGGTGATATAAGGCGTTTTAAATTTGGAGTGAAGCACGCTAAACAACGTAGGCAAAAGTCCGTCTTTCGACATGGTAAAAAATATGCGAGACTGTGCCAAAAGCATTACTAATATCACCGAACTCAAGCCCGCTATCGCCCCAATTTTGATGAAGGGTTTTAGCCAAGCCAATCCTTCTCCGGCAGTATTTACAGCAATCGCTACAGGGGCAGGGTCATTAAGCAGGTCGTATTTTACCATTCCTGTCATTACCAAACCTACCATTATATAGATAATTGTGCATATAACTAAAGAGCCAAGTATACCCCAAGGCATATCTTTTTGCGGATTTTTCGATTCCTGAGCAGCGGTAGACACGGCATCGAAACCTATGTATGCGAAGAAAATAACACCTGCGGCTCTGAATATTCCGCTCCAGCCAAACTGACCAAAGTTGCCTGTATTGGCAGGAATGAAGGGAGTCCAATTATCGGTAATTACATAAGTAGCTCCGAAAGCCAAGAATAAAAAGATAACTGTGAGTTTGATTATCACCACAATGTTATTGAGTTTGGCCGATTCTTTGATACCAACAATCAGCAAAATTGTAAGCATAAATATGATAAAAATGGCAGGAAGATTTACAATTGCTCCCGTAGTACTCCACTCGTGAGTAGCAGTGTCGTAGGCAATAGGGGCATTTGTAAAATATGATGGTAAGTGGATTCCTATATCGTGCAAAAAGCTGGATGTGTAGCCCGACCAGCCAACTGAGACTGTAGAAGCGGCAAAAAGATATTCAAGAATCAAATCCCACCCAATAACCCAAGCCAAAAATTCGCCCATTGTTGCATACGCATACGTGTAAGCACTGCCTGCGATGGGAATCATAGAAGCAAATTCGGCATAGCAAAGCCCAGCAAATGTGCAGGCAATACCTGCAACTACAAATGAAAGCACTACAGCCGGCCCAGCATAGCTGGCCGCTGCCTGCCCGGTAAGTACAAAAATTCCCGCCCCAATAATGCCACCAATTCCCAAGGCTACCAAATTCCACCTGCCTAAAGTCCGTTTGAGACCATTTGAATTTTCAGCAGATTCTGCTAGTAAATTTGATAGCGATTTCTTTGCCCAAATATCTTTCATTACTAATGCGATGTTAAGTGGTCTGCCTGCAAGATAAATATTTTTTGAGGGTTTCTATCAATTAGAATCCCAAATTTGTGAGTTGGTGAGTACTATGCAATTCAATAAAGAAATTAAATATAAACCAATCAAAAATATAGCCTAATTTTTAACCCTTCCTCTCTGTTTTTCCACTTAAATTTGCATCATCAAGTTTCAAACTTCTACTGGTAACTTCAGGAGCCTAACCCAATGACACCATAAAACAGTTTTCAAAAGTTTTTACCGCTACATGGCGAATAAAATGTTGTAAATCCAACTTCAAAGTTTCAATCGCATACTAAATTCATATGTTTCATTCGCTTATCGGGAATATTGGTCACCTAAGTATCATTACAGCCTTCGTAACGGCAATATTGGCTGCATACAGCTATTTTATGGCCGCTAGAAAAGATGCTTTTTCTGCCAAAAGCTGGCTTACGTTCTCAAAAACGATATTTTACATTCACTGTTTGGCAGTAATTGGCATCGTAGTAAGTCTTTTCACCATCATATATAACCACTATTACGAATACTATTATGCTTGGAGTCATTCTTCTAACACCCTGCCTACACATTTCATGATTTCATGTTTCTGGGAAGGGCAGGAAGGCAGTTTTCTTTTGTGGATGTTTTGGCATTCGGTATTAGGAATCGTACTAATTAACACCCAAAAAACATGGGAAGCACCTGTTATGGCTGTTTTTTCAGCAGTTCAGGCATTTTTAGCCTCTATGATATTGGGTATTGTATTTTTCGATTTCAAGGTGGGAAGTTCACCTTTTATCTTGCTTCGCGACTTCATGACAGAGGCACCTATTTTCAAAATGAATCCCGAATACGTGCCTTTAGATGGCACAGGGTTAAATCCATTGCTGCAAAACTATTGGATGGTAATTCACCCTCCTACCCTATTTTTGGGTTTTGCCACTACTTTAGTTCCATTTGCTTTTTGTATTGCTGGTATGTGGTCGGGCAAATTTAAAGAATGGGTAGCTCCGGCAATGCCTTGGGCACATTTTTCAGCCCTAATATTGGGAATTGGCATTTTGATGGGTGCGTATTGGGCTTATGAAACACTCAATTTCGGAGGCTATTGGAATTGGGATCCGGTAGAAAATGCAGTATATGTACCTTGGTTGGTGTTGGTAGCCTCCATCCATGCCATGATAGTATTCAAGCGAAACAACACGGCCTTAAAAACGGCTATTATCCTCACTATCAGTTCATTTCTATTGATATTATACTCCACATTCCTCACCAGAAGTGGCATTTTGGGCAATGCCTCTGTGCATTCGTTTACCGATTTAGGGCTCTCGGGTCAATTACTTGTTTATATGCTTTTCTTTATTGCTGTCGCCATTTTCTTCATTATTAAAACATGGAAACAAATCCCTTCCGCCAAAGACGAAGTGAGTGTCTACAGCAAAGAATTTTGGTTGTTTTTAGGTATGACGGCCTTAGGTTTGGCAGCTTTTCAAATCATTGCCACTACTTCAATCCCTGTTTACAATGCGATTTTGAAAGCATTTAGTATAACTTCAAATTTGGCATTACCTGCCGACCAGATAGCTCATTACAGCAAGTTTCAATTGTGGTTTTCGGCTCTCATTGCTTTTTTATCCGCCACCGCCCAGTTTTTCTATTGGAACAAAATGGATAGGCAAACCCTTCAAAAAGCATTGTACACGCCTTTGGTAATCACTTTATTGCTAGTTTCGGCTCTTATTTTATTGACCAAAGTCAATAGTTTTTCTTATATCGTTTTGCTGACTTCCGCCATCTACTCCTTTGTTTCTAATGCTTTTATTTTGGTGAATATTTGGAAAATGAGTCCTAAATTATCGGGCGGTGCAGTCGCTCACATTGGTGTGGCTTTGATGCTGATAGGCGTTTTGTATTCAGCTGGATATTCAAAAGTAGTATCAAACAATAACACAGGTTTGCTCTATTCCAAAGAATTTACCACTCAGATGAACCAAGAAAATGTGTTGCTTTGGCGTGGCGATGATATAAAAATGGGCGACTACACTGTACATTACAAAGGCCCGAGAATTGAAGCTGACAATGTGAGCGGGTATATAGATAAAGATCTGATTCGTGTAACCCAATACCCAAATAAGGCCGTCATTACCAAAGACATAGATAGCAAGCTCAAGCTAGGCGACACCATCAATTATATGCCTGAAAATACATTTTTCGAACTTGAATTCACCAAAGCAGATAGTTCAAAATTCACTTTATTTCCAAGAGCTCAGGTAAATAAAGAAATGGGCTTGCTCGCTTCACCCGACATAAAGAAAATGGTTGGTAAAGATTTGTACAGCCATGTTTCTTCCATTCCCGACCCTAACGAAACCAAAGAATGGAGTGAACTGGAAATCAAAGAGGTAGCTCTAGGCGATACTATTCTTTTTGGCGATTATTATGGGATATTGGAAAAAGTAGAGCGGGTAGAAAAAGTAGATGAAATACCATTAGGTGGAAATGATGCGGCTGTAAAAGGTGTTGTGAAAATATTTACCAAAAGAGGCGAGGTCACAATGGAACCCATTTTTGTAATTCACAACCAAATGATTGGCAGGGTTTCGGAGGTGAATAATGCCTTAGGATTGCGTATAACACTTATGAATATCCACCCAAAATCTGGTATTTTTACCTTAGGTATCAATACTTCGCAAAAAGATTGGGTAATACTCAAAGCCATGGAAAAACCTTATATTGATCTGCTGTGGGGCGGCTCAATTATCGTAATGATAGGCTTCGGTATGGCGATTGCGAGGCGTGGAAAAGAAGATAAATGACAATTCGATTCAAAGCCCTTGGCTTAAGCCA
This sequence comes from uncultured Bifidobacteriaceae bacterium, assembly GCA_964565665.1. GTDB lineage: Bacteria > Bacteroidota > Bacteroidia > Cytophagales > UBA9547 > CAZMFZ01. Next base: position 1,630 of record CAZMFZ010000002.1, on the reverse strand, counting down.
AGGCTTGAAATCGAATACCCACCAATCGCTTATAAATCAAGAAATTACCTGAAACTTTAAATAATCTTTCAGCACAGCAGGCAGTACAATTCCATTTTCACCTTGGTTATTTTCTAATAATGCCGCTACAATTCTGGGTAAAGCCATAGCACTGCCATTTAAAGTATGCACCAATTGATTTTTCCCGTCATCGCCTTTGTATCTGCATTTTAATCTGTTACTTTGGAAAGTTTCGAAATTGCTTACTGAGCTTACCTCAAGCCATCTTTTTTGTGCCGCAGAATACACTTCAAAATCGTAAGTGAGGGCACTACTGAAGCTCATATCACCTCCGCATAGTCGTAAAATACGGAACGGCAATTCCAATTTTGTAAGTAGATTTTTTACATGGGCCACCATACCATCTAGCAACTGATAGGAAGTTTGCGGCTCCGCAAGCTGCACAATTTCCACTTTGTCGAACTGATGCAAACGGTTGAGCCCACGCACATGAGCCCCCCACGAACCAGCCTCACGCCTGAAACAAGGCGTATAACCTGCATTCTTTATTGGCAAATCTTCTTTTTTCACGATTACATCTCTATATATATTAGTAATAGGCACTTCAGCAGTAGGAATCAAGTACAAATCATCTTCAGTGGCATAATACATTTGCCCGTCCTTATCTGGTAACTGCCCAGTGCCAAAGCCCGATTCCTTGTTAATCAATATCGGTGGCTGAATTTCAAAATAGGCCGCATTTGAGGCCTCATCCAAAAAGAAATTAATCAATGCCCTTTGTAATTTTGCCCCTTTGCCTTTATAAACGGGAAATCCTGCTCCTGCAATTTTATTACCCAACTCAAAATCTACAATGTCGTATTTTTTAATCAAATCCCAATGTGGCAAAGCTGTATCGGGCAAGTTGGGTATGGTTCCTTGTTCGTACACTACTTCATTTTCTTCGGGTGTAATACCAAAAGGCACAGAATCGTGAGGCAAATTCGGCAGCTTTACCAAGCACTGAAAAAGTTCGTTTTCAAGTTCCGACAGCTTGATTTCTAGAGTTTTTCCATTCGTTTTTAATATTGTAGTTTGCTGTTTCATTTCTTCCGCTTCCGCTTTTTTGCCGATTTTCATTAACTCGCCAATTTCTTTGGCATACTTATTTGATTCGGTAAGCACAGTTTCTAATTCCTGCTGCACTTTGCGTTTTTCATCATCTACGGAAAGTATTTGCTGTATTTCAAGTGCTGCGTTTCTATAGTTTTTCTTCAACAAACCTGCAGCAACTTTCTCAATATTTTCTCTTATAAACGACAATTGTAACATGGCACTCTTTTTCTTGTAAGTGATATTTATAGCAGCAAAACTATACTATAAAGCCCAATGTATAGAATCGAAGCAATAAATAATTTACTATAAGTTTTGCTTATTGCTTTGGCGTGGTTAATATTGCAACATAATTAGCAAATCGCAATTATTCACCCTATCAATACCTAGTAGATTTTTCAGGTCTTGCATACAGAAATAGTTCTCAACAGAACTTTTCAATTAATTCAAAACATCATCATTTCTTTTCCATTCGTAATATAACCCCCCACTCATTTATATAATGTATAATATCGAGGAACTCGACCTCAAGCTTATT
>CAZMFZ010000001.1:0-73222 GCA_964565665.1 uncultured Bifidobacteriaceae bacterium | reverse complement strand
TATTTATACATTTTATGGGTTCCAGGATAGGGCTTTTTTGCTTATATTCTACTTCAATTTATATGCTTTATAAAACCAATTCTATTTCAATAACATATAAATTAACCATATTGGGACTAATGATATTAATAGCTGTTGCTTCCTTCGAGTACGTACCAACTTTTCGGGATAAAATTTTAAGAACTTCTTCTGAGTTTAACGATGGTGTATTATACAATGGGGCGGCCAACAGAATGTTTTCTTATAAAGTCGGAATAGACATAGTAAGAGAACATTTTTGGAAAGGTGTTTCTTTAGGAAAGACCAATTCTTTCTTTGTGGAATATTATAAATTACATTATCCTAATTTAAAAGAATATGATTATGCAAGGCCGCACAATCAATTTTTATTCAATGCAGCTTTGTGGGGTGTGCCTCTTACTATATTGTTTATTATTATAATGTATTGCCCTCTATTTATATCAAAAATAAGTTTTTTACTGGGGAGTTTTTATTATGGCATTACTATATACATGTTATTTGATATGCCATTTAGTCTTAGAGAGTGCTTTTTTGTGATTGCATTTTTTATTCCATTTTTAGTTTATATACAAACTCAAATAAAAATTAATAGGAATAATATATTTTCTCAATAAAAGGCATGAAAGTAGCAATTATAGGAACTAGAGGAATACCAAACCATTACGGAGGATTTGAGCAATTTGCCGAATATCTGTCAAAATATTTGGCAGATAATCACCATGAAGTATATGTTTATAATTCGCACAATCACCCCTATCAATTAGCTATATGGAACAATGTAAATATCATTCACAAATACGATCCTGAAATAATATCTGGTACCATTGGTCAGTTTATCTATGATCTAAACTGTATTTTAGACAGTAGAGACCGAAATTACGATATCATATTACAATTAGGCTACACAAGCAGCTCTATTTGGAGTCCTTTTTTCCCAAAAGACACTTGTATTGTCACTAATATGGATGGATTAGAATGGAAAAGAAGCAAATACAAATGGATTGTACAAAAGTATTTGCATCTAGCAGAGGCTTGGGCGGTGAAGCGAAGCGATCATTTGATCTCTGATTCGATCGGCATCCAGAAATATTTGTACAGTCGCTATAAAAAAACATCACACTACATAGCTTATGGAGCCCACGTCTTTTACGATCCAGATTTCACCCAAATCAATTATCTAAATATTACCGCCAAGGAATACGATCTTATAATTGCCCGATTAGAACCAGAAAACAATATAGAAACTATATTAGATGGCGTTGTAGAGGCTAATGTGAAAAGAAAAATATTAATTGTTGGTGGGTTTAAAACATTATTTGCAAAATACCTCATGGATAAATTTAAAAACCACACCCAAATAGTTTTTTTAGGAGCAATATACGACATCAAAATACTTAACAACCTGCGATATTTCTCAAAACTATATTTTCACGGGCACTCAGTGGGCGGTACTAACCCTTCTTTATTGGAAGCCATGGCTTCTTCCGCGTTGATCTGTGCACATAAAAATATATTTAATGTTTCTGTGTTGGGAAATGACGCATATTATTTTGAAGACTTTGCAGATGTCTCGCAATTGATAGCTACTATAGATAAAAATGAATTTGTTCAGAGTAAAATTGCCAATAATCTCTACAAAATTGAACATGAATTTTCTTGGCCGGTAATATGTAAAAAGTATGAAACTTTTCTTTTAGAATGTCTAAATTAAAATTAAATGGCAACTTGCCTAATTTTCGGTGGCTCAGGTTATATCGGCAATAAAATGGCCGAATATGTACTGGAAAATAAAATATTTTCTACTGTATACATTGCAGATGTAGATGAATCTGCACTCATTACCAATCAATCTGTCATATTTAGTAGAATAGATGTTCGCAATGCTATAGCAACTGGTTTTGTAAAACATCCTGTCGATTGGATATTCAACTTCGCAGCTGTACATCGTGAACCCGGACATGAAAGTCAAGAATATTTTGAGACTAATATCAAAGGGGCGGAGCATGTATGTGCTTTTGCAGAGAAAATTGGTTGTATAAATATTTTTTTCACCTCAAGCATAGCGCCTTACGGCCCTACGCTAAAGCCTACCGATGAATATGCACTTACCCAACCCAACACACCTTATGGAATATCAAAGCTAGCAGCCGAATACATTCATAAAAATTGGTGCAACCTCGAGAAAGCAAGAAGAGTAGTAATCGTTCGGCCAGGTGTTATCTACGGCCCAGGCGATCCGGGCAATATATTAAGGATGATTAAAGCAGTAAAAAAAGGATATTTCTTATTGCCAGTCGCACCTTCCATTAAAAAATCGTATGGTTATATATATGGTCTGCTTGAAAGCATGGTTTTCATGATGAATCAATCAGAAAAAATCCTCACTTACAATTATGTAGAGCGAGAAACAGAAAGCTTAGGCGATTTGATAAAAATAATAAATGCAGAACTAGGTACAAATGGCAAAATTATCCGTTTTCCGATGGTATTATTAAAAGTAGCGGCAGCCATTCTATATAAAATCAAGCCAAACTTAAATGGCATACATCCTGATAGAGTAAAAAAAGTGGCCAGACCAACGCATATAGTGCCAAAAGTACTGGCACAAAAAGGATTTGTATTCAACTATGATTTCAGCAAATCGTTGCGACACTGGAAAGCCATAGCACCAAACGATTTTTAAACAGTATCTGTGGCTTGCACGAAATACATATCTATTTCTCCCTTGTTTTTTGCGGCCAGTTTACCCCGATATTCGCAACTTATCTCATCTTTCACCAGCAAATAGGTCTCCTTCGATATATTTATCCTATTATTTTCACTGGTCGATTCTAGCCTGGAAGCTATGTTCACTACATCGCCCCAAATATCATATGCAAATTTGTTTATGCCGATTACACCAGCAACCACAGCCCCAGTATGTATGCCTATTCTTAATTGCCATTCCGAATCTTTAATTACTTCTATCATCGCCAAGGCCGTTTTCACTGCATCTAAGGCGTTGGTAGCGTTGCTTAAGGGCAATCCCCCGGCTGCCATATAGCAATCCCCTATAGTTTTAATCTTTTCAAGGCTATTATTGGCACATATTTTATCAAATTCGTAAAATAGTGTATCGAGTTTCTTGGTTATTTCTGCTGGAGGCAATTTGGCAGCGTACGAGGTAAAATTCACCAAATCGGCAAATAATACGCTTACCATCTCATAATGTCGAGGTACGGCTGTCCCTTTTTGTTTCAGCTCCAGCACTATTTCTTTCGGCAATATATTTAGAAGCAATTGGTCTATTCTCTTTCGTTCTGTTTCAATCTGTTGCACAGTCTTCTTAAGCTCAGTATTCGCACCATTTAGCTCTCTATTGGCCACAAATAAATCTTCGGTTCTTTGCGTTACCTTGGTTTCCAATATTTCATTTTGCATCAGTAAAATATGCTTATTCTCCGTCATGGCCTCTATGGTTTGTAACTGAGCCATCGATTTAGCATTTTCTGCTATTTTTATTCTTTGAGCCAAGCCCAACGAAAAGAAAGCCAGCTCGAATATGGAGCCAACTTGAGGCAAATATTCTACTATTCTTGTATAGCCATTGTGAGGAATGAAGGCCAGTAAGTAGAGTCCATATATCAATCCGGAAACCAGCAGCATTGCATTGCCCACAATATAGAAAAGTGCAGGTTTATACCCTCTTTTATAGCACACAACTGATACCACTGCATAATAGGCTATGAATGCAATTAGTATATATGTCATCAGGTTTCTTCCTATCCACCAATGCCCCATAGCTATGGGTATATAACACGAAGCCAACAGTACCACCAATACAAAATATAGCTTATCTGCTCGGGGCGTGATAGTTTTTGTTTTAAGATAAATGCGGCTAAATACTATATAAGCTATGAACGTAGTGGGTGCTACAAATATCCGCAGCAAACGGTCTCTATTGGGCAAATGGGCAAATATTGTCTCGGAGGGGTAGCCATCCGAAAATAAATTAAAGATAAAAAAGGCTACAGTAAAGGCCACATAGGCTGCATATTCCCTACTGCGGAGCGAGAATGCCAAAAACAAATTATAAAAAAACATAATGAAAATAGCCCCATAATAAAACGAATTGAATATTCTGCCTTTTGTAAAATTACTTTCAAAAAAGGATGGACTATAAACTATAAAATATTCAGATAAATAACCTAAAAATTGCTTGGCAAACCGCGATTCGTTCTCAAGCTTAATATAAAAAGTGCGGGTAGATTTTTTAGGAATAGTAATTTTGAAAATATTATCCCTGCCTGTTTTTATTTCTCTATTATCAACGGGGATTTTTGAACCCAAAAGCATACAATTTATCAAACTATCATTTTTGAACTCAAATAAAGTAATATACTCGATAGCATCGCCAAACCCAAAATATTTGGTTTGAGTAAATAATGAAGAATTGTCTACCTTTAATTGAAGCCAATGGGTTTTTATATTAGAATTAATGTGTTTTTTATCGAAAGGAATAAATTTAACACCACTATTTTCTTTGGATATATCATGTAAGCTTATATTCTTTGAAGAGTCTGCAAATATTTTTAAATAAGGTTTTTGGCTTTCAGAGGCAATGTTTTTAGAAATATCATATATATCGTCAGCCGAATACAGTAGAAATGGCAAAAATGTAATATAAACAAGTAGGAGTGTAGTTCTTATAGTCATTCGTTGCTAAAATTTCACTTGATTTACCGATTCAATTTAGTATACTATAACATCCATTTGATAATGAGTTTTAAAAACATTGTTAAAAACAACGTATTAACAATCTCTTCATTCTAAATTATCCTATATTTGCTTCATGTTTCAAAAGGCAATTGCTTTTAGTCTAATTTTTTTATTATCAGTCAATATGTTTTCTGTGGGCATTTTGCAACTGACTTATGAAGCCAATAAAACCTATTTCACCCAAAATTTTTGCGTAAATAAAGCCAAACCCAAATTGAAATGTAATGGCAAATGTCACCTAAATAAAACCTTAAAAAAAGCCGAACAAGCAAAAGGGAATGAAAATAGCCTTCAAAATCTCAATCTTTCATTTGAATTTACCTCAGTTTCAAATGAATTTGTGCTACTAAATCCTAGTATTTTTTCACTTCAAAAATATTTTACTAAGAATTGCTATAATAGCTCTGATTTTTTTACTTCCCTCAATAAGCCGCCAATTGTCGCTTAGTACATTTTATATTTTATTCCATTAATATTTTAGTATATAAAACACAATCTCAGTGTTTTTTGGAATATTCTATCCTTTAATTTTATCTATTATTCAATTTCAAAGCTGATGAAAAAAGTTACACTTTTGGGGGTACTCCTGCTTGTCTATGCCTGTAAACAAGATAAAGCTGTAGAACCTATGCTAATAAAAACAGGTAAGCTTCAATTGGTTTTTGAACCCTACATCGATACTATTCCTTTAGAATTGTATACCAAACAATATCTGTCGCCTGCTAACGACACTTTTTTAATTGAGCAATTTAAGTTTTTTGTTCATTTTAGATCATTAAGTGCAGTAGGATTAAATTTTATTAAAAAGGAAAATTATAACCTGATAAGCTATACATCAGAATTTATTAAAAAAGCTTTCATAATCGATAGTATAGAAGTTGGCAATTATTCCAATTTAAGTTTTGATATAGGTGTGGATTCTGTAAATAACCATAGTACTGTCCATTTGGGTGAATTAGCACCAGGTAGTGGCATGACATGGGATTGGAATACGGGCTACAAATTTCTACTACTTGAAGGAGAGTATGTAACACCTACGAAAAATGGGGCGTTAGTATTTCATGTAGGTGAAGACAAAAATTATAAATCTTTGAGTTTCAATTTAAGTTCGAACTTGAAAATAGAGGCTGGTAAAACTTCCATAATCAAGGTGAAGGTGAATATTAATGGTATGTTCAGAAGCCCTTATTTAATAGATTTTGATGAGGTGGACCAAGCCATGCAAAATTCTGATGCTGACAAGATTGGCTCGAATTATGCAGCAGGCATGTTTTCTATCAGCAAAATCGTAAATCCTTAATTCAAAAAATAATTTTACACTTTAATTTAAAAATTAAACAAAATGAAAAACAAAATGAAAAACACATTTCTAATTATTTCAATATTGGTTACTTATTGGTCGTGTACAAAAGATACCAAAAAAGACGACCCGAAGCCTACTGATACTGGAAAGGTAAGTTTGTATTTTGATACCCAAACATTAAAAGAGGGTGTGTATACAAAATTAAATTTAGACAATTCTGGCATCAAGGATTCTACAACCGCACTTACTAATATCTATACTAATGCTGCGGGAAATAAAATCACTATAAACAGTGTGAGGTATTGGATTAGCAATATTGTGCTTACCGATAGTTTGGGCAAATCCTTTAGTGAGCCAAATAGTTATCATTTAATAGAATATACCCCCAAAAGTATTAAAGAAGATATCGAAATTACTGGTGTGCCAGTAGGCAGTTATTCTAAAATTTCATACAGCATAGGTGTAGATGAAATTAGAAACCATGATTTAACAAAAAAAACTGGCGATTTGAGCGAGACAATAGGTATGAGTTGGACTTGGAATACTGGTTATATTTTCATGAAAATGGAAGGGCGATACGAAATAAGCACGGGTAAATATGGTTACTATTCATACCATATAGGCTTAGATGCCAACTACAAAACCCTTACATTTGATTTGCCAGAAAATACCAAAGTAGTGAAAACAGGATCGCCAGAACTACACTTCAAAAACAATTTTTTAGGTGTATTTGGTAGCATCGGGGCGGAAACAAATGTACTTGATTTAAAAGTAAGCAACAGCCCAATGGTTGATGCTGCTTTGGCCTCTAAAATTGCTGATAACTATGCACAAAAAAATGGCGTATTTTTACTACATCATGTGCATCAGGCAGATGAGGAATAAATTGAATTACCAATCAATGTGGCCACACATTGAGTTGTATTCTAGATTATTTGCCCAATCCGGTATCGATAGCTTTCGGTATTGGATTGGTAATAAATTAGGTTTATCATTCCGCCATACATTCTATTCAAGCTTAAAATTTCTCGGTTTTTGAAAAAACTTGTGTTTCTTGTTTTTTTAATTTTTATGTACTCTTGTTCACAAGATGGTGAAATTTTGCAGCCAAATTCATCTATCGCAATTGAAGTGCCTAAGAATTTTTCCACTGAATTGCCACAACCTACAGATAATCGCGCTACTGTAAAAGGAATAGCATTAGGAAAGAAATTGTTTTTCGACCCTATTTTGTCTGGGAATAATACAATAGCCTGTGCTGCTTGTCACCATGCTGACAAGGCGTTTTCCGATGGATTGGCTTTCTCAAACAAAGGTATTTCAGGAATACCAATGTTAAGAAATGCACCAGCATTATTCAATATAGCTTGGGCAAAGGGCTATTTTGCAGATGGTGGAGCTAAAAATCTTGAATCACAAGTATTTGCTCCTTTGCAGCACGAAGATGAAATGAAGCAAAACTTGAGTGAATTAATAACTGAGCTTCGCCTTTCCGCAAAATATCCTATATTATTTAAAGAGGCATTTGGAGTGGATTCCATCAACACCACTTTATTGGTGCATGCTATTGCTCAATTTGAGCGTTCGCTTATTTCAGCTAATTCCAAATATGACAAATATGTGAGATTGGAAGGAGAAATATTGACTTTGCAAGAATTGAAAGGTTTGGAAATATTTAAAAGCAAATGCGAAAGCTGCCACAAAGCCGATTTCTTTACCGATTTTGATTTTCATAACAATGGCTTAGACAGTAGTTTTAATGATAATAGCCACGAAAATATTCATAAGGGCAGGTATAGAATTACTGGTAATATTGTGGATGTAGGCAAATTCAAAACTCCTTCATTGCGAAATTTATCCTTCACAGCGCCCTACATGCATGATGGCCGATTTGCCAACATTGATGAAGTATTAACACACTATAATAGTGGAATAAAATATTCGGCAACGCTTGATGAGAAAATCCCTAAACCCGGGTTTCAACTTTCTATTGTTGAAATCGAAGACCTGAAAATATTCTTAAAGACACTTGATGATTATGAATTTACATCCCAATCATTAAATTAAGACATTTATTAATGCAAACTTTATTTACAAGACATAGTTTATTATTTTTTGCAATCACCATTTCGAATTTATCTTCGTCATGCGACATCTGCAATATTTTCGAGTATGCCAATCGCAGAAATCAAAGTTATGTAGGGGTATTTTATAGGCAAAGATTTTTCAATGGCTACGATTATAAAAGCGAACCCAATCGATATTATATTAATCCAGCTTCTTTACAAGCTGCAAATGCCAGAGAAAATCATGTGCCTGAAGAGGAAGGGACGCAATTTTTCAATCATAAAAATGATTTTGAAATGTACCAAACCATTGAGTTACGCGGTAATTATGCCTATAAAAAGCATTGGAATTTCCAATTGATTATCCCATATGTACATAGCCAATTGTATTACAAACAAGTATGGCAATCGCCATATCCGGTCAAAGATTCGAGTTTTAATATCAATGGTTTTGGCGATGCTATTGTGGCAGCTGATTACACCCATACATTTGAAACAGGCTGGATAAAGCATATTGTAAAACCCGGTTTAGGGTTGAAAATACCTACTGGAAAATACAATGCAGGTGCAAACAGCAAAACTTATGGCTACGACATCCAGCCTGGTACAAGCAGTGTTGATATTATTGCTCGCCTTAATTATCTGATTACCAACGATAAATGGGGTGCAGATGTATTTTTAAATTATCGGTATTGCACCAAAGGCGAAAATAATGTACAGTTTGGCAACAAGTGGAATGCGATGGCAAACTTTTATTACACCCTTAAAATAAATGAAATTAGCTTTTTACCTAAGATTGGAAATTATTATGAGTTTTCTGAAAGAGATAAACTCAATGGCAATATCAGGGAATTTACAGGAGGTTATACTTGGTTTTATCAAGCAGGGATTGATATCATGTACAAACAGTTTATTGTACAAACCCTTTTTCAAAAACCTTATGCAGAAAAACTAAACGGCCAGGTAATAGGCAATGCTGGTAGGCTGATGCTGGGTGTGGTTTATAATTTTGAATAAATTTATGGTGATGAAAGGATTATTTACCAAACTTTTTAACGTGTATCTTCTCGGCTTCATCTAAAGAGTGTGACTTGAAAAAGCTATTCTCGCCTTTTGATAGCTCAGACAATCGAACATAAAACTTTTTTAGTTCATTTAATTCCTCATCCGAAAGGTCTTCAATATCAATTAATCGGTTGCTGGTATGCTTATTTGCAGCTATAAGTTCATTGAGCTTGAGTTGAATGGCAGTAGTGTCTTTGTTTTGCGATTGTTGAATTAAAAATACCATTAAGAAGGTAATAATGGTAGTGCTAGTGTTTATCACCAATTGCCATGTATCTGAGAAATTGAAAAAAGGACCTGTTATTCCCCAAATTAATATTATACCAAATGCAAAAATAAATGCCAAAGGTGTGCCTGTTGCTTTGGTAGCCAGGGTAGAGAATTTTTCAAAGATGCGTGCAGAATTTTTCCTAGTAGCTTGCATGGTACAGTGAGAGTGAGTTTGGTATAATGATAGTAAAAATCAAACAAAACTCTATTAAAATTATGCCAAGCTTTCGAATTGATAACCCAGGTTTGCATAATGCTCCAAATACTTAGGCAATGTAAATTTCATGTTCCTTTCTGCTTTTAGACTATCGTGAAATAGTACTACAGAACCTGGTTTGGTATACTTGATAGCATTAGCAAGGCAACATTCGGGCGATAATAGTTTGTCGTAGTCGCAGGTGAGCACATCCCACATTATTATTTTATAATCTTGCCTCAATACTTTGGCTTGTGAGGGTTTTATTCGCCCGTAAGGCGGACGAAATAATTTTAAATTGTCATGCTGAAAACTAGCTAGATTGAATTTTAAATTAAAATTTTCTATTTCTTTTTCAAATCTTGAAATGTTTTCGAAATAGGCCTCATTCTTCATTTGCCAGCCTTTTACATGATTGAAAGTGTGGTTTCCGATGGCATGACCAGCTCTTACCAACTTTATAAACACATCAGGGTTTTTCGAGATATTATCGCCCACACAGAAAAAACTGGCTTTGGCATTGTATTTGGCTAATTCATCAATTACAAATTCTGTTACTCCAGGAATGGGTCCATCATCAAAAGTGAGGTAAATAATTTTCTCTTTCGTAGATATATGCCAAACGAAACTTTTAAAAAATCTTTTTATCCAATTGGGGACAGTGTGAAAATGTATCAAGGCTTTATTTTTAAGGCTAAATATTCTGCAATTGATGTATAATCATTGGGTTCAAACCATTGAATATCAGCGTCTTTATTAAACCATGTCAATTGCCGTTTGGCAAAGTTTCTGGTGTGTTGTTTTATTAATTCAACTGCTATTTCAAAGGAAATTTGGCCGTCAAAATAATCGAACAATTCCGAGTAGCCTACGGTATGCAACGCATTTAAATGCTTTTGAGGTATTAATGATTGTACTTCTGCTACTAATCCTGCGGCCAACATGGCATCTACCCTTTCATTTATTCTATTATATAAAACTTCTCGCGTTAAGTTCAATCCTATTTTTATCACTTCAAAGTCCCTTTCTTTTCTTGTTTTTTTTCTGTAGGATGAAAATGGTTTTCCAGTAGATAGGCAAACTTCCAAAGCCCTGATAATACGAATATGATTACTTTGATCTACTTCATTGTAATAAACTTCATCTAGCCTTTTCAATTGCTGTAAAAGTGGTTCGATGCCTTCTAATTTAAACTTTTTGTTGAGTTGAGAACGAATATCAGACATTATTTCTGGTATTTCATCCATGCCATTGCAAAGTGCATTGATATAAAGCCCTGAGCCACCTACCAAAACAATTACATTATATCTGAGAAATAATTGATTTAGTTTCTCTAATCCCTCTACTTCGTATCTACCTGCATTGAAATTTGTTTCTATTGAAATATGGCCTATAAAATGATGTTTTGCCAATGCCATTTCTTCTTTACTAGGCTTGGCGGTGCCAATACTTATTTCTGCAAAAAACTGTCTGGAATCGGCAGAAACAATTTCAGTATTGTACTCATTGGCCAATTGAATAGCCAAAGCCGTTTTCCCCACTGCCGTTGCTCCACATACTACTACTAAGTATTTTTTGTTATTTTGCATTCAGTTTTTAATGAAAGTCTACTACAATCAATCCAAAATTATAAAAATATCGTTCAAAGGCTAAATTGTATCTTATCCATGAAAAAAATAGTAGCCTTCGTATTTATTATCTTAATAGTTTTCACGTCATTTTCTCAGGGTACAAGACCTAGTTTTGGTATTGGCGGCAAAGGTGGAGTAAATATCTCCTATTTTGCAGATAATTTTTCTGTTGGGCAATCGGCTATTGGAGCCAATGTGGGAGCTGTGGGTATAATGAATTTCGGAGCAAACGGTACTACATCTTTTGTAGCAGAGATTTTATTTAGCCAAAAAGGAGGTGCTAACAGAGCCAGTGGTAAAAATGAAATTAGTGCCATTGATATTCCCATCTTATTTCGATTCTCAAAATCAATCAAAGAAGAGATTCCACTGAAACTTTTTTTTAATGCAGGACCATATATTGGAGTGAATTTTTCAAGAAAAGTTACCGGTGAATTGCCGCTCAATTACGCCAAAGATTTCTCAACAAACTTTTTGGAATTGGGGCTTTGTGCTGGTGTGGGTGTTTCATACCCTATCGGACCTGGAGCATTGTTTTTAGAGGGAAGGTATGCTTTTTCGATTACTAATGTAGTACCTAAGTCGCTGGAAAACAACAGAATAACCTCTATTACACTTGGCTATGTGTATTACTTACAAGGGCAAACTGAAGAGCAAAAAGATAAAAAAATTGACTCAGGATTTGAGTGATGTATTTGGGAAATAAAGGGATAAATCTTAACTATAATGCCCTATCACTTTTTCAAACTCCTGAAAAGTTTCAGCAATTGTGTGCAGAATAATCTCCTTATTGGTGTCTGCAATTGAAAAATCAATGTCATTGCTCTCAAAAAATACAATAAAAAAACCTAATAGCATTTCATAAGGCATTGATTCAATTGTGAGTCGGTGGAAAACAAAAAGCCCCTCAAAATCCTTTTTCATAAAGGTTTCAAACTCTTTAAATCCCAAAGGAGCATTTTTTTTAATTTTAGACAATACTGCTTCCATTTTTCTGTTTTATTCTTACCACAATTTTGATATTGTGGATAAACTGTGTCGAATTTACAAAACTCTCACTGCAATTATTTCTATTTTTATCGTCAAATGCAAGGATTTAGGCTCATCTCTCTAAAAATAACAGTAATTATTTTTTTTTGTTTGGTTTCTGAAGCCATTGAGGCACAATATTCAGTTTATCAGAAAGATTATTTTCAATTTCCTATCAAACCAAAACAGAGAAATTATCTCTCAGGAAATATGGGTGAGTTACGCACCAATCATTTTCATGGTGGACTTGATATTAAAACCGACCAAAAAACTGGATTGCCAGTGTATGCTTCGGCTGATGGATATGTATCTAGAATTGCTGTTAATCACAAGGGCTATGGGAACACACTATACATTTCGCATCCGAATGGTTTGACTACCGTGTATGGGCATTTAGAGTGGTTCAATGGTGAAATTGGGCAATTTATTAAGGAGTTTTTGTACAAAGAGCAGTGCAATGAAACTGATTTATTGTTACAAAAAGGCAAGTTGGAAGTTGTAAAAGGGCAAGTAATTGCTTATTCTGGCAATACTGGCTCATCTGGTGGACCACATTTGCATTGGGAAATTCGCGATGAAAATGAAAGACTTCTTAATCCCTTATTTTTTAATTTCCCTGAAATAATTGATTCCGAGCAACCTATAATCAACAAAATTGCTTTAAAAACTTTTGGAAAAGAGGCAAGGGTAGAAGGTGAGTTTGGGAGAATGGAATTCATTCCTATAAAAGAAATCAATAATTATGTGCTACGTTTCCCCATTCATGTTTGGGGATGGATAGGTTTGGAAATGGTGACATACGACAAAATGAACGATGCGTCCAATTTATATGGCATTAGCTTATTAGAGATGTATTTCGACAATAAAAAAATATTTACTCACGATATTCAACGCATTGGTTTTGAGGAAAACCCCTACATAAATGCACATATTGACTATGAAATGGCACAACGCTACAAAACTTTTTTTCAACGCTGTTATGTGTCAGACGGAAATGAACTTAAAACATATAAAGCAGAGAAAGAAAGCGGTAAAGTATTTATCAACGACACACTTTTGCATGATGTAACAGTGAAAATAGTAGATTCGTATCGCAACACAACCTCACTCCATTTTAAAATCAAAGGCACAAAAAATCAAACTGCTAAAGCAGCAGCCTTCAAAGGCAAATCAAAGCCCAAGAAAGTAATTCCTTATTTAAGACATAATGAATTTGAGAATATATTGAAAATAGAATGCTTTGGAAATCAAGAGAATACGGCAAATTTATTTTTTAGAAACAAGAAAATAGTAGTTGATCCTTCTTATGTAAAAAACAACGAACAAGTGTATTTATGGGATATGCGAATGGGGCTTCCTGATTCGATGTATGCCGGAAAACAGAGATTAAAATTTACATTTGAAGAGGTAATCCCTTCAAATCTGGCGATCAATTATTCCAGCCCAAATCTTGATATCATGTTTCCTAAAAAATCAGTTTTCGATACTGTATTCCTCGACATCAATTATGCAAATCAAATTTTCACCATTCAACGTCCTAGTATTCCGCTTTTTTCCTCTGTTTCGATTACTTTAAAGCCAGATTTTGAAGTAGAAAATAAAGCTAAATCGGCTGTTTACAATCTTGATCATAAGAAAAGGGGCAAATTTTCTGGCGGTGTTTGGATGGGGAATAACATTCGGTTTGGCACTAAAATATTTGGAGATTTTGCCATTAGAACCGATACTACTCCCCCTAGAATCACTTATTTCAAATCTCTAGGCAAAACCCTATTATTTAAAATGAGCGACAATCTTTCGGGTGTAAACCATTGGTATGGCTATTTAAATGGTAAATTTATATTAATGCACTATGAAGCCAAGTATAACGTAATTTATACTGACTTAAGAGATACCACCACACCTATTAAAGGTAATTTATTGTTGGGTGCAGTCGACAATATGGGCAATCTCACGGAGGCTTGGTTTAAGTTTTGACTTTTTTCCCTGAAGAAAAAAGATTCCAACTGCAATTTTCAATTTCATTCTAAATATTGCCCATTGCAAATATCGCATTCTTGGTTGGAGAGGCGGCACCGCCAGTATTTTCAAGCGATATGGCAAATGCTTGTGCTTTTTCTGTTAGTTTCATTTTTATCAATGAATTTTGTTGAGCATTAGGCTCAATTACACCAGCATTTACAGGTATTCCATCCGCCAAAGCCCACAATTGATATTGTTTACCATTCGGTGCTTTGGGTAAATTGTCTATTGATAAATACAAATTCTTGGTTTCAGAATTCCAATAAATCATAGCAGACGATTCTTTGGAAATTTCTAAACCTTCCAAATGAGTAGTTTTGCTTCCGTGCTTATGCAAAAGTGAAAGTTGCTCTGCCGCACTTCTGTAATTGGCTTTATTTATCAGATTTTCATAAGTTAATCTGTTGTTGGTTTTACTAATTTGCGAAAGCTGCCCTTTCAATTTTTCAGTTTGAGTCCCATAATATACATTTCCTAGCAAACTCGCAGTTGATATTACTAGCGAAGCTGCTACCCACCAAGTTTTTATAGGAGAAATAGGTGTTAATTCAATCTCTTTAGTTTGCTTTTCCATGTTGATTTGATTAAAAATTTTATCTCTTACGCTTGCTGGTGATGGAAGTTCAAAAGCCAAGGCATATTTTTCTAAAGCTTTTCTATTTTCCATCAATAAATTAGCAATTCGAGGCGATTTAATTGCCCAAAGTTCCACCTCTTTTATCTCGTTTTCAGTAGCCACGCCAAGCACATAACTTTCCACTATTCCAGATTCTATTATTGATGTTGCTTCCATTGGTTAGTCGGCAAAATTTTCTCTTAAATGATTCATTGCTAGTTTTACTCGGGTTTTCACTGTACCAAGTGGCATACTCAATTGCTCTGCCACTTCAGCTTGGGTATATCCGTTGAAATATATTAGGTCGATAATTACTCTATGTTCTGGTTTTAATTTCTCCACTATTTCTTTAATGCCAATATGCTCAACTTTATAATTTTCACTATGAAATTTATCAATAGCACTAGTTTTCTAATCAATATCATAAAAGGCCGCAGATTTTTTATACCCTTCCGAGCGTAATGTATCTATTCCTGAGTTTCTAGAGATATTTAACATCCAAGTGAAAATAGTGCCTTTTTCATGGCTGTAGCTATCGATTTTGTGCCAAATTTTCACAAACACTTCCTGGAGTACATCTTCAGCAGGCGGATCTGTACGCACGATTTTCATAATAATGCCATAAAGTGCATCGGAGTAGCTATCATACAAAGCCGAAAATGCAGTTTTATCTCTGTTTTTGAGCCTTTCTATCAGCTCCTCTTCTGTTAATTTTAGTTTATATAGCTTCACAGGCTGAGCATTGAAATACTAACGATTCTATAAAGTGAATTGGATTTATTTATTGGTAAAATAAGGGAAATTTGATAAAATTAGATCTTCTACGAATTATTAAGTGCTCAATATCAATACTATAGCATTTTCACTACCCAATATTTGAAACTATATAAAATATAAATATTAAGTAGTAGGGCATATTAATTTTCAAAATTACGAATAAAATTGAATCCCAAACCTAAGGTTGTTAAAGTAAAAGTTATACTCTTTCTTTGTAATTCAATATTTTTATTTGATGGATTCAAGAAGAGATTTTTTAAAAAATGCTTCATTAACGAGTTTGGCGGTAGGATTAGGAATTCCATCTGAAGCGGCTGTGAACTCAGGCCCGGATGAGAGTATAAAATTTCCCAAAGATTTTCTTTTTGGGGTATCTACTTCGGCCTATCAAATAGAAGGTGGCTGGAATGCAGATGGAAAAGGAGAGTCGATTTGGGACAGATGGAGTCATATTCCCGATAACGTAAAAGTGCTTGGAGATGTAGCCTGCGATCATTATCGCTTATACAAACAAGATATTGAGTTGCTTAAAAGGCTAAATGTAAACTCCTATCGTTTTTCCATTTCTTGGACAAGAATATTTCCCGATGGATTTGGTGAAGCTAATTTGAAAGGTGTTGCTTTCTACAAGGAAATATTAGATTTGGCAAAAAAGCATGGTGTAAAACCTGTGGTAACACTCAATCACTGGGATTTACCCCAGAAGTTACAAAATATAGGCGGCTGGGCAAATAGAGAATTGGCTACGCATTTTTCCAATTATGCAAAATTTTGTTTTTCAACTTTTGGAAATGATGTAGACTTTTGGGGCACACACAACGAACCTTGGGTGGTGGCATTTATGGGCTACTTTGTGGGCACGCATCCACCAGGAATAAAAGATATTTCTACTGCTTTGCTTGCTACACATCATTTGTTGTTAGGACATGGAATGGCGGTAAAAGCATATCGTGAATTGAATTTGAAAGGGAAAATAGGCATCACACTCGATTACTCATACAATATTGCTGAAACTGAAAAACAAGAAGATTTAGATGCAGCCAAAAGGCTGAATGATAAGCATCATCCTTGGTTTGCCGACCCGATATTGCTTGGTAAATATCCGGAAATGATTTGGAACTGGTATAAATCAAAAGGCATAGTAATGCCAGAAATAAAAGAAGGAGACATGAAAATAATAAGCACACCGATAGATTATTTGGGGCTTAATTATTACCAAACAGATAAAGTAAAATATAATCCCGATGGCTGGTGGCCTTATGAAACCAATACATTAAAAAGAGAATATGGCAAAGCGAAAAACTTCGGAATGGAGCCCGAAGGTTTATATTCCATATTGAAAGACTTGGACAAACGCTATCATCGCATACCGATTATCATTACTGAAAATGGCTACAATGACGACCATGATAATGTCGATTTCAATGGCGAAGTAGTTGACAATAAACGAATCGAATACATATTTGCCCATATTAAAGTTTGTAAAAAAGCAATAGATGATGGCGTAAATCTGCAAGGCTACACCGTATGGACTTTGATGGATAGCTACGAATGGGGCGATTGGAGCAGGTTGGGATTGGTGCATACCGATTTTCACACTTTGAAAAGAACTATCAAAAAAAGTGGCTATTGGTACGCCAAGGGAATAAAAAATGGTTTTTCTCTCGGTAAATAGTTGTTAATTGATTTCCGAAAAAATCTTTAGATACTTACAAAAAAATAGGCTTCGTTTTCGAAGCCTATTTTTTTTTGTTTTTTGACAATTAGATAATTAGCATTGCATCGCCATACGTGAGAAATCGATAATTTTCTTTTATTGCTACATCGTAAGCTTCTTTTATCAATTCAAACCCACCGAAAGCACTTGCCATCATTAGCAAAGTAGAATCTGGGGCGTGGAAATTTGTGATGAAGGCATTGCAAATTTTAAAATCGAAGGGAGGAAAAATAAATTTATCAGTCCAAATATCGTTTGGCTTCAGCCTATTGTTGGCAGATACAGACGATTCCATCGATCGCAATACAGTGCTACCTACAGCACATACACGTTTTTTCTCATCAAGGGCTATGTTTACTTTATCTACAGTATGCTCTGGAATAATAAAATGTTCTGAATCCATTTTATGTTTGGTGAGGTCTTCCACATCAACGGCACGAAACGAGCCTAGACCCACATACAAAGTCATGGTATCGATATTAACACCTTTCAGTTCAAAACGCTTTACTAATTGTTTTGTAAAGTGCATTCCTGCTGATGGAGCAGCTACAGAACCAATTTTTTTGGCAAAGATGGTTTGAAAGCGCTCTCTGTCCTCAGGCTCAACTTTTCGCTTGATATATTTAGGAATAGGCGTTTCACCTAATTCATCTATTACTTTCATGAAATCTTCTGAGGTGCCATCAAATAAAAATCGAATAGTTCTACCACGAGAAGTAGTGTTATCAATTACTTCTGCTACTAATTCACCTTCGCCAAAATAAAGTTTGTTGCCTACCCTTATTTTTCTAGCTGGATCAACCAACACATCCCACAAATGAGCCTCTTTACCCAATTGACGCAGCAAAAACACCTCAATCTTCGCTCCTGTTTTCTCTTTATTTCCATACAAACGAGCAGGAAACACCATAGAATCGTTTACCACCATCACATCACCTTCATCAAAATAGCCCAATACATCTTTGAAAGTTTTGTGTTCAATTGTTTTTGTAGCACGATTTACCACCATCAGCCTGCAATCATCACGGTTTTCTGTCGGATATTGAGCAATAAGTTCGGAGGGCAAAGTGTAGCTGAATTCAGATAACTTCATCAGTAGAATATAATTAAATGTTTGTCTGTAAATGTTAAGCTTGACACTCAAGCCGGACGTTGAAAACCAATAAAAATGGTTTAATCAGAGTATTCCCAAAAAAGGAGTGCAAAACTAGAAAAATTGCCTTTCAATGCAAAACTTAATTTTTTATTTTTGGTAAATGCTCTAGCTGTCTGTTTAAATAAATCTTTGTTGTAGGTATAGTAAATGATTCAAATTTAATACGTTTAAAATCTGCTAATTTTGCTGCAAATGGAAGAAAATAGGGCAGATGATATTGAAGAAGTAGATTTAGCAACGGAAGACACACTTTTTGAGCATCACCGTATAATTGCTGATAAGGGACAATCACAAATCAGGGTTGATAAATTTTTGGTAGATAGGTTGCCAAATGCTACTAGAAATCGCATTCAGAATGCGATTGATGCCGAGACAATTCAAATAAATGGAAAATCTGTAAAAGCAAGCTACAAAATAAAACCGCTTGATGTAATCACCATTGTATTGCCCGATCCGCCTCGCAATGAAGAAATATTGGCTGAGAATATTGCTTTAGATATTGTTTATGAGGATGAATATTTGTTGCTAGTAAATAAAAAACCGGGTATGGTAGTGCATCCTGCTTACGGCAATTGGACAGGCACACTTGTAAATGCACTTGTATTTCACATTCAAAACCTTCCTACCCATAGAAATGGAGAAGTAAGACCTGGTTTGGTACATAGAATAGATAAGGACACTTCTGGCCTATTGGTGGTAGCCAAATCAGAATTTGCGATGAGTTTTTTAGCCAAGCAATTTTTCGACCATTCCATAGAACGAACCTATTATGCATTGGTCTGGGGTGTGCCTAAAGAGCCTGTAGGAACGATCAAAACTTATTTGGGTCGCAGCCTTCAAGATAGAAAAATTTCAGCCGTATATGATGACCCTGAAAAGGGAAAAATTGCCATTACTCATTACAAATTACTCAAATCATATGATTATGTATCGCTAATACAATGCAATTTGGAAACGGGGCGAACCCATCAAATAAGAGCTCACATGAAGCACTTGGGGCATCCGCTTTTTGGCGATGAAACGTATGGTGGAACAAAAATATTGAGAGGACAGCAAACTGGAAAATTCAAACAGTTTGTTGAAAATTGTTTTAAACTTATGCCGCGTCAAGCTTTACATGCCAAGACTTTAGGTTTTATTCACCCGTTTACTAAAGAAAGGATGCAGTTTGACACCCAATTGCCACATGATTTTCAAGCAGTGATTGAAAAGTTTGAAACATACAATACTAGTACTGATTTTTAATTGGCTATTTTGATTAATTTAGATTTTTGACTCATCTAATTACAATGATAACAGATATATCTCAGTTAGACCCTTCCAAAACATATTCATATTCCGACTATCTCACTTGGCAATTTGAGGAATGGGTAGAATTAATAAAGGGTAAAATAGTGCCTATGTCTCCTGCACCGAGTACATACCACCAAAGAGTAAGCAAAAATATTTTGGTTGAAATTGGGTCGTATTTGAGAAAGAAAAGATGCCAAGTATTCGATGCCCCATTCGATGTACGATTACAACACAAAGACAATGATAATGAGGTATTTACAGTAGTGCAGCCCGATATTTGTGTGATTTGCGATCCATCACTACTTGATGAACGTGGCTGCAATGGACCACCAGATTTGATTATTGAGATATTGTCGCCATTTACAAGGCAAAACGATATTACAGTAAAATTTGACCTTTATGAAGAGGCTGGCGTAAGAGAATACTGGATAGTAAGCCCTCTTGAGCAAATTGTAGATGTATTTTTGCTTGAGAACGGCAAATACAAATTGTTGAAAAAATATGCTGCCGAGGAAACTTTAAATGTGAATGTGATTGAGGGATTGAGTATTTATTTAAAAGAGGTGTTTGAATAAATATTAGTTCATTCAAACAGACATGTGCTACAAATCACACATTCAGGTATCGCATTAGCATATCTAATCGCTCGGATTCTATGGGCTGGAAAGCTGATTCGTGGAAATCGGCTTCTATTTTGTAGCCAAAACGGTCAAAAGAGGCAATTAATCGGGTAAGGTCGATTCTATTTAATTTTAACGTAATAAAGCTTTCAAATCCGTCTTCCGGATTGTCTTCAATATAAAAGCATAATATTTTTAAATCGTTGCTTTCTACGATTCGGCTTATTTCGGCTACCGAGTAGCTGTTATTCATAACAGAAAGTACCAAAATACCACCTGGAGCATTTACAAAACCCAAATTGGAAAAATAGGTAGAAATGTCGGCTTTTAAAATGGAACCTAAAAATCGTTCTTCTGAATCTTGAACAGCAATAATGTCGGTATCGTGCAAGTTCATTTGCCTCAGCGCCTCAAAATAGTGCATTTCAGCTTTTACAAAAGCATTGGGTTTTTCTGGAATTAAAGAACCTATTTTTTTATTGTGTGAAATATCTAGCAGAGAATCTTCAGAAATATAGCCTAGAAAAAGCTTTTCATCTACAATTGGCAATAGATAAAGTTTGTTTTCGATAAGTAAATCGGTAGCCAAACGCACATTATCTGAGGGTTTTAAAAATGGAATGGTCAGATTAATAAGCGTTTCATTTGTCATGCAACTACAGCTACTTTTAAAAATTCGTCTACATATTCGTTAAATTTTTCAGGCTGCTCCATCATCGGAGCATGGCCGCATTTGTCGATAAACCGAAGCTCAGAATTTGGCAACAAACGATTGAACTCATGTGCCACGCTTGGTGGAGTAATGGTATCATTTAGCCCCCAAATTAAAAGTACCGGTTGCTTAATAACTGAAATTTCATGGGCAAGGTTGTGTCTTTGTGCCGATTTAGCCACTGCCACTATATTTAATCCTTTTCTGATGCTGTTGGTGATGTCAAAAACTTCATCAATCAATTCTTGTGTGGCAGTATTTGGATCAAAAAATGTATAACGCACCCTCTCTTCCACATATTTTCTATCGCCACGTTTGGGATACGTACCACCCATTGAATTTTCAAATAAACCTGAGCTTCCAGCTAAAACTATTCTTTTTACATTGCTTGAATTTCTTAAAGTGTAAACTAAAGCCAAATGCCCACCAAGTGAATTTCCCAAAAGTGTGACATCAGAAAGCCCTTTTTGAACTACAAATTTCTCTACAAACAGCACCAAACCATCTACAGTAGCCTCTTTGATAGGCATTTCTATAATGGGCAATAAAGGAATTATCACCTTAAAATCTTTTGAAAAGTGCCTGATAACTGCATCCCAATTGCTCAATGCACCAAACAACCCATGCAATAGCAATAGCACATCTCCTTGGCCTTCTTCAACATATTTGAACTGACCCTCTTCTTTAATTTGCAAATTCATCTTTAGTTTGCGTTACAGTTTTGGAATTCACCACTACCTTTACAACCTGCAAATTAAACCAAAGTTTAGCAATTATCCATCGGCTTTAGGCCTTAATTTTATTTAAAGATGGTAGAGCAAGTGTCTGTATTTGTTAATTAAATTCCGATGTCTGAATATAAGTACAAAAAAGTAGTAGTTAAGATAGGTTCGAATGTACTTACGAGTGAAAATGGCAATTTAGATGAATTAGCTTTGGCTCAATTAACACTTCAAATTGCTGAAATTAAGAAAGCAGGCGTTGAAATTATTTTGGTTTCTTCAGGTGCAGTAGCATCGGGTAGGGGAATGGTAAATTTGATTGATAAAACTGATTCTGTAGCTTCCAGACAGGTATTTGCTGCTGTGGGGCAAGTGAAATTACTTCAAAATTATTATCAGCTTTTCCAAAACCATCGCATTAACTGTGCTCAAGTATTGGTAACGAAGGAAGATTTTAGAGATAGAGTTCACTATATAAACATGCAAAATTGCTTCAATGCTCTGCTACAAAACGGGATATTGCCAATTGTAAATGAAAATGACGTGATTTCGGTAACTGAACTTATGTTTACCGACAACGATGAACTTGCAGGGCTGATTGCCACCATTACCAATGCGGATGCACTACTTATTTTGAGTAATGTAGATGGTCTTTACGATGGCAATCCTAAGGATGCGAGTAGTAAAATTATCTCAAAGATAGGCGAAAAGATAGATTTTGCTCAATTTGTGCATTCGTCTAAATCTGATTTTGGGCGTGGCGGAATGATTACAAAATCGAATATAGCCCGTAAAGTAGCTGCCAATGGCATTACTGTAAAAATAGGGAATGGGAAAAAGAAGCATATATTGATTGATTTATTGAAAGATAATGAATGTGTAATAGGGTCTACTTTTGTGCCTAAAAAGCTTATATCAAGTGCTAAGAAGCAGATTTCATTTGCAGAAACCCTTACCAAAGGAGAGATAATAATAAATGAAGGTGCCAAATCGGCATTGCTTGCAGTGAAAGCCAATAGCCTGCTCACAGTTGGTATAGTGAAAATAAATGGAGAATTTCAATCGGGCGATGTGGTGAAAATAGCTGATGAAAAAGGAAAAGTGATTGGCTTAGGTAAGGTGCAATACAGTGCAAAGCGCGGCAGCGAACTGATAGGGCAAAAGAATCAAAAGCCTATGGTGCATTATGATTATTTATATTTGATTGAATAAATGAAAAACCAATCTCTATTTAAAGCAGTAAAAAAAGCTTCCAGAATGCTCAATACTTTGGAGGCTGATAAAATCAACGCTATTCTATTGGCATTGGCCGATAAAGCTGTAGCCCAACACCAAACTATTCTTGTAGAAAATGAAAGAGATTTGGCTAGAATGGATAAGGCAGACCCAAAGTACGATCGTCTGCTTTTGTCAAAACATAGAATAGAAAATATTGCCTCAGAAATACGAATTGTAGCTTCGCTGCCTTACCCTGTTGGGGAAAGTATTGAAAAGCGAATACTGGAAAATGGGTTGGAGCTTGAGAAAATTACTGTGCCTTTGGGCGTAGTAGGTATTATTTATGAAGCCAGACCTAATGTTACTTTCGATTGTTTTGCTCTTTGTTTGAAATCGGGAAATGCAGTTATTTTAAAAGGCGGCAGCGATGCAGAATATTCGAACATTGCCATTGTGACATTAATACAATCTGTATTAAAAGATTTCGAAATAGACGAGAATGCCATTGGTTTGCTACCCGCCAATCGAGAAGCCACTGCCGAATTGTTGGGTGCCGTTGGCTACGTAGATGTGCTTATTCCCAGAGGTAGCCAAAGCCTAATTGATTATGTGCGGCAAAATGCCAAAGTACCAGTAATCGAAACAGGCGCTGGCATAGTGCACGTGTATTTCGATGAATTTGGCGATGTGGAGAAAGGAAAAGAAATCATCAATAATTCCAAAACAAGAAGAGTAAGCGTGTGCAATGCTTTGGATTGTCTATTAATACATGAAGCGAGATTAGGAGATTTGCCAAAGTTGATTGCTCCAATGCAAGAAAGCAAAGTTATTATTTATGCTGATGAAAAAGCATTCGCCTCGTTATCCCGAAATTACCCTGTTGGGTTGCTGCAACATGCCACTCCGGAATCGTTTGGTACTGAGTTTTTAGATTATAAAATGGCCATTAAAACGGTAGCATCACTTGACGATACTTTAACCTATATTTCAGATTACAGCTCTAACCACAGCGAAGCCATTATCACTGAAAACGAAGCACATATTGCCAAGTTTTTTAGAAATGTAGATGCCGCGGCTGTGTACGCCAATGCTTCTACAGCTTTTACAGATGGGGCTCAGTTTGGCATGGGAGCAGAAATTGGCATAAGTACACAAAAACTTCACGCCCGTGGGCCAATGGGTTTGAATGAACTTACCAGCTACAAATGGCTGGTGAAGGGCAACGGGCAGGTGAGGAAGTAGCATTTCTTTTTAGATTTGTCAACTTTTTGGAAGTTAGACAAATCTCATCCTTTACCCCTTCCTAATCAAATTGATAAGGATGAGCTTAGCTACCCGAGGGTCAACTATCGGCTTATCATGCTCAAAATCTAGCTCCATACGCTATTTTTGCATGGTGGTGGCACCTATTATAGCTTCTTCAGATAAGCCTGGCACCACATAAAATTCATCTGTAAGCCTTACATCGTCAATGTAAAACTCTAGTCTGCATGCTTTTTTTACCTCTATATATGCACCTTCAGAGGCCGTGCCAAAGTGCATAGGATTTTAAATTTAATGCCCGTACATAGCTTATGAATGTATGATGGGTGGATACAGGAATAGGTAGAGCCGCTACCGAAAAGCGTGTATAATGTTTTTTCGCCTTTGTCACCTTCGAAGTGTAGGGGTATTTTGATTATGCTCATAGGATATATTTTTATTTGCAAGATACAAAATAGGGGAATGAATAGCTGGCCAAATTCTGCACTTTGTTTTATTATCAGACTAAAAAACACCTACTTATCGCCCGATTGCTTCTTCTTCCAAGTATTGGATAAAATTACCATCTATATATAGCAATATCCCTGTAATGTTCAATTGAAGATTTGTTTTTTGAGCCACAGGCAACATAAGCCTATTGTCTAGTTGTAAATATATCCTAGTCTCTTGTCTTTCTCATTACCTCAAACCTATTTTATTTTGAATTTAATTCAAAAAAACTTTCATAAAAACTTTTAATTTTTATTCTCCTTATTTACCTTGCCCTTACTCTGACAATCGTACACGAAAACTCTATAATCTTTATCTTTACTCCCTGTGCCATTTAAGATTTCCTTTGGTAATGGTAGATGAAAAAAATATTAAGGGTAGAAATTAAATTTATTTGATAAGTACAAAATATAAAAAGTGGATTTCAAATCCATCTGATGCCTTCAAAAATCAAAAAAATGGCTTTCAAATTCTTTTGGCGGTTACATTTAAATTATAAATAGCTTTCAAATTTATTTGATTGCTATTTTTAAACAAAATTATGCCATCAAATTTATTTGAGGGTACCTAAAACTGAAAAAACAGCTGTCAAATACATTTTACGATTGCTCTTAGATAAAATGCTGTCGTCAAATTCATTTAATTTAGCCATAAAATAATTTTCTTTCTTTCACCTCCTAATAATTTATATTTCCATGATAGACTCCATCAATATCTTTACTTTACGCAACGAAGAGTTTGTACAATTCGGTGCCGACATTTTGACACTTTGTGAAAAGCACGATCCTACAAAATTGCGTATTGTGGTGCCCTTTACCGCTTTTAAAACTACAAGTGCAGCGGCTGCCAAACTCTTAAATTTGGAAACAGGCAGTAGTTTGACACCCGAGGTGAACGCTGCAGACTACCGCAGAGACGAAGCCATCAAAGGCATTGCACTCTACTTCGAAAGTTTGACGCACCATTTCAAACCTGAAACCAAAAAAAATGCTGAGGCTTTATACAAACATGTGCTCACCTTTGGCACGGGTGCTGCCATAGCCAACAAAAATAACCTAGCCGAAACGGCCGCTTTGAGTACCATTATCAGCGATTGGAGCACCAAACCCTCACTTGCTGCTGCCCTGAAAGCATTGGGTATTGAAGATTGGAGAGACGAACTTAACACTGCCAACCTTGCCTTCAACCAAACCTTCATCTCCCGTTCGGAAGACGACAAAAAACCTACCGATGGCAAGTTCAGAGACAAACGTAAAGAGGCCACAACACTATGGCAGAAATTGCGTGACGGCATCGAGGCCCGTATTGCCTTAGCCGAAGAAGACGAACTGGATACTGCCCCCTATACCAATCTAGTAGGCAGCCTCAACTCCGTGATAGCCAAATACAATTTGATATTGGCGAATAGAGAAAATAAAAACAAGGGCACTGATGGTATAAATTCATTGCCCACGGTTTAAACTCAGCCCACGGTTTAAACCGTGGGCTATAAAATAGAGACAAATTCAGGTAAAATAAATCGTCTTAGGTTTTGAATTTAAGGGTGTTAGGTGTGCCACCTAGCACGGGATAATTATTACAGAGAAATAACAAACTCGGTTTCCGAGGCTTGCCCTCCGACACGCAACTAAATTATAAAATGAATAGTTTCAGCCTGTCTATACCAAAATTTGTTAGCTGTCTTAATTTTCAATAGTTTGCTGCAATGAGCAGGAGATATTATGTCTAGAAATTAATATCTTGTTGGAGAAGTACATCAAGGGCAAAGAAAAAATTTTGGTACATTGCAGTACTAAAAGCTTCTAAATCAAGCGCAATATGATATTACAAGTAAACACTCCACAAAATGAGACCTACGATTTGAAGATTTCATTCCCCAAAGATTATGTAGGAAAAAAAGTACATTGCCTTTTCTATATTGAGGAAGAAGCAAAAAGCAACATTACCATTTCTATACAGCAAAAGAAATAGCCATCTGATTTTTTTGGAACAATGAGTAATGAAGAAGGTGAGAAAATGAAAGCCTACGTAAACCAAAGCCGTGCTGAATGGGAAAGAAATATTTGATAGATACCAATAGCCTTATTGACGCTCAAATGAAAAAGCTCCCTGAAAATGGATTGGCTTTTTTAGCTGATGTTATCAATGAGAATTTTACCATTTCATTTATTACTTGCATTGAGTTTTTAGGTTATAGAGACTACATTCAATTGGGTTTTTCTTATGCATGGCGAGTGCATTAGGTGTTCCCGGACATATGGACTATACAAATCCTAAAGCACTTGAAATTTTCGAATACTATGGTTTCTTTCTGAATCTTGCTTGGATAGGTATTCCTATGGCCTTTTTGGGCTCAATCGTGGCTTTCATTTTTGGGTGGAAAATACTTTGGAACGTATTACCTATAATAAGTTTAGTATTGGGGTTATCGGCTTTCCTTGGTTTGCTGATGTATTACAAACTACAGTGAGTTGCCTTTTCCTCAAAATATAAAAATACTGTAAGTGCTATATTTCAAAAAATGATTAAAGTATGATTTCAAATTGTATAAGTTGAGAATCTAATCCATCATTGTCGGTAACTGCTATTGTTTTTATTCTAGTATCATCCATTTGAAGAAAGGCTAGCGATTCTAATTTTCCAACGTTTTCAGGTTCTATTTTCACAATATCAGCTACTTGGTTGTTGTTTTTCAAATCAATAATACCAATGTAAGAACAAAGCATTTCACCGTCATCTATTTCATTTACTGTATTTTCCACTGTTGCAGAAAAAATTAATTGCGAAGTATTCGGAATAATATCAGCACCCGAGAAGCCTGACATAAGCCCTCCAATTTTGGGAAGATTGAAAGTTGTAGTAGTATAATCGGGTAGAATAGATGAAATACCATTTATAAAATTAAATAAATCTTCGGTTTTTATGCTAAGCATACTATTGTAACCAGATATATTGCCTCTTTGAAGTAAGTATATCTTTTCATCGTCTGCAGTTATTCCTTCAATATTGAGCTTATGATTTCCTAACTTAAATATTTCACTGCTAAGTAGGCTATAAAAACGCGACAGGCTAAATGCTGTGACTTCGAATGGCGGAACTGATTGGATCAAATACCCATGTTCCCTAAGTACTGTAGAGCCGGAGCCAATAGCGAGTACATAATCATTGCCCTTTAGCTTAATTTTAGTTAATCCTTCCAGGTCTTTTTTATGTTTTTTCTTTATTCTGCCTTCCGATTTAAATTCTGTGGCTGTGTAGAGTTGCACTGTTGTTACTACATTCCACATATCATCCAACACAAAAAGAAAATTTGAATCATCGCCAACGATAAAAATATAAGGTTGTACATAAGCTATTCCAGAAGCAGAAGGGATGGCAGGTATATATTCTATTTTATTTATTTGGATTTCCATTCATTTAGCTTTTCCCTGCACTGTGTTGTTGGAGTGCAAATTACAATATACCATTCAATGTGATTAACTTAAGGATTAATTCGTATGGGTACGCCTCCATTTATTGCCGTTGGTTTAAACCAACGGCAATAAATGGAGAAGGAATATCTTAAGTTAATGACATTGATATGCCATTTATGATTATATGTTTAAGAGTAGAATTCAATCAATATTTGCTATAGCGATTGAAATAGGCTTTGCCAATGTTAAAGGTCTTGTGCAACAAGCCAGCCATGCAATAAATCCTTTCAAGCCAATAATCAAAAGACTGCCAGTTTTCATTTGTCCAATTTTGTATTTTAATAGCAGTATGTGGGAGTTAATTTTGAGTGAATAAGGTTACTTTTGCTCATAAATAATAGAGCAAGGTAAATAAAGTAGAAACCAGCTGTTAGGCTTTATGAATTCTTTGCAATTGCAAAATCCTCACTTGAAATTGAATTTTGAACTAAATATAAAAATGGCAAGTAAAACAATTTGTTTTTCCAACCCATTGGACTGACGGGCCCACAGAAGGAGGAATACCCGAAGGAGCCGTAATACAGCTAGATCTGGAATTAGATTGTTCAAAATTTGACTTGCTTGCCAGAGAATTAGTGGTGGCAAAAGCACTTCAAAAATTTGGCATGGTAAATACTGACAATGCAGGCGGCTCCATCATATATGCAGAAGGGTTATACGGCAAACCAAACCTTGCTTGGAAGGGCATATTGCGCGATTATGATGGCGGATTCGTAACCATTTCATTGAAACATTGTCGCGTATTGAAAACCAATCAAGTAATCAGCAAAGTATTTTGTAAAGACCGTTCGCCAAAGGGTTAGCATTAGAAATTGGAGATGCCCTCGTTGATATAAGCCTCCTCGTCAAGTGACTTCACAGGTCGGAATTGTATGCTTTGTAGGGGGGCCAAAGCGAGGAGACATTAATAAGAGTGTACAATAAATTAGAAGCCAATTTTATGATAGTATTCAAAACGATTTCCTCATTTCTAAAAGACGAAAACTACCGCAATTTACTTTATACGAGTATGGTAATACTGCTAATCGGTACACTTACCTATCATTTTGTAGAAGGTTGGAGTTTTTTAGATGCGCTTTATTTTTCAGTTGTAACATTGACAACTATTGGCTACGGAGATTTTGCTCCTAAAACCGATTTTGGCAAACTATTTACAATTGTTTACATTTTATTGGGAATTGGAATAATCCTTGGCTTTATCAATACAGTATATTCTCATTATAATAATATGAATAATAGTAGAAAATCTGACCACAAAAAAGAGTAGATCCTGCCAATTGTATCTGCGGTTAAGCAAATACATTTATATTATTATAACTTCTGAAAATAAGTTGAGACAGATATTTATCGAATCGAAAGTAACTTAATTAGATGATTAAAAGGCAGGTGCATTTTGTTCTGCCTTGTTCTTTTTTAAAAATGCACTAATAAAATTTCAAATAATCTTAACCGTATTTTTTGCTTAGAATATTAATCAATCTATTTTTGCAACTATTCATTTCCAAGTTAAGACCTTAATCTTCACGCACATATTCCAATGAGTGTACTCGTAAATAAAAATTCTAAAGTAATTGTTCAGGGTTTTACCGGTTCTGAAGGTTCGTATCATGCCCAGCAAATGATTGAGTATGGCACTAGTGTGGTTGGTGGTGTTACTCCCGGAAAAGGAGGTTCTAGTCATTTAGATAGGCCTGTTTTCAATACTGTAGAAGAAGCAGTAAAAGCTACCGGAGCGAATGTATCAATAATATTTGTGCCACCTGCATTTGCAGCCGATGCCATTATGGAAGCTGCAGATGGAGGCATAAAAGTGATTATTTGTATCACAGAAGGCATTCCAGTCAATGACATGATTTATGCCAAAGCCTATGTGAAAAGCAAAAGCGATGTTACTTTGATTGGACCCAATTGCCCTGGCGTAATTACAGCAGGAGAAGCAAAAGTGGGTATTATGCCGGGCTTTATTTTCAAACCTGGAAGAATAGGAATCGTATCGAAATCAGGCACTTTAACTTATGAAGCTGCCGATCAAATAGTAAAAGCTGGCTTAGGAATATCAACTGCTATTGGCATAGGTGGCGACCCAATCATAGGTACACCTACCAAAGATGCTGTAGAGTTGTTGATGAACGATCCAGAAACAGATGCCATTGTAATGATTGGCGAAATAGGCGGAAACTACGAAGCCGATGCCGCTCGCTGGATAAAAGCCGATGGTAACAGAAAACCTGTAGTTGGGTTTATTGCAGGCCAAACAGCACCGAAAGGCCGCAGAATGGGCCATGCAGGTGCCATAGTGGGTGGAGCAGACGATACAGCTGAAGCCAAAATCAAAATTATGAGAGAAAGCGGATTATTTGTTTCTATTTCTCCAGCCGAAATTGGCGATACTTTAGTGAAAGCATTGGCGAAATAAAAGTTTAGTTTCGCATAGATATAAAAAAAGCAACCTTAAATCGAGGTTGCTTTTTTTGTGTAGTTGGATTGTCTACCTACTTATTTTTTAGATCTAATGCGAAATCTCTTGCAGTTTTAGCCGTCATTATATCCATAAAATTTAATGCCCCATTACCCACGGAGCCTCCTCCTGTTTGTATTTGAGGCACAATCGCCCCTGTGTATCTGGCAAAAGCATCTGCCCATACTTTTTGAACTTCTACTTGGGCTTTTAATTTCATCTCCAATGCTCCATCGGCTTTCATAATTTTGGATTTTGCATAAGCTTCAGCATCAGCCAACTCTTTGATTTTCTTAGCTTCCAAAATTGCCCCTTCGTAGGCTATTTTTTGTTGCAACTTATCTTGCTCAGCTACTTTTACTTTTGTTTGAGCCTCTACTACTTGGCGGGTTTGCTCTTGTTTTTGTTCATATTCAATCTCCACGAGTGCTTGTTCTCCTTTTGCTTTTGCAGTTAATGTTTGCTGTTGAGCTGTCATTAGTTCCTGCTTAGAAATGGAAGACTTCGTAACTGCATCAATGATTTTTGTGAGTTTCTGGTCTACTTTATCTTCATAATCAACATCGGTAATGGCTGCATCGGCCACAGTGATGCCATATTCTTTGATTGATGAAAGTTTGCGTTTGGGTAATAAGGTCTTTTTGTCATATTGTATTTCTGTCTGATAAACTCTTTTTTTATCATTTTCGAGCGAATCAAATACAAGATTTTCCTCCGTTTTTAATAAATAAACTCCGTCTTTCAACTGATCCATAAAATCCTGTGCCATCTGTGCTCTGCCCCCACCGTAATGCTTTTCACTACTCATTAATTGTGCGGAAGATTGAAGACATTCTTTGGTATAAGGTGCTAACCTTTTTACTACAAGTGACTGAGGGGTTCTATGTGTATTATGAATCAATATCATTTCCTTCTCATCTGAAGGAAGTATAAACTGGGTTATTCCTTTTACATTGGCAGTGGTGGCATCACTAAACCGTATCATAATCTGACCTACTTCAATTCCATTATCTTCTATTTCCAGTTGGGCAACGGCTTCCTGATAAGTAACAGATATTTGATTGGGCCATTCCTTTTCTTTAGAAAAAAACCCTGCATAAAATATTCCTGGAGCAAACTGTACTATTTGTTCGCCAGTGGTTCGCTCTACTACGGTTCTATTTCCGGCATCATTCCAAGAAAATGGATTTATTATTAGGAACAAGATGAATGAAAGTATAGAGACAATTCCCAATACAATTGCCCTTTTAAGATTTGGAGTTAGCATTGTTTCAGATATTTAGGGTTTATTTTTAGTTGAAAAGTAATTCATAAGTAACAATATAACTGCGTATCCAACGATACCGAAAACTGCTAAAAAACCAACTGCAAGTGCTAATCTAACCATGTGAATAATTTTTATCGGTAATTATAAATTATTTTAGAATATTATCCTACAAATATATTTTATGAGTGGGTTCTGAAAAAAAGCTGAGATTGCTTATCGTCTAATTCCGTAACAACTTATTTTAAGAATCACTCAATATGCCGTTTTTTGTCCATTAAATATTCTATTACATTGCCAGAACTTTGCAGAATAGGAATTACTGGATTGCGGTAATCAATATCAGCTGGAGCGATTAGTGGGATTAAGTTCTTTCACTTTAAAACCGAAGTCATGTGTAAGGTTTTTTTATTGCTCCTTCTCTTCAGGATTGTAGAGCATAGCAGTACAGAGGCAGTTTTTACGCTCTTTCATCATCAATATGGGGTAGTTGATGCAGCTTTGGCACCCTTTCCAGAAGTCTTCATCTTCTGTGAGTTCAGAATAGGTTACGGGTTCGTAGCCCAATTCAGAGTTTATTTTCATTACAGCAAGCCCTGTAGTGAGTCCAAATATTTTGGAATCGGGAAATGTAGTTCTTGAAAGCTCAAAAACCTTGTATTTGATAGATTTGGCTAATCCGGCTTTTCTGAAAATGGGGTTCACAATCAAGCCAGAATTGGCTACAAATTTGCCATGGCCCCAAGTTTCGATGTAGCAAAAGCCTGCCCAAGTGCCATCGTGGTGAAAAGCTATTACCGCTTTTCCTTCCTTCATTTTATTGGCTACGTATTCTGGTGAACGCTTGGCAATGCCTGTACCCCGTGCTTTTGCACTTTCTTCCATTTCATTGGTAATAGTTACGGCAAATTTTTCATCGTCAGAGGAAGCTACCCGAATAGTGAAATCATCTGGAGACATTGACAATGTGTGGGCTGAGTTTGATGAGTCGGTGCTAAAGGTTGCTTGCATTATATTTAGAAAACACCACAAAATTAGTGGAATCCTTTGTATTTCGTGTAGAAAATCAAATCACAATTATGAAGTAGAATTACTTAGTAAATGATAGTGAGCTAAAACTATCATTGCTAAATTACCGCTAGTTAACTTCAGTTGTAATTGTTAAACAAAGTCTTGTGCAAAACATTCAATGTTTTTTCCAAATCCTTCATTTCTACCACTACAGAAATATTGTATTCAGACGAACCTTGAGCAATGGCAATTACATTTATTCTATTTTCGCCCAATGAGGTGAATATTTTGCCTGCAATTCCAGGCGTTTGTTTCATATTTTCGCCAATAATGGCAATAATAGAAAGCTCTTTCGTGAGTGAAATATTGTCCATTTTCTTCTCACGAATTTCTTCCATAAACTCTGTTTGCAATGCCAATTGGGCTCTTGTGCCGTTTTCTGGCTTTACAGCCAAGCAAATCGAATGCTCAGAAGAAGCCTGAGTAATCATTACCACACTTATTTTATCGTGTGCCAACGTGCCAAATACACGAGATGCCACACCAGCTACGCCAATCATTCCGCTGCCTTGCACATTTATTAACGATACATTTTGCACAGAGGAATTGGCTTTCACAATCAGGCTTTTGTCGGTAGCAGCATTTTTAATTACAGTTCCTTCAAATGAGTGATTGTATAAGTTTTTTATAGTGATAGGAATATTTTTTATAATGGCTGGCTGAATGGCAGGCGGATACACAAAACTATTGCCAAAATTACTCATTTCCATTACCTCTGCATAGCTTATTTCTTTTAAGCTAAAGGCATTGTGAACTAAAGTAGGGTCTGTGTTTAGTATGCCATCACGATCAGTATAAATCTCTATTGATTTGGCATTGAGGGCATTAGCGAAAAGAGCTGATGTAAAGCTTGAGCCTGATTTTCCAAAGTTTGATGATTCTCCTTTATAGGTCGATCCAATGCTGCCCGTTACCACCGAAATGCCTTTTATTTTACCAAATTGCTCTTTTATATTGCTCAGTGAAGTATCTTTATCTACTTCTGCATTGCCATACACATCATTGGTGATAATGATTTTTTGTATGTCGAAATAATTAGCTTCTACACCTTTCGATTTTAGGCACTCAGCCATCAAATATGCTGAAAGTTTCACTCCATAAGTGGAAATATGGTCTTTGGTTCGAGGCGAAAGCTCCCACAATAAATATACGCCATACAATATTTCTTCCAAATCATTGAGCATCACTTTTAAGCCTGCTATTACTTTAGCTTGATGCTTAATATCTACAAAATGCTTGGCTATGGCAAAATGTTCATCTTCAATCTCTTGTAAAATAGGTTTGTAGGAATTGTTGCCCACCATGGCAAGCTTACCAATTTGCTCAAGCCTGTTCGATACTTTAAAAAGAGGCGAGACTACAACAATACTTTCAGGATTTTGAACGATTATATCAAGTACTTTTGCTATACTTGAAGTGTCTTTTAAGGTAGACTGACCAAATTTCAATATTTTCACTATGGATTCATTTTACTTAATTCTTGTAGAATTGAGAGCGAAAAATGCGGCATTCTACGAACAAATGTTATTTAATTATATTTTACCAAATACCAATATAATTTCGAAATGCTTCCGTAATATAGAGGCTGTAAAGCAAACTATGCAGCTACTCAACCATTTGTACCCACAAAAAAACAAAATGCTTAGGATTTTACCTACTGTTATCTTGTCAATCCTTTTTTCGATTCAGCCAATTTTTGCTCAATCAAAAAAGGCACAAAAAATATACGATCAAGGCATTGAAGAATTGAAAAATCGTAAATGGGACAATGCTATGGTATCTTTCAAAAAAGCATTAGAAAAATCGCCTGATTTTATAGATGCTCATTACCAATTAGGCATACTTCACAAGGCTTACGACCGAGATATGCAGGGTGTGAAATTTCATTTTGGGAAAATACTTGAAATAGATTCAAATTTCAATAACCCCTCTATCTCAAGAATATTAGGTGAAATTTATTTGCATGAGGGTAATTATGAAGTGGCTAAAAAGCTATTTGTTAAGTACTTAACTTTTAAAAAGGAACCTAAAAACTTTCTTGAAAAAACCCAACGCTATATTGTGCATTGCAACTATGCTATTGAAAATAAGTCGAAATCGGTGCAGATAAATCCTAAGCCACTCAATAGCCAAATAAATAAGCACGCGAAACAATATTTCCCTGCGGTAACTGCTGATGACCACACTTTGATTTTCACTGTGCGTGAACGCATAGGTGTACAGGAATTTGAAGATATTTATATCTCGAAAAAAATAAATGGTGAATGGGGATTTGCTGAGTCTATTTCTGATAATATCAACTCTCCTTATATTAATGAGGGTACTTGCAGTATCTCTGCCGATGGCAAAACTTTGGTTTATACTATTTGTACCCAAAAT
Organism: uncultured Bifidobacteriaceae bacterium; assembly: GCA_964565665.1. Taxonomy (GTDB): domain Bacteria; phylum Bacteroidota; class Bacteroidia; order Cytophagales; family UBA9547; genus CAZMFZ01. Next base: position 37,633 of record CAZMFZ010000001.1, on the reverse strand, counting down.
GGAAATACAAATAATTGCGATTTGTTTATTTCATACAAAAAAGGAAATGACTGGTCGAAACCAAAAAACATGGGCAATGCCATCAACTCTCAATTTTGGGATTCGCAACCTTCTCTTTCTCCAGATGGTAAGACATTGTATTTTTCTTCCAGAAGGCCTGGTGGCTATGGTGAAGAAGATATTTGGATGGCCAAAGCCGATGAAAATTTCACTTGGAGTCACGCCATTAATGTTGGTGATTTAATAAACACTTCGGGTAGGGAAGTAGCCCCATTTATTCACCCAAGCATGAGTACGCTTTATTTTTCCTCCGATTTTCACCCAGGCTTTGGCAGTTTCGATTTATTTGTTTGCTATTCAGATTCCACATCAAACTGGACAGCACCCAAAAATTTAGGTTTTCCTATAAATACATATTTGGAAGAGTCATCAATTTTTATTACAGCAGATGGAAAAAAAGCATATTTTTCAGCAGAAGCCAAATCGCAAAATAATCAAGAACGGTATTTTTTATATGAGTTTGATTTGCCCAAAGAAGCTGCTATTCAACAAAAAAGTACGTACGCCAACGGCTCCATTTTTGATAAATCTACCCAAATACCTATTGACGCAAATGTAGAACTTATCAATTTAAAAACCGGTAAGGTAGAAAGTACAGTGAAAGCAGATAAAATAAATGGTGAATATTTGGTAGTGTTGAATGAAAATTCGCACTATGCACTTTTTGTGATAAAAGAAGGCTATATGTACAAAAGCCATACTTTCAACTTTGAAAATGAAACTAATTTCGACCCTTTGAATTTAGACGTATACCTCGAACCCATAAAAAAAGGGGCATTGATAACTTTAAATAATTTATTTTTTGAAACTGGAAAATTCAATTTGGAGAAGAAATCTTTTTCAGAACTTGATAGGCTGGTAAATTTCCTAAATCAAAACCAAATCCTAAAAGTGGAAATTAGCGGACATACCGATAATGTGGGTCAGAAGCAAAATAACCTCACACTTTCTACCCGAAGGGCAGAATCGGTAGTAGATTATTTGGTTGAAAATGGTATTTCTGCCGATAGAATCAATTACAAAGGCTATGGCGATATGCAACCTGTAGCTCCCAACGATGCTGAAATAAGCCGTAAAATGAACCGAAGAATTGAATGTAAAATATTATAAAATATTTTATGGATGTTAAAGTATTTACAAACTACTTTTTGATATACTTTTATCATATTCTACTCCTGAAAACATATACATCATCATCATTCGAGAGTAGCGAAAAGTAAAAGGCACGGCCACAATGGTGGCGGCACTTACAATACCTACAAGCACAAATATATCGGGATTGAATATTAGCTGCGTGCTTACGCCAACAATAGCAATAAGTGCTACATTTATACCATAGCTGAAATACATAGCTCCAGTAAAAAAACCGGGTTCTCTCTCAAAGTGCAAATCGCAATAGGGGCAATTAGTGTTTGCTGCTCCAAACTTGCCAATATTATAAGTGGCAGATTTAAACATATTTCCTTTTCTGCAACGCGGACATTTTTGAGCTACAAATGCCTGAAATTGTGTAAGTTCGCTAAGTGGCATTGTCAATCATTAAGAATTAATACTTTGGCATTCAATTCATTGGCAGAGAGAAAATCCGTATTTCTCATTACTTCTTTCCCTAATTTATATACCACTATTGTTGGATACCCTGAAACTTTGTTTCTTTTCGCTAATTCATGATTTTCAGTTGCTTCTATAATGGCAACAAAAATGCTTTTGTTTATTTTTTTAAAAACCTCTATTTCAGGTATCATTTTTTGACAAGGCGGACACCATTTTGCATTCCAGCTTACCATCACCAATGTGTCGGATTGAATAAGTTTTTCGAAATCGATTTTGGAAATTTTATCTTCAATTGCTATGTCAGCTTTCGCTAATTTTTTACCCTGAGCCTCCCATGCACTTATACCTCCATATAAGTTAAAAACTGATGTAAAGCCCTGATTTACAAACCACTGCGAAGCCTTTTTACTTCGTCCGCCAGAGAGACAATATACATATACAGGTTTGTTTTTATCAATATATGAAGCCAATTTTTCAAATTCACTACCATTAATGTCTAAATGCAGAGCATTTTCAAGATGCGAAGCATTATATTCCTCATCAGTTCGCACATCTACCAACTGAATTGATTTATTGTTCTGAAGGCCTTGTTCAAATTTGTTAGCAGCTACAGTTGTATACTGTGCCTGCCCGCAAGCTTGAATTATAAAAATATTAATAAGTAGAAATTTTGGAATATTTTTCAAAACAATGACTTTAGTACAAGCGATATTTTATTTAGGCATTTATAATCCTCACCATATTCCAATTAGTAAACCTCAGTAGAAGTTTTAAATTTCTCTTTATAGGCAGATATTGCTTCTTCGATTATTTCAATAGCATATTTTTTGTTGTAGAATGCTTCAACAATCACCTCTTTGTGTTCTGCTTTTTTATAGTCTTCAAAAAATCTACGAATTTCGCCAAGCATGTGGGGCGGTAGTTGTTCAATGTCATTCACATAGTTTACTGCCATATCATTTTTGGCAACTGCTATAATTTTATCGTCTCTCTCATTGCCGTCAATCATTTGCATCACACCAATTACTTTGGCTTCTATTAGGCACATCGGCACTACATCTTCAGAGCAAACTACCAAAATATCCAAAGGATCTTGGTCGTCACAATAAGTTTTAGGAATAAAACCATAATTAGCAGGGTAATGCACTGAGGAATATAATATTCTGTCAAGTTTCAGCAATCCACTTTCTTTATCAAGTTCATATTTTGCTTTGCTTCCTTTCGGAATTTCAATAATAGCTTGCACAATTTCTGGTGCATTGTCGCCATAGCTAACATCGTGCCAAGGGTTAAAACTCATTTCTAGAAGTATTAGGTAGGAAAATTTACAAAATAATGTTGATAGTCATCTATTGCAAAGTTATTTGAAAATCAATTAGAAAGCCATAAGAGTTATGTATAAAGATTTAGAGATTCTACTGTGGAAAATGAAAACAAGTGGGCAATGGATCTACATTAGTTTGCTGCTTTCAATCTAAAAACTTTGCCAGTAAGTTGAAACGGGCCATCTAAATCTTGAGCTAATATGTAGATTTCGCCATTGGCATCTTCGCCAAAGCTATTGATGTTGAGCTCTTTAAATTTTGGGTACTCCACATTCAACTGTTGTCTTTTCCACGTTTTATCGCTTTGTTCTTCTAGGCTAAAAAGAACGCCTCGCCAATCGCCAAACAGATATTTGCCTATAAAGCTCTTCAATTGTTTGCCTCTGTACACGTAGCCTCCCGTAACGCTTGAACCAATATTGTGATCATACTCAGTAATTGGATCTACCAATTCTTTATTTGGTAGGGTTTTCATTTCATCTTCATTGAATGAATGATAGCCCTCCATTAACCTCCAGCCGTAGTTTTTACCTTTTTCTATAATATTTACTTCTTCATATTTATTTTGCCCCACATCTCCACAAAATAATCTTCCGGTTTGCTTGTCAATTGAAAAACGCCAAGGATTTCTAAGTCCATAGGCATATATTTCGTCAGCCCCTTCTTTTCCTACAAAAGGATTATCAGCAGGAATGGTGTATGGTGGTTTGCCATCTACATCTATTCTTATTATTTTCCCTAACAGTGAATTGAGGTTTTGCCCATTGCCATGATCGCCATGCGGGTCGCCACCGCTTCCGCCATCGCCCAGCCCTAGAAGTAGTTTGCCTTGGGCATCAAATAATAACTGCCCACCATTGTGATTCCATTCTGGTTCGGCTATTCTCATAATCACTCTTTCAGTTGGATTGGCTTTATTTGGGTCGGCAGCACCTACTTTGTATTCGGCCAAAATAGCAATGTGGTCACTTGAGTTGGTTTCGCCAGTTGCACTGTAATACACAAAAAATCGTTTGTTTTCTTTGAAATTTGGATGAAATGCCAAACCTAATAAACCACGTTCATCATAACCAGAAGTGAGTTTTAATACTTTTTTTGAAATGTCTAAAAATGGGGTATTCAGCAACTTGCCCTTGGCATCAATTATGTAAACCAAGCCGCGTTGCTCCACTACAAATTTCCTGTCAGTGCCGTCTTTAGGGCTTTCTAGGGCAATTGGCGAAACCAAATTTTCGGCTACCAATTCGAGTTGTAAATCGTAGATGGCTGCTCTTTCGGTTTGGAAAGCAAAAAGGGTAGACAATATCAATGTGAGATTAAAGTAGCGAAATGTGTTCATAAGTATTGAATTTTAGAGTTAGTAATTATTATAATCAGAGCATTAGATAAGTGGATCACTATTGATTTAACCAATTTTGAGCTTCTGATTCACTTTTGAAAAATTGAGTTGGCAAAGATAATTTTGCATTGAGCTGAGAAAATATTTTTTTGGTTGTCAATTCGGAAAATAAAAATTCTGGGGTTACAAAAGCCATTTTCTTGATTCCAGATTGAATATAGGTAGGGATTATATTTTCATCATGCCATTTTTGAATATCAGGAGGCACTGTATAAATATGTAGTCTCGCATCTACAAAAAGTGTTTTAGGCTTATATTTCATGGCTTTTTCAGCAAATGTTTGGAGCACAGATTTAAAAACTTCATTTCTAAGTTGCTTGCTTGTCCACACTACTTTCATTGCTCTAAGTTGATAATCAAAATATAAATCACAGTATTCTGATGAATAAATATTTTCCATTTGGGAAGTTGGGTGTTCTTTAATTCAACTAATTACCTTGGATAAAAGTTGTGCCACCAGGTTATTTTTTTCCTTCAAAGAAACTTCTCTTTTGAAGCAGGTATTCAAATATGGTAGGTTTAATAATGCACAAATCCTGCTTTTCGCCTACCAATCCGTATATATTGCCTTTTTGTTTGTCATCGAAATATATCATGATGTTGTTAGATTTTTTGGGGTTTCTGTCAGTTAAATTGATTTCAAAAGCTGGGTTTTGATTAAGCAAACTGTCTTTTTTAGCAAAATTTGCAATCCATTCTTTAATAGCAACCTGCTCAAATAATTGCAAATAGCTGTACAATCGCATCGAATCTGCTTTTGGCAAATCTTGTACCGAATGCTTATTGCCCATTTTCTCAATTTCAAAGCTGTTTTTTGGATAATAATTAAAACTGACTTTTAGATTTTCAATGTAGCTTATTTTTGATGAAAAAATCAATCTGGTTTTCCATGCTTCAATTTCTGGTTTGAATAATTGAGCCAAACTTCCACTAAATCCTGGCAATTGCACAATATAGGGTGTTTGAAATCCATCCATCATAGCTACAAGTTCGTCTTCCACACCTCCAAAATAGCCCAGCCAAAAGCTTTTCAACACTCCTTTTTCTCCCATATAATTCACTTTCAAACCTTTGCTTTTCAACTGATTAACACTCATTTCTATTTTCTCTTTATAAACAGGCCTTTTTACTCTGGCTTTATATACAAATTGGATAAGGTTGAACATCTTTTCATCGTCAGCCTGAATTGAATTGTTTATCAACCAGTTTTCAAATGGCTTTGTGAATTCCAATTCAGGGTTTTGATTAGTTTTGAGAATAATCTTTGTGACCGTACCGCTATCGGCTATGGCAAACTGGGCATCTTCTACAGCAAGAGTATCTGTTTTATCGCCTTTGAATAGAGCAAAACCAGCATAAATAGCTAGAATAAGGACTATGATGGATAATATTTTGGTTGATTTAGGCACTTTTTAATTGGCTTTTTTTTAAAACATTCATCATTCATCATTTCTTTTCGTATTTCCTCTTTCGATAATTGTATTTCAACACTCCAAAAATGATAACAAGCAACACAGGCATTACCACATTGATGATTTGCCACTTTTGGCGTTCGTCTTGTATTTTTTGCTTATCAAGTGGACGGAGTTTCACTTCTTTCAGCCTTACATTCATCAGGCCGTTTTCATCGCACAAATAATTTAATGCATTGTCTATCAAATCTTTATTGGCGAATTTTTTGCCCATATACCTGTCAAAACCAATGGGGAAAATTTGCTTTCCATCGGGTGCCAATTCGTTTTTCATCATGTCGCCATCGGAAAATACTATAATTTTAGAATCTGCATCTTGGCCTTTGAAGTCAATAGAATCTTGCATTTGCTGCGAAAGTCTATTATTAAACAATGACTTGAATTTACCTTCGAGCAAAATTCCAATTATTTTTGGCTCACCTCCAAATTCGGCTGGGTCAGGCTGTTTTCTAGCCGATTCCAATTCTATTTTTGCAGGTAGTGATTGTATTTTATGGTATTTTGAAGTGAAAGCCAAAGGCGTTTTTATGATTTCCAAGGCTTTCACTGTGTCTATTGTTGAAATATATTTACCCATTACTGCCCCCATATTTTTTACAATCGGGTGTGAGCTAAATTGGGTAAGAAGCGGATAAAATCGCCAAGGCATCAGTTGGGTTTGGGGCTTATCGCCCAGCATCCCAGTTACTATCGGAATGGCTCCGCTTTGCAAATCTTGCACCAAATCATTGTTCACACGCACACCCCATTTGAATAACAAGTCATCAATATTGAGGTCATAAATACCTGCAAGGCTTTCATCTGTGCCTAATTTTTCGATTTTTATTTCGGCTTTGTCTATAAACAATAAAGCTCGTCCGCCCCTTACCACGAATTGGTCAATTTTAAGTTTGTCAGATTCGGTAAAATATTGAGTGGGTTGCGAAATAATGAGCACATCAAAATATGAAGTAACATTCTGAATATCAGTCAATTTTATTTTATCAACCGCATAGCTTTCCTTTAGAGTTTGGTAAAATTCATCCAATTGCAATCCGTCAGCCTCGCCATGGCCTTGCACAATTCCTATACGTTTTAGTTGTGGTTGTGCAATTTTTCTAATGGCCGAAATTAGCTCGTATTCCACGCCTTCCACCGATTGATTCAGTACTTCAGCTGGACTCACCCCGGCCGAACCTTTAAGAAAAATCACGGCTCGTTCCCTTCCTTTAAAGGAAATTACTGCTCCAGGGAAAACTATTTTTTCAGTTTGTTTTCCATTTTCATTGGCAAATATATTGGTAGGTTGCACGCCTTTTTGAGCCAATTGCATCATAAACCTGCCTTTTAGCTGCTCATTGGTTTCTGCTGTTGGATCAGTAAATTTGTATTGAATATTTGCCCCTGAAAAGATTCTAAATTCATCTAATGTTTCCCGAATACTGCGTTGAAGGCGTTTGAATCCTGGTGGCAAATCTCCATCTAAAAATATTTCTACAAAAATAATATCATCCAATTGGTGCAATGTATTTTTACTGGCATTGGCAATGGTGTATCGTTTTTCTTCTGTCAAATCTACCCTAAAAAAATAATGCGAGCTGATTACATTTAGCAAGATAAAAATAGCCACTAGGAGCAAAAAATCGATAATATTGTACAGTTTTTTGTTATAATTCAACGGCTTTTCTTCTAATAAATTCTTATATCTTAACCAAATTTTAGGAAACTTAAATTTCAAAATATAGCATGTAAAATTGCTCAATTACCACTTTCTCGCAGCCAATACCAATTTTGTGGCGGCCAAGGCAAACGCCATTATACTCAAAAAATAAATCAAATCTCTGGAATCAATTAAGCCTCTACTAACCGATGTGTAATGATAGGCAATTCCCATTTGTAAAATAATTTCCGAAACCGATTTGAATGTTTCCAGCCCTGCCAAAGCTGAAAACCCTGCATAAAACAAGTAGCAAAGAATGATAGCGGTAATAAAAGCAACTATTTGATTGTCGGATAGTGAGGAAGCTAAAATACCCATTGATGTAAAAACTCCAGCCAATAATATAAGCCCTACATAGGAGCCGATTATTCCTGAAGTATCTAAGTTTCCCTTGGGGTCGCCTAATTGTGAAATAGAGAAATAATACACTACAGTCGGCAAAATAGTAAGTACAGCGATGGTAAAACCAGCTAAAAATTTCCCCAAAATGATATCAATATCACGCAAAGGCTTGGTAAAAAGCAATTCTAAAGTTCCCGCTTTTTTCTCCTCTGCAAAGCTTCGCATAGTGATGGCAGGAATGAGGAACATCAATATGAACGGAGCGTTTGAAAATAAGGTTTCCATGTCGGCAAAGCCCGAATCTAATACATTTTCGCCCGGCAATACCCACATGAAAAGCCCGATGGCTACCAAGAAAACGCCCATAAACAGGTAGGCAATGAGCGAATCGAAAAATGAATTGAGTTCTTTTTTGAGAATGTGAATCAAAGTGTGGTTAATTATTGGGTGTTTTGTATGGCACAAAACAAGCGTGTGGCTAAAAATAATAGTGTCAGAAGAAATTAGGTAACTTAGCCATTATCACATCTATAAGTTTTAATACCGCCACAAGCAAAGCAATTACCCCAATGCTCCATTTCATATTATCGTTTACAGCTTTTTGAATCTTAAAATCAATGTTTTTTTCGAAAGTATCTAAATGCTTCTCAAATAAGTCTAATCTAGAATTAACTTTTGTATCTAATATCTCAAAACTATGCTTTAGCGAGCTTACATCAGCAGTTACATCGTTTAGTTTTTCATCCAGATGATTGATATTGTTGTATTGCGACTTTAATAAAAGTGTATTTACATCTGCACTCGAAAGAGCTTCGCCTCTGCTGAATTTCTCCTGAGTCTCCCTTACTTTGTGTGCAATCATTTGAAGAAGCATTTCATCTACATTTGACTTGTTCATATTTGATGAGGTATTGGATACAAAACTAGCTAATTATACATAATATTAAAACTGCCATTTGCTTGGCAAGCTATTATCCTTTCCATATTCACAAGCAAATGCGTTAATTTGCTAGTTCGTTAAACTTTACGCCATGTTATCATTCAAAAAGAAAATTACCTGCCTTTTCATTGCCATTCTTGCCATAGCAAATGCTTTTGCCCAAACTTATCAGCCGAAAACGGTAGCTTCCAACGGATATTCCTATACAACCGTGAGTAACGACCCTATGAAAACCCGCATTTACAAGTTGCAAAATGGGCTTTCGGTATTTCTGAGTGTATATAAAAACGCCCCTCGTATTCAGACTTACATTGCTGTGAAAGCCGGAAGTAAAAATGACCCCACTTCGCTTACAGGTTTAGCCCACTACCTCGAACATATCGTTTTCAAAGGCACTTCTAAGCTTGGTACAGCCGATTGGGCCAATGAAAAAACACAACTTGACAAAATCGAAGCTTTATATGAAACCTATCGAAACACCAAAGATGAGAAAAAGCGTAACCGCCTTTACGCACTCATTGATAGTACCTCTGGTGTGGCCGCAACTTACGCCATTGCCAATGAATACGACAAAATAGTTTCGGGCATAGGGGCTCAAGGTACGAATGCATACACTTGGGTTGAGCAAACAGTGTATGTAAACGACATACCAGCCAACGAAATAGACAGATGGGCAAAGGTAGAGGCCGAACGTTTTGGAGAGCTTACACCTAGGTTATTCCACACTGAGCTTGAGGCTGTATATGAAGAGAAAAATAGAGGCCTTGACAATGATATGAGCAAAGTAATAGAGACTACCTTCGCTGCCATGTTCCCACATCACCCCTACGGCTCACAAACCACTATTGGTACGGTAGAACACTTGAAAAATCCTTCCATTACTGCAATAAAAAACTATTTCTATACCTACTATGTGCCAAACAATATGGCAATTTGCTTGAGTGGCGACTTTAATCCTGACGAAGTTATAAAAATTATAGACAAATATTGGGGAGCAAAGAAGGCAAAGGCTGTTCCTGCATTCAATTCTTATCAAGAAATGCCCATATCTAGCCCTATTTCGAAAACTATTGTAGGGCCATCGCCCGCCAGTGTAACATTATGCTACCGCTTTCCCGGGGCTGCTTCGAAAGATGTGCGTATTATGGAGATGTTTAGCAAGGTGCTTTCAAATGGTAAGGCAGGCGTTCTTGATTTGAATCTTATTCAGAAGCAAAAGGTGCTAAACGCCTCTGTATTTCCCTATAGCATGAAAGATTATAGCGTTAATATTATATTCGCCAACCCTCGCCAAGGGCAAACGCTCGATGAAGTGAAGAACCTTGTGCTTGCCCAAATCGATTCTGTGAAGTTAGGCAAGTTTGATGCAGAGTTGCTGCAAGCCATTGTAAACAATGAAAAGATAAGCCTGATGAAACAGATGGAAAGCAACGAATCTCGTGCCGATATGCTAGTAGATGCCTTCATAAAGGGCATCAATTGGGCCGATTATCTGACCGCTCTAGAGGAAATGGGCAAAGTAAGCAAACAAAATGTGGTAGCGTTTGCCAATAAATATTATGGCGACAACTATGCGGTAGTGTACAAAACTACAGGCAAAGATACTACCATAGAAAAGGTGCCTAAACCTAAAATAACGCCAGTATCGGTGAATAGAGAGAAAGAATCACTGTTTTTACAGCAAGTAATGCAGGCAAAACCTGCGAATATTGAGCCAGTATTCATAGATTATGCTAAAGATTTGCAGAAATTGAAGCTGAAAGGCAATATCGATCTAAATTATAAGAAGAATGACGAGAATAGCTTGTTTGAATTGAACTATGTCTTCGACATGGGCAATGAAAACGATGCAAAAGTGGGCTTGGCCATGACATACCTCGATTACCTTGGCACGTCTAAGCTTACACCCGAGCAAATAAAAACGGAATTTTACAAATTAGGCTGCACTTATAATATTAGTGTAGGAAGTGACAGAATGAGCGTAGCATTGAGCGGACTTTCAGAGAATTTCGACAGAGCACTCGTGTTACTTGAGAGCTTGCTGGCCGACCCTAAGGCAGACGATGAGGCTCTGCAAAGGTTGATCGAAGGCATACTAAAGCAGCGGACAGATGCCAAGCTCGACAAAGCAACTATTTTGAGAGCCGCTATGGTAAGCTATGCAAAGTATGGTTTGTTGTCGCCATTCACCAATATATTGAGTGAAAGCGAACTGAAACGTATAACATCGGCCAAACTTATTGCCATTATCAAGCAAATGTTGTCGTATCAGCACCGAATACTGTACTATGGGCCATTCGATGGCAAGGTGTTGCTAAGTAGCCTTGATAAGTACCACAAAACTACTAAGAATTTGCTACAAATTCCGGCAAAAAAGCTATTTAAAGAACTGGAATTTACAGAAAATGAAGTGTATTGGGTTGATTACGACATGGTACAAGCCGAAATGCTATTTCTCACCAAATCTGTGAAATATGATGCCAAGCTTGTGCCACAATCTGCCCTTTACAATGAGTATTTTGGTGGAGGCATGGGTTCGCTTGTGTTTCAGGAGATAAGAGAATCGAAAGCTTTGGCTTATGCAGCCAGTTCTCGCTACAGTGTAGCGAAAGACATAGAGTTAAGCAACTACAATGTGAGCTACATAGGCACACAAGCCGATAAATTGCCCGAAGCCATGGCCGCAATCAGTATATTGATAGATAGCATACCGCAATCGGCAACTTTGTTCGCCACAGCCAAAGAATCGATACTAAACAACGTGCGTACCGATAGAATCACAAAGGCTGCTGTACTTGCCAATTATGAAAATGCCATGAAAATGGGATTATCGACCGATATTAGGATAGATATATTTGAGAAAGTGCAAAAAGCAGACTACACTTCCGTGCAAAGCTTCCATAATCAATATGCGAAGAGCAAAGTTCGCAAGGTTTTAGTAATAGGGGCTAAAGACAAGCTCAATTTCGCAACACTTGCAAAATATGGCAAGCTAAAGCAATTGACATTGACAGAAATATTTGGTTATTAATCAATTTTAATTCAATAATTCATAAAATATTAATTTACATTATCATTTTATATTCAAATTTCGTGAGATACGCCTCAATAAATAATGTTTTGAAGCAAACTGAAAGAAGAAAGGATTATAAATTTACATAAGTGGAGATATTACTGTGAAGGTCTGCAACAAATCTGGTGATATCATTTACGAATACCTCGATTTAATTCATATTAGAACAGTGAATATAATGCTGGTCGGTTCTTATCTACAGAATTTTATAATTTTTTGATGTAAATAATTGAAACTTGAAGCAAACTTTCTGCATATGTTATAATTCTAATCTAATTTATCAAAATGTATACATTATCCATCACATATTTCACATAGTTATTATGAAATATGCAATAATTAAGAATAAAATTTTGTATTATATATGTATTTATAAAAATATATATATAATATTTACAATATTGAAATATTATATGGCTTACATTAATAAATAATGTGATATATGCGAAATATATTAAAATATTAACGAAATACTTCACACTTATTGCCTTATAAATTATGAAATCTGCAACAATGTTTATAATTAGCATACAATACTTAAAAAAATGTTAAGAGATGTACTGGTGTTTTCTATATAAATGCCATTATATCTTATTTACTTTTAATAGTTGTAGATAATTGTTCAAAATATCAAACTGAACAAATGGATTTATCTAAAATATTTTCACTGATATGGTGCTTGCTTATATTTACATTATATTTCTCATTTTAATTCAAAAAGCTGTCTGTTTAGATTTGTATATAGATCTGAATATTGCATATATATAGCTGATAGCTATTCCTTAAGTTTTTGAGTGTAGAAAATAGTTTGGAGGATGGAATATGTTGGCACGATATTTATGTATTAGTTTTTCAAAGAGTCTAAAAAGCTCACGATTAAGTTTTATACTTTAGAAATTTTTATCTGCAATATATGAACTGGCTTTACGTACTTATCGCTGCCTTTTTCCAAATCGCTTGGATTATCAACATGAAGTACCTCGACTTTGGCAAAGTAAAGGAAGTGTTTGTCGATTTTCAAGTATCTAAGCTTGTTGATTTGCTGCCTTTGCTGGGCTTTATTTTATTTGGTATCGGAAACGCCTTTTTCTATTCTTTAGCTATCAAAACGATCTCTGCCTCTACTGCATTTGCTGTGTTTATAGGCATAGCTTTAATTGGAACTCAACTGATTGAGATTTTTTTCTACAAAGAGCCCTTCAATGCGTGGCAAATTGTATTTCTAGGCATGATAATAGTGGGTATCGTAGGGATAAAGCTCACATCTACGGTGTAGTTTGAGATGAATGCTTAACATTTGGTTGTAAACTTTGCGGATTATTGCTTAACTATACCATGTTTTTCGGTGGTCTTCTAGGCATTATTCTAACCGTTATCAGAATAGTTTTTGCCGGTTTCAACAATTGCCTTACCTATGTCTTTTAGTTTCTAAGTTTCTCCCCTTTCGAACAATTACCCGAAATCTTGAGAGAACCATTTGTCAAAGTTCCCTTCTAAATTTAATTTGGAGATATTTTTCTTCTCATTTTTTGATGGATTGCGACAGATAATCGCCCTAATTTGGAATAATAGTTAGATATTCTTTAATTTTTGAATCCAAGTATCAATTTAGAGAATAAATATTTATCAAATTATATCTCCATACAAATCAAACTCAGTGGCAGTGGTAATATGTACTTGTGAAAAATCGCCTAGTCGTACTTTGTGCGTATTTTTATTTACCAACACCTCATTATCCACCTCAGGCGAGTCAAATTCAGTTCTGCCTATGTAGTAATCGCCCTCTAACCTGTCGAAAAGCACTTTAAATGTGTGGCCTACCTTTTCTTCATTGAGGTTAGCCGATATTTTTTCCTGCACTGCCATCAATTCTTCGGCACGTTTCTTCTTGGTTTTGGCAGGTACATCGTCTCCCATTGTATCTCCGGCATGGGTTTTTTCTTCATGTGAATATGTAAACACACCTAGTCGTTCAAATTTGGTATTCTCTACAAATTGTACCAGTTCCTCGTAGTCTTTCTTTGTTTCACCTGGATGCCCTGTAATTAATGTAGTCCTCAAAGCAATATTTGGCACTTTATCTCGAATAGCATTTACCAAATCTATAGTTTTCTGCTTGTCGAGCCCCCTTCGCATCAGTTTTAGCATGTTATCCGACACGTGTTGCAGCGGCATATCGAGGTAATTGCAGATGTTTTCACGCTCCCGCATCACATCCAATATCTCCATAGGGAAACCCGAAGGGTAAGCGTATTGCAAACGTATCCACTCTATTCCTTCCACATCAGAAAGTCGCCTCAGTAGCTCATCAAGGCTTCTTTTTCGGTAAATATCTAAGCCATAATAGGTTAAATCTTGTGCAATAAGTATCAATTCTTTACTTCCACGGGCTGCAAGTCCCTTGGCTTGGGTTATTAATTCCTCAATTGGGGTAGAAAGATGCTTGCCACGCATAATTGGAATGGCACAGAATGAACAAGGCCTGTCACAGCCTTCAGCAATCTTCAAATAGGCATAGTGAGTGGGGGTGGTTATAAGCCTTTCGCCCACCAACTCGTGTTTGTAGTCGGCTCTGAACTTTTTAAGCAAGGCAGGCAATTCGCGTGTGCCAAACCAAGCATCAACATTGGTGATTTCCTTTTGCAGGTCGTCTTTATAGCGTTCGGAAAGGCAGCCTGTCACATACAATTTATCTACTAGGCCGTTTTGCTTTGCATTTGCGTAGCTAAGTATGGTGTCGATAGACTCTTGCTTGGCATTGTCTATAAATCCGCAGGTATTTATGATTACGATTGAGGCATCGTCATTGTCCGATTCATGGGTAGCGTTTATTCCATTGCCTCGCAACTGGGTAAGCATCATTTCAGAGTCTACCAAATTTTTAGAGCAGCCTAGCGTTATTATATTTACTTTATTTTTTTTTAGAGTTTTGGTTTTCAATTGGGCATGTTTAGCTTACAAAATTAACACATTTACATCTTTCTAAGCCAAAGGAATATATATTTGCAATTATGAATAGAATTATTGTAATCATTGGTTTCACAATCCTGCTATTATCAGGCTGCAGCAAATTTTCCATTATTCAAAAGAGTGAAAATATCGACCTTAAGTACAAAGCGGCTGTAGAGTATTACCTTAATAAAGAATACTATAAGGCAGGAACCCTATTTGAAGAAATGATGCCCTTGCTCAAAGGCCAAGCCGAAGCCGAAAAGGCCAATTTTTATTTCGCCTATTGCCAATTTTATCAGGGAAATTATGTGTTGAGCGAATATTATTTTAAAAAATTTCACGATACTTATCCACGAAGTGAGTTTGCAGAAGAAGCCTATTACATGCATTGCGTATCGCTTTACGAAGATTCACCTGATTTTGAGCTTGATCAAACCAACACTAAAAAAGCATTAGAATCTTTCCAGCAATATTTGGAAAGCTATTCACAAACCAAGAATCTTGACGCTTGCAACAAGCTAATTGATGAGCTTACTTATAAACTTGAGCAAAAAGCGTATGCCCAGGCCAAGCAATATTATTTGATGCGAGAATACAAGGCGAGTGTAGTTTGTTTTGAAAATGTGGCTAAAGATTTCCCTAGTTCACGCTATGTGGAAGAGGTGAATTTCCTTAAAATAGGTGCCCAATACAATTATGCCGACATAAGCATTGATACTAAAAGGAAAGAACGCTATTTGGTAGCCACCGAATACTATTTGACATTTATAGACAAGTATCCGAACTCAAAATATGCCTCAAAGGCGGAAGATACCTATGCTCTGATTCAAGATAAGATAGCAGAAGTTGACCAATTGAAGAAGAAAAAGACTTTTTGGGAATGGATAGGGATAAGCTAGGGTTTGGGAAGTTTGGATTTTATTTTCAATTATAAAAATAAATGATTACCAAATTCTCCTCACTATAAAGTTAACAGGAGAACTTCGATTTAGGTGTTTCTAGCTAAAGTTTCCCATTAAATAATATAAGTAAATCTATAATTTCTCTAGCATTGCCATTACTGCCTCCTCTTTGCCCGTAGCATATGCCTCTTGCAATTTGCCTTTTGTAAATGTAGCTACAAATGGCAAGTTATTCACTCCACCCAATTTTCGAGCTTCAGGGCTTTCTTCTGCATTTATTTCTATGAAAGAGATGTTAGAAAATCGCTCGTCTTCTGATAAGCGCCTGAACTTTGGTGCAAAGAGCTTACAGGTACCACACCAATCGGCATAGTATTTTACAATTACATTTTCTTTTTCGTTTACAATGGAAGCGAAGTCGGCATCTGTGGCTAATTGAACCATTTTATATAGAGATTGATGTTTTTTGATTTTATTTGCAACACCTATTACAGATATAAATCGGGTTCAATATAAATGAAACTTTTCTATTTATAAAGATAAATTTGAAGCCTTTGCTTAGGTCAATTTCCCCAACCCCAAACTCATAAAGTTGCTAATGCTAAAATATCCCGTTTATGTCCGCTCTATTACCAACCTTTCTGATGCCCGCTATTGTGCTGGAATGGGTGTAGAAATGATTGGATTTTGCTTTGACTCTCAAAGTGATGATTTTATAGAGCCTTCCATTGCGTTAGGAATAATGGGCTGGATAAGTGGAGTAAAAATAGTGGCAGAATTTGGCGATGATTCGCATGAATATATAGTAATGGTAGCAAAAGATTTGAAGCCTGATTTCATTTTGATTGACTCTTCATTTGATAATCTGGGTGGTGCAGACCCCAACTTTGGCGATAATACTGATATTATTTATAGAATAAATTTGGCAAATGAATTGAAAACCTATCCCCGTATCGGGTCATATATATTGTTAGAAAATTCGGCTACTGATTTGAATAATTATTATGTGAATTTTAATAAAAAAGAGATGTCAGAATCATATAAATTGATACTAAGCACAGGCTTTGGTAAAGAGAATATAGATGAAGTGCAAAATGTGTATCAGCCATATGGGTATTCGTTAAAAGGAGGAAAGGAAATAGCACCAGGGTTAAAAGATTTCGATCATTTGGCCGAAATATTGGAAGCTATAGAGTTATAAGTTGTTATTTATTATACCGAGAACAATTATATTTTAAAAGTGAATTATCTACTAGCAGGACTTGGGAATATTGGTGCGGAATATGAACTGACAAGGCATAATATTGGCTTTTTGGCTTTAGATCATTTTGCAGAGATAAATAACGTAAAATTTGAAATCGATATATTGGCATATAAAGCCGAATACAGGTTCAAAGGAAAAAACATTCATTTAATGAAGCCTACTACTTATATGAATTTGAGTGGGAAAGCTGTTGCCTATTGGATTCATCAGCTAAAGATTCCACCAGAAAATATATTAGTGATAACAGATGATTTAAACCTGCCCTTCGGCAAGTTGCGTATGCGTGGGAAAGGCTCAAGCGGTGGCCAAAATGGCTTGAATAATATCAATGAAGTGCTACAAACTGAAAATTATGCTCGCTTACGTATGGGCATTGGCCATGAATATGCCAAAGGGCGGCAAGTGGATTATGTATTAAGCCGATTTAACTCTGAGGAATTTAAAGAACTTCCGTTTTTACTCAACCAAGCATCAGATTCTTTATTAAGCTTTTGTATGGAAGGGATTGCGGTTGCTATGAATAAGTATAATAATTGAAAGTGATGAAATTTTAATCAATCAGAATTACCTGTCCTAAAGCAATAATTGGAATTGTAGTTCTGATTTTTGAGAGCATCGGCTCTATATATTGCCATTTCAATAATTTTACATTCAAGACAACAGTTCCAATACCTAGATTTGCTAAATTTTGTTTATAAGCAATATTTTTATCCGAAGTAATTAAAATAGTAAAATCATGTTGAATGGCAGTTTTGATTAGATCCCCATTTTTATAACTATCCCATTTCATGTCTTGGACAGTATAAATCTCAAACTCTTGCAATCTGAACTTTAATTTAATGGGCAGATTTTCATCTAATAATATTTTCATTGTATAAACTTTCAGTAGTTGACAAAAACCAATTGCTCATAAATAAAATAGCTGCAAGCACCTGTGCATGATTTACATAAGGATAATCCTCTAAATAAGTTGCAACACTCTAACCGGTACTTAAATAGTCAAAAAGTGATTTGATAGGCACTCTAGTGCCTGTAAAAACTGGTTGCCCATTTTGAATTCTTTATCAATTGTAATTATGGAGTTCTGCATGGCAAATTTTTAATTCGAATTTAGTGAATTTAGTTTACAAAGCATTAATTAACACCATATTGAAAGGAGTTAGTAACTTTATAATTAATATCTACAAAGCCAAAGCCAAGCCCACTTTTACGCCCCACAAATTTTGTTCTGAAATGCCTTCAGTATAAGTGAGTCTTCTATACATTTCTACCCTCACGAATTTAAAGATGTTCTCAATACCTACACCTCCATCAAGGTAGGGAATAGAAGGGTCGAGCCTATTAAATGTGTTGTAACCAATTGGCACCAAATCCTGATTTTGTTTATTTACAGTACCCCAAATGGCATTGCAGGAAATAACTTCTCGCCATTTTAATTTGTAAAACAACGGTATGCGGTTCAATAATAAGCCATTGAAATGATGCTGGTAATTGAGTGTAATAGATTTATCACTTACAAATTCGAAAAATTTCATCATGCTAAAGCCTACTGGATTGTAAACCAAAGTTTGATTTCCTAAGTGAACACTTAGCAAAGGGTAGGGGAGAATGGTGGGAATATAAGTTGCTGTCATTGAATAGATAGATTGCCCAAATTTCCCTAATGTCACTTTTTGGTAAAGATTTACAGAATATTTGTGGTAACTGAAATCGCTGCCATTTATTCCTTTCAAGCCGAGGTTGTAACGCAAAGTGACAATTGGAATAAACTGATTTCCAGTACCTAATCTCCTATGATCAAAATAAAGGAATTTTTCCCTGCGAGCTATTCTCAATTCAAATAATATATCGGAGTTAATGAGGGTGTTTTTTATTTGTCCGTTTTCATCGAAATATCCAAATTTTTGGCTGAGATTTAAGTTGGGTACTTGGTCGTATTCCTGATAATTAAATTGAATTTTGGGAGTGATTCCTTTTATTATATCAATCTGGGTATAAAAAGAAAAACTAGAAATATAAAAAGGTGTTCGCTGCGATACCTTCCCCCACCGTGCAGTAGCATAGAACAGCCCTGTGCCAGGAGCTCGATAATTGGAATACAAAGCCAACTGTTCTAAATCGTAGCTATAATCTCCTCCTAATAAAAACCACATTTTCTTTGAAAACCAGTAATCAAACCCAAATCCGTATTTCAGTTTTTCATCTTTAGTGCCATACGCAGCAAAACCATGCAAAAGTAGTTTTTTGCTGAAACTCATATTGGTACGCACACCCATTCTAATGCGCAAGCCTTCAATATCATTTACAGCAATAGACTGAATGTAAGGCCCAAACTCTACGGGCCCAACTCTTTTATAGCCATTGATTGCCAAATCAAAAAGTGAAATGTATGACTTTACAATAGGTAATTTCTTAATGGTATCTACCATGGCGTACACTTGTCGATCGGTTTCGCTTAGGGTGTCGTGCCTGTTTTTAAGCCAAAATTCATTGGTAGTTTGCGAAGCCGTATCTGCTACTTCTAAACCTACACGGAAAAAGGTTTCGTTCTTAGGTTGGTTTTCGACAATGCCTTTATTTGAAATATAATATTTGACAATAAAGCCTGCCGAACTATCGGCAAATTCGGCCATATCTACACTGAAGCGAACTTTTGATGCTAGATAAGGCCCAGATCCAGTTTTGGTCATTTCTTGCTGCACTTTTATTTTCTCTACAAAGTTAAGATTGGCAGCTTTGCCAATCACAAGGTCGCTTCTTACAAGTGCATAATCGGCCTTATTAACCCAAATAGTGCCTTTAAATGCCAAATCGGCTTCTCTTTTTGGTTTTACATTTATCTTGTAGCAATAATTATCGCCTATAAACAGGCTGTCTTCCAAATCGTAATCATAATAATCTCTCCAGCTTTCGGCAATGGGCGACACGAAATCTTTACCTAAAAAACGGACATAACTTTGGTAGAAATTGAAATCGGTAGTGCTTGAGCCTGTGAGCTGCGAAATGAAATTACCATTGCTTTCATCTAAAATTCCTACAATTTTATTGGCTGTAATTAGCTCTTTATTGCGATAGGGTGTATTGGTATAATAATTTTTAGAGATAGTTTCTGATATATAAATGGGAATTACAGGCTTTCCTTCATCATTGGTTACTTTTTTCATGCTATCGATGGCAGCAATCACATTTCTCAAAAGCTTTTTCTTTCGTAATTTTTGGGAAATATTGTCAATATCTATCTGCACTTTCGAATAGCTTTCATATTCATAGGCAGAAAGAGAGCGTTTATCGTTGTTAGCTTTATTCAAATTCACTCGTCTAAGAATTTCCCATGCGGGATTTTCGCCACGTTTCACTACTACTTCGCCAAGTTGTTTGGTATCTTCGTAAAGTTGAAAATTGATGGTTTGGATAGGAGCTTCTTTATTTACCAACTTCGATTTGGCGATATAGCCCACATAAGTAGCCTTCAAAGAAT
Source organism: uncultured Bifidobacteriaceae bacterium (assembly GCA_964565665.1). Taxonomy (GTDB): domain Bacteria; phylum Bacteroidota; class Bacteroidia; order Cytophagales; family UBA9547; genus CAZMFZ01. The sequence continues at coordinate 17,173 of CAZMFZ010000001.1, read as the reverse complement.
CGCGAAGTGAGGTAGATTTGATGCTGTAATTACCCTCGAAATCGGTTTGAGCACCTATATCAGTGCCTTTAAATTGCAAAATCACGAAAGGTAGTGCATCGCCATTGCGTGCGTCAGTTACTTTACCTTTAATGGTGTATTGCGAATTTGCAGACAGAATGATAAAGAGAAAAGCGTAAAAGGTTTGGCAAAGTCTAAAAATAAATTTCATAAAATATCAGAATCCCCAACTCCGAATGGGGGTTTTTTAAAGGTTTGATATACAAGGGTTAATCCCGATTTACGGGAAGGGTATTTAATATTTACTTAAAAAAAAATTTATTCCTTCAAAATGGTATGCCCAATTATATCGACCCAGTTAAGTAAACATACTTTGGAATTTTATGCAAAAATGTGAGAATTATATTACAAAGTTTAAAATACATTTTTATTGCTCAGATATTTATAGTGAAACCAACATAAATAAGAAAAAGTGAATTTTAATCTGGTATTTCATGAAGAAATTATAGCAAACTACCGAAGCCAATGCTGCAAAGAAACTGTAGATATTAAATTTAAAACATTTCCAATATAGCCAATTCCCCTCTTCTGAAATGATTTTTCAACGTTTCTTGTGCCAGAGCTAAATCTTTCTTTCTCAAGGCTTCTACAATAGTTAAATGCTCTTTGTTAGTGAGGTCATAATCTTCCACATACCCTTTAGATTTGCCTATTTTTTGATGAAATAAGGGAATATGGGCATTATGATACGATTTCAACAACCTTTCATTGCCCGAGGAATGCACGAGCATTTCGTGAAACTTAATATCTGCCTCGCAAGCCCCAAGAATATAGCCCTTTTGCACCATTTCTGAAAAATCTTTGCAGAGATTTTCTAGATCTGTGAGTTGGCTTTCGGAAATTTTATCCATAGCCAACCTTACGGCAGCCAATTCCATTATTTCACGCAATTCGCGAACTTCAACTACATCTTCGGCTTTCATTTCAGTCACATAATAACCCCCTTTTTCACCAGCCACTACTAATCCTTCACCATATAATCTAGTCAACGCTTCCCGAATTGCCATGCGGCTTACAGTTAGTTTTTTTGCCCAAAAGTCTTCAGTAATTCGGGCATTAGACTCCATTTGGCCAATTAATATCCTTCTTCTAATTTCTTGGTAAACCAAATCAGCCTGTGAATCTTTTTTCATTTATCAATAAATTGTTTACAAAAATGATTGTTTTTTGAATACAAAATACTAGGTTTGGAAAAAATTTACTTCATTTATGACATCAGAAATACACCAAAATATCCCAAGCGAAGAAATAACTGCCTTAGCTTCTCAATATATTGCTGGAGGCGTAGTTTCTTTAAATAGAAAAGTAAAGCCCAATATTGTATTCAAATCTGCCAAAGGTAGCAAGATGTACGATATTGAAGGCAAAGAATATATAGATTATCACGCTGCGTTTGCACCTCATTTTTTAGGGCATAATTATGCTGAGGTAAACCAAGCCGTAGCCAAATCGATGAACGATTTTACCTCATTGATGGGTACGGGTACAAACCAGTGGGAGGCAGAACTTTCGCAATTACTTTGCCAAGCAGTGCCATCAATGGAATTGGTACAGATCACTAACACCGGCAGCGAAGCCACCGCACACGCTATTCGATTAAGCAGAGCCTACACCGGAAGAGAAGATATTATTTTGATAATGGGAGGCTACAATGGCTGGCACAATGAAGTAGCCCGTGCTGTAATGCCAACTTTGGCACAAACCGGCCCTTTTGTGACTGTGGGTGAATATCCGTTTATTCCCATGTCGGCTGGTATACCTGAAATGACAAAGAGACGTGTTCATATAGTGAATTTCAATGATTTGGATTCAGTAGAATATGTGATGAAAAGATACCCGATTGCTTGTGTGCTGCTAGAGCCTGTAATGCAAAATATTGGTGTAGTACATCCGCAACAAAACTATTTGAAAGATTTGTATGACTTGTGCGAGCGTAACGGAACAGTTTGCATATTTGACGAGGTGAAAACAGGATTTCGCACCGCACTTGGAGGTTACCAAAGTGTGGCAGGCATAAAACCTCATCTTTCAGTATTTGGCAAAGCGGTTGCTAATGGTTTTCCATTGGGTGTGATAGGAGGTAGAAAGGAAATTATGAGTTTGTTTGATGACCCTATTCCTCAAAAACGGGTTTTGATTGCTGGCACTTATAATGCACATCCATTCAATACAGCTGCAGCTATTGCCACGCTCAAAATATTGAAAAATCCTCAGGTGTATGAGCAAATTGAAAATGTAAGCCAACATTTGTATGATGGGCTTGAGCAATTATTTCAAGATAAAGGAATTGATATTGTTTTGTCTACCAATGCTTCTGCTTTTTGCGTGTATTTCTCAAAAGTAGTGCCTCAAAATTTGCACGATATTTTGCACCATGTCGATTTTGCATTCGATATTAAATACAGACAAGCATTGATTGAAAAAGGCATTTACCACATTCCCTTGGCTTGCAAACAAGGTTCGGTAAGCTATTCGCATTCGATGGAAGACATTGATAAAACACTTGAAATAACTAGACAGGTGTTGAGCGAAATCTAAATATCTATTTTACAAAAGCCCTCGGTTTAAACCGAGGGCTATGAAAGCTATTTCATACAATAATCTATATGCTACACATGAAAAAAACTACTTATTTATTTTACATTCTATTTTGGGGTTTTATTTCCTACACAAATGCCCAAACAATAAAACTTACCACTTCAGATTCTATTTGCGGCTACAAGAAAATTCTTGATAACAAGGGAAAATTATTAGGCGGCTACAAGCCTGAAATTCCTGGTGCATCGTATGTAGAAACGGCAAAAAGGGCTTCTGAATTCAAAAAATCGGGTACACCTGTCGATTCGGCCACAAAAGCAAAGCTATATTATATTTCATGCTGTTTTCAAGGGCCACACATGCGTGATCCGAAAGACTATGCCAAAGGCAAAACTTGGGAAAACTGGATGAATAATCCTGCCTGTGTTTTCGCAGGCATGGTTCAAAGTTTGGTGCTAGATTATAGGGTGTACTCGGGCGATACTTCCTATACTGCCATTGTTCGTGAAATGTGTGTGCCATCCCAATCTAAAATTGATTATTTAAAACCTAAAATATCTATAAATGAGACTTAATAGATTTGAAAACAAGCATGTCTTAATCACAGGAGCTGCAAGAGGTATTGGCTTTGAAATTGCAAAACAGTTTGCAGCCGAAGGAGCAATACTTTCCTTGTTCGATTTCAATGCAGAGAATCTGAATACTGCCAAAATAGAACTTGAAAAGATGGCGAAAAGAGTTTACACCTACTTAGTAGATGTGAGCAATAGAAAAGAAGTATATGAAGCTGTAGCAAAAGCGGAAACGATTGCGCCAATAGATGTACTTATTAATAATGCCGGAATTGCAAGCGAAACGCCATTTTTAGAAATTGAAGAGGCCGATTGGAAGAAAATTGTAGATATCAATCTCACTGGAATGTTCTTTATTTCCCAAGCGGTTTGCAGAGGAATGGCAAAACGAAAATCGGGTGTGGTGGTAAATATGGCAAGTAAAAACGGAATGGATGGCGAGGCGGGCTATGCCCATTACAATGCCTCGAAAGGAGGTGTAATCATGCTCACCAAAACTATGGCATTGGAGTTGGCTCATTTGGGAATAAGGGTAAATGCTGTTTGTCCTGGTTATATTCAAACGCCAATGTCGATTGAAATAGACTCACCCGAATTTGTGCAGAAGTTTGTAGATAGATATATTCCATTGAATCGTACTGGAAAAGTAGAAGAGGTTGCACCTGCGTTTTTATTTTTAGCCAGCAATGAAAGCAGCTTTATGACTGGGCAAATATTGATATTGGATGGCGGCCAATTAGCAGGGCAGAAAACTGAAACTGATTTTTTATCCAAAATTAAGACTGATTTTTAGCCTCATTTCCACTCTCATTTTTCTATTTATTATAGGAAGCCTAAAAAGATTGCCTGCCCATTCATTCCCCAACAACTACAACCGATATTTATATATTTGTAATTTATAAATGTAAAGCAAATAGGAGAAGCGAACAGAATGAGTTTGGAACAATCTAGTACCAAAGAAAGGCATACAGTAATAGATGTGCTGCGGGGATTTGCTCTTTTGGGCATCATTATCAACCATGCAACATTGGGTTTCTTGGCCGGCCCTATTCCGTACCCCGATTACAATATCATTTTCAGCTGCGACAAGCTATTTGAAAATCTCAGCTTCGCACTCACATTTGGCAAGTTTTTCAGCATATTCTCTTTCTTGTTTGGGTTAAATTTCGCCTTGCAAATTCAACACACCCATGCTTTTGAAACATCATTTTTAATAAAATATGCCCGAAGACTTTCGTTTCTTCTCGTTCTTGGCATACTGCACAGTCTTTTTTTTGCAGGCGATATACTAAAAATATATGGGTTGGCATCTATTTTTTTATTCCCAGCGAGTAAACTTGGCAACAAAGCATTGCTTGCCGTCTCGGTTTTTTTGATTGTATTCAGTTATCCGATTTGCAAAGAGCTGGCTAATCAATTGGTTTACAAACCCATAGCAATTACATCTGGGTCGGTGAAAATAATATATGAACCAGTATTCACAGCCATTCAACAACTTATCATCAAACAATCAGGGTCAGTTTTAGAATTAATAAAGATGAATATTGAAGGCGGATTTACCGATAATTTTTATTTTCAAATAGTAACTGGTCGCTTTGGAGTTACTATTGGGTTGTTTTTATTAGGAATGTATGCAGGCAGGAATAATATATTTTTAAATACCATTTCAAATCATAAAAAAATAGCCAAGCTTCTGATAGCCTCCATTGCTTTAGTATTGATTTCTAGTTTGTTGGCATATTTATTTAAAAATCTTTATTTCACAACTTATTGGTACACTCGCTTTTTAAAAAATAGCAATTACGGCATTCAGCAAATCAGTTTATCGGCATTGTATTTATTAGCAGTTGCCTATTGTTTTTGGAAAACACCATTGAAATATGGTATGAATGGGCTAAGGTTTGTAGGGCAAACCGGGCTTTCTAATTACTTGTTTCAAAGCCTGTTTGGGCTGCTTTTGTTTTACGGAATAGGGTTTGGCCTGATGGGCAAATTAGGTGTGGCAGTTTCAATAAGTATTGGATTGTTGTTTTTTATCCTCGAAATACTTCTGTCTTGGTGGTGGATGAAAAACTTTTATTTTGGTCCTGTAGAATGGCTTTGGCGATCATTCACCTACATGAAAACGCAACCCTTGAGAATCAAACGGTTGAAAAAGGCTACTCCGCTCTCCATTAAACTCCCAAAATCAACGTAGCTAACTTTGCTAATTATAGAGAGATTTGTAACTTCACATTTTTACAAACCAATCTTTATACTAATGAAAACCATCTTTGCAGCATTTTTAACATTTACAATTTGTATTTTCATTCAAGCGCAAAATGCAGCCCCACACATTCCAAGCTGGGTAAAGTCGGCTGTATTTTATGAAATTTATCCCCAATCTTTTTACGATACCAATGCCGATGGTATTGGCGATTTGAAAGGCATTATCGAAAAACTTGATTATGTGAAAAGCCTTGGCGTAAGCGCCATTTGGCTCAATCCGTTTTACGAATCGCCCTTTAAAGATGCAGGCTACGATGTAAGCGACTATTACAAAGTAGCAAGCCGATATGGCAATACTGACGATACCAAGAAACTATTTGAAGAGGCACACAAACGTGGCTTACGCGTAATTGTAGATTTTGTACCTGGGCACACTTCTATCGACCATGCTTGGTTTAAAGAATCGGCCAAAGCTGAGAAAAATAAATATTCAAACTGGTATATCTGGACAAATTCAACATGGAACGATGGGGGGAAAGAAAAAGGTCGCGGTATGATAAACGGCTTTTCTGAGCGTGATGGCAACTATATGACTAACTTTTTCTGGCATCAACCAGCACTTAACTTTGGCTATGGCGAACCGGATACAACTCAAAAATGGCAGCTATCAGCTACCCACCCCGATGTGATGGCATTGAGAGATGAGATGAAAAAAATAATGAGGTATTGGCTCGACATGGGTTGCGATGGATTTAGGGTAGATATGGCAGGCTCAATTATTCGCAAAGATAAAAATGGCGAAGGCTTTAAATTTTGGCAAGAAGTAAAGCAAATGTTAGATACTGATTATCCGCAAGCATTCATGGTATCGGAGTGGTCGTATCCTATCGATGCTATTAAGGCCGGATTCACAGCCGATTTTCTACATTGGATTCCCGAATATGACAATCTTTTCAGAAAAGAAGCCAATAGAAACCTCAATAATGTATCGGGAGATGGCAACAGTTGGTTTGATATAAAGGGCAAAGGCGATATTTCAGCTTTTTTGAAAGCATACAATATGCATTATGAAGCCACGAAAGGCAAAGGATTTATTTCTTTACCTGTCGGAAATCATGATTTGTCAAGAATAAACGTAAATCGTACAGATGAAGAATTAGAACTTATATACGCTTTTCAAATGTGTATGCCTGGTGTGCCATTTATTTATTATGGCGATGAAATTGGGATGAAACAACTTTACGGTCAACCCTCAGTTGAGGGCTGCTATCCTCCCCGTTCGGGTGCGAGAACACCTATGCAATGGTCGAATGCGGAAAATAAAGGGTTTTCTAAAGCACAAGCAAATAAACTTTGGCTTGGCATTGATACTGCTTCGAAATCTCCCAACGCAAGCGAACAAGATAAAAACGTAACATCATTATTAAATAAAACAAAGAAATTGGTGAATACTCGTAGAAATCAAATTGCACTTGATGCCGATGCCGATTTCAAAATTTTGTATGCTGAGAAAGATAAATATCCTTTCGTATTTTTGAGAGAGAAACAAGGCGAAAAAGTGCTGGTAGCGGTGAACCCTTCAGGACAAGATGTGGAAGTAGAAGTGCCTGTAAAATTGGGCAAGAAAACATTGCTTTTAAATGGGAATAAAGTAATTCAAGTGTCCAGTAAAGATGGTACAAAACTAACGATGAAAGGCGTTTCGTATGCCATTTATAGGGTTTTGTAGAACCTTTTTAAGAAGCTATTATAAAATGATTCCAGGATTTCTGCATATTAAACCTAAGGTAACCAAATTGAGGTTCGCTTTTAGAGACAAATTAGGTATAGTGCTGGAAGATGGTTGGAAATACTTTTGCCATTGGCTTATTTCCCTGAAATATACCTAATAATTGCCTCTCAACGCAGAAAGTGGCAAATCATTGGTGAAGAAGGTTTTACTTTTTATGATATAAACGAAATATATCATTTAGAGCAGATACTCGGCAAATACGAGAATTATAAACCTCTAAATTAAGTTGCCCAATCTGACTGGCTTTGGTTGGCATTTTCACCAACTAACTAATAGGCTTACAGGTAGACAACACTTGCCAGGGCAAAGATTTTACACTTTGATTTTGGGCTTTGGTTTGGAAATAGTAAACTGATACTATGGCTAGCATTCGTTAGTTGCGATTTCTATTATTAGGCAATGTAACTCTAGTGTTACAGATTGCTACACTAGAGTTGCAAACTGTAACTCTTTAGTCACTCATTGTAACACTAGAGTTACAAATTGTCACTCTTTAGTCACTCACTGTAACACGAGAGTTACACGTTGCTACTCATTAGTTATAAATCGTAACACTAGAGTTACACAACGTTACTCTTTAGTTGCACAACGTTATTCTTTAGGCTCACGTTGTGACACTAGAGTTAAAAATATGGCTTCTGAAGTGTATGTGGCCTTAGTTGGCATTTTCACCAATTAAAAAATAGGCTTTCAGGTGGAAAACTCTTGCAAGGGCAGAGTATGTAGAAATAATTTCCTTCAAAAGGTTGCCAAATGCTACAAATATTGGCAACCTTTTTTAAGGTTGTAAATAGGTTTATACCTGATTGAGGTTTTTTTTGCATAATATTATATTTTCATTCACCCGCACACATTGGCACAAAAAGGATACTGGATTAATTCGGGTTTGCTCACCATCATGGAAAAGCTTTCTACCATGTTTTTTGGTTTTGGAGGCTTCTATCTGCTTATCAGAATTATTTCAAAAGAAGAATTTGGCATCTGGGCATTGTTTCTGTCGGTAACTACTTTAATAGAAATGGCTAGAAATGGCCTTATTCAGAATGCAGTGGTAAAATTTTTGGCTTCTACGCCTGAGCGAGAACATTCTTCTGTAATGTCGGCCTCATTGGCTTTGAATATTTTACTCACCCTCATTTCATCTGTACTTATTTTTTTTTTAGCGGGATATTTGGCACAATCGTGGCATAGTCCGCAATTGGAATTGATGTTCAAGTTTTACATATTCACTACCATAACCCTGATTCCATTTTCTCAGTTCAATTTCATTCAGCAGGCCAATCTTGATTTCAAAGGTATTTTCATCAGCAATTTCATTCGCCAAAGCAGTTTTTTTATTTATATAGTATACCATTTTATAAATGCTGATGCCTTGAGTTTGTTGAAAATAGTGAATTTTCAGACCTTCGGGGCTATTATCGGATCTATTTCATCTTATATATTTTCAAGAAAATACCTGAAATTAAGCCTTGAATTCAATACAGAATGGATTAAAAAGCTATTTCACTATGGGAAGTTTGCGTTTGGCACAAGTATTGGAGCTACCTTTTTCAAATCGAGCGACCAAATGTTGCTGGGTTATATGCTAGCACCCACGTCTGTAGCATTGTATAATTTATCGGCTAGAATTGTCAATTTATTTGATGTGCCAATAAATGCTGTGGCTTCAATTGTGTTTCCACAAAGTTCTAAAAGAATATATGAAGAAGGATTGGGTGCAGCCAAACTACTTTATGAAAAATCGGTAGGGGTAATACTGTGTATGGTAGCCCCAGGCATTGTATTAATGATTGTATTTGCTCCATATTTGGTAAATATAATTGCCGGACCTACCTATTCCGATGCTGTGCCAATACTGCAAATTACCCTATTGCAAGTGATATTTTTGCCTTTCGCGAGGCAGTTTGGCACTATACTCGACTCTATTGGCAAGCCGCAACTTAATTTTTATTATATTCTAGCAAGTATTGTTATAAACTTGGTTTTAAACTACTTTTTCATCATTTGGCTAGGAATTATAGGTACAGCTTATGGCACTTTGGCTATGTGTATTTTGGGGTTTGTTTTTACGCAAGTGTATTTGAAGCGGACTTTAGATATACGTTTTCTAAATATCATTATGTATGCGATACAATATTATAAATTGTTCTATATCAGCCTATTAAGTCGGATTACTAAAAGTGGAAAATAAAGATCTTTTTATTTATATTATTAGTGTTATTGTAGTGGCACTCACTTTGTTTGTTATATTTTTGAAGGTTATATTTTTATAGTGTATTGAAAAATTTAATTTTTGATGCTAAGAATTTTTCTTTGGTTGATTTAATATCAGATCAACTTTTTAAGAAGAAATATTTTAGTCCACTTGGCATGGTGCTATTTTTGGCGATTTCAGTGGCTATTGCTTATGCGATTGCCATAGATTCTTTGCCTTTTTCTATTTTTATAATAGCCCTTGCTATTGGCGTTCCGGTAGTTATTTTCTCGCTGAAATATGTGCATTTTGGGGTGCATGTAATCTTAATAGTCTCTTTTTTTATATTAGGAATTTTGCGATTTACCGATTTGCCGCTAGGCACAGTAATGGACGCACTGGTGGTGCTGATGTTGCTATCAGTAATTTGGCAAATGATGATGAAAAAAGAATGGGCTGTATTTACCAACCTTCCCGGTAAAATGCTGCTTGTATGGGTAGTATATAATTTGGTGCAAGTGGCTAATCCGTATGCCATTTCGAAAGTGGCTTGGGTATTTAGCATCAGGATTATGATTGTGATTATACTATTTTATTATGTGGCAGCTTATGTAATCAACACGCCAAAGCGGCTGTATTTTTTTATAGAATTACTTGTATTTCTCTGTTTGCTTATGGGCTTGTATGGGCTGTTTCAAGAATTTCATGGGCTGTTGCCATTTGAAGAGCAATGGATTAGGAGTGACGAGCAGCGACTTTCCTTATTTTACAATTGGGGCAAATTCAGGAAATGTTCATTTTTTACTTCACCTACCATATTTGGCATTACGGCAGCTTTTGCTGGTGTACTTTGCATAGTGCTGAGTTTAGATAAAGTGAGCATAGCCAGAAAACTATACCTGTGGGCTACCAGTTTGGTATTATTACTATCGATGGTGTTTTCGGGTACTAGAACGGCTTATGCCATATTGCCTGCAGCTTTTGTGTTTTTTGCCATAATTACCATGAAGAAAAATACAATAATAGTTACAGCTTTATTTTTGGGGGTAGGAGCAGGCATTATTCTATCTCCCATCAATAGTTTAGGCCCTTTAGATGCCAATAATTTGGCTCGATTGCGATCTGCTTTTATATTTGAAGAAGACCCATCATTTAATCTGAGGCTTAAAAATCAGGCATTTATTCAGCCCTACATTCAATCGCACCCTATTGGGGCAGGATTGGGAAGTGTAGGTGGGCTTGGGAAATTATATGCGCAAGGTTCGGCCGTTTCCGATTTTCAGCCCGATAGCGAATTTGTAAAAATAGCAGTAGAATCAGGCTATATTGGTCTGATTTTATATAGCCTATTGGTGTTTGTGGTGCTGCAGGCAGGGTTGAGAAAGTATTTGAGTGTAACCGATGCCAAATTAAAAATATATCTTGCAGCTTCTTTAATGGTGGTTTATAGTGTAATTGTGGCCAGTTATGCCCAAGAGGCTATGTTTTATCCGGTAAATATTGTAATTTATGTGCTAATGGCTGCTTGTGTGAATATGAAAATACCTCAAACCGAAAATAAATCTATATCAGATGAAAATGAATAATTTTAAATATGGCAAACTATCGCTTTTACTTTGTTTGATAATGGTATTTGCCAATGTTTTTGCCCAAACCGACCGCGATTCTTCCATTACTAATATACTTGACAAACAAGGCAATTCCAATCTTGCCGAATCGCAAGATTCAATTTTTTTTAACTATGAAAAACTAGATAAATACATTCAGTTGGCTATAGAAAATAATCCTTCGGGAAGAATAAGCGAACTGAAATCGTTGGCCGCCTTGCAAGATATTAAATTAGCAAAATACAATTGGACAAATAACCTAGCTGGTACGCTCAATTTGAATGAAAATAATGCCTATAGTTGGGGCATTGGCCCTCCGAATAGAAATCCAGATGGCTCAGTGATGACCAATTCATTCTTCCCACGCTATTTGGTGTCTTTGAAAGTGCCCCTGGGTGTATTTGTGCTTACACCTATGGAAGTGAAAAAGGCCACCCAATTGTACAAAATCTCGCTTGAAGAAAAAGAAAACCAACATATAGGTTTGGTAAATGAAGTAACCAAACGCTATCAAAACTATATTATCAGGCAAAAAAGCCTACTGATAAAACTTGAAGCCGAAACTAAGCTGCATACCCTATATGGATTGATTTCGAAAAACTCAAATACCAAAGAGATAGTGGCTATGGAGAAAGAAGCACAGACATTTGCCGCTTATTCCCAGTCACTTGAATTGAGAAACATTGCCGAAGCGGAATTGAGAATGGCCAAATTTGATTTGGAGCAAATAATAGGCACGAAGATTGAAAATGTGAAATAGGGGAGAGGAGAAAAGTGATAGAAAATTAATTTTAAAATTTGGGATTTGGGCAAATAAAAAGCTATTTTACTCTATCAAGCGTTACGAGACATCTTATTATACCCACTAAGTTTTCGTTGTGTTTATAACTCCCTTCACTTTTTCCGATATTGCAAGTAATATGGAAAGAAGTTTTATAGAAACGCAATTAAAGGACTATTCGACAAAACAGTCATTTGATTCCCAATTTGTATCAGAGCCAATTGTTCAACCATATTTGCCTTTGAAATTTAATATTCCTTTCCCAGAGCCAACAGATTCTGAATTTACTTTCATTGATCTGTTGGCAGGTATAGGAGGTTTCAGGATACCTATTCAAGAATTAAAAGGCAAATGTGTATTCAGTTCTGAATTTAATACTTGAGCCCAGCAAACGTATCGAATGAATTTTGGTGAGCTGCCTTTAGGTGAAATCACAAAATTGGATTTAACAAAAGTACCTAACCATGACGTTTTGACTGCTGGGTTTCCATGTCAGCCTTTCAGTATTTCAGGCAAAATGAAAGGCTTTGAGGATACGAGAGGTACATTGATATACAATGTTTTCAAAATCATTGAGGCAAAGCAACCGAAAGTTGTTTTGCTTGAAAACGTAAAACATTTGATATACCACGACAAAGGAAACACCCTGAAAACTATTTTAAAAGATTTGGAACCATGGGATACAAAACATCATGGAAATTGCTCAATGCCTCAGACTTTGGAGTTCCACAAAACAGAGAGAGAATCATAATTATTGCACATAAAAATAAGGAATTTGATTTTACCCAACTTCGAATAAAGGCTAAACCGATTTTGAAAGATTTTTTAGACAAAGAGGCACATTTTGATTATTTAAATGAAACTTATACTATTTTGACAGAATACAGAGTGCAGGAAAGTGGATTGATATTTATAGGCCATAGGAACAAATCTATTAGAAAAGCCGGGGTCAGACCAGGAACAGAGCATCTATCAAGGGTGCATAAGCAGCCCAACAGAATTTATTCTTCAGAAGGCATACATCCAGCCTTGCCATCACAAGAAAGGTCAGGGCGATTTTGGATCTACGATGAGGGTAAAGTACGAAAACTGACCATTAATGAATGCTAAAAAATCATGGGATTTCCCGAAAAATCCATCAAAACAAAAAACCTAAGCGAAAGCTGTAAGCAAATAGGCAATTCTGTTTGTGTTCCTATGATTAGAGAAATCATCTATCAAATTAAAAAGCAGATTTTATAAATGGAAAAACTAACAGCTACTTTCCATTTAGACGAGTTATATCATTTGGCAATGGAGAATGTAGGGCAAACCGATACGAATACTTCAGACCTAAGTGCCGAAGAGCAAGAACTTTTGAGCATAATTTTACATTATTCAGAACAAGCCAAAGCAGTATTGACTGTACTTACTAAAAGTTTGGTCTACAAAGTATTACACCCAAAACAGGATGTTAGAAAGCACCAAGCAAGCATTGTTGGTGGTTACTCAGGAAGGACGTTTTACAGCAGAAACATCACTCCTTTTATGAAAGCACATAAATTTCCTTCAATGTCTGAAAGTGGATGGTTGACACGGGCTTTAGAGCAAAAAATACCTTACGATTTAAATTATTCAGGGGCAATTACGCCCAAAGAATTGAAACCTGACTTCTTGTATTTATTAGATAGAGTAGAAAAAGGTGCAGATTGTGAAAAATATTTGAAGTTTGTTTTGCAGGGGTTAATTATCAAACGAAATCTTCAAATGATTGATTTGGCAGAACCTACCACCTTATCTATTAGCGCAATTTTAGCCTTACTTTTTGAACACTTTAATGGTTCATATAATGCAGAGGGGGCTTCTCGATTGCCTGCCCTTGCCATATATGCTGCCTTTCAATGTTTAATACAAGAAACCAAAAGGTTTGAGAATAAGCAATTACTACCGATCGAAAGCCATACTTGCTCAGATAAAAGCAGTGCCAGAGTCGGTGATATAGACATTATTGATGAGAGAAATCGAGTTTTTGGAGCTGTTGAGGTAAAACATGGTATTTCGATTACTATTGCTCTTATTAAAGACGCATTTGAAAAATTCAAAACAACTCCTATCGACCGTTACTACATTCTTTCTACTGCTTCACTTGAGAAAGATGAGTTTGTAAAGATTGATGAAGAGATACAACGTATAAAAAATGTTTATGGATGCCAATTAATTGTGAATGGTATTATGCCTACCATAAAATATTATTTGCGATTACTTGATAAAACATCGGAATTCATAGAAAACTATGTAAACTTAGTTGAGGTAGACAAATCATTAAAATTTGAACATAAAGAACGCTGGAATCAACTCATTAGAGAAATGAAATAAATGTTGCAAATGTTAAATATTAAAGTGCCTTCTATTGTGGGCTTAGTAGGATGATTTCGCAGTCCTACATCTCCTTTTGTCATAAATATTCAGAACTATAAAATATAGAATGCTCAAATCTAATTCTGCCAAAGCATTACTAAGTGAGATATTACGTAATTTTAGACACACAAACAGTTTTTGTCTAAATGTCCAAAATCAATATTTTGCATTCCAATTCTTATGAAGGTTGCCAATATCATAATCGCACACAAATACCCTGCTCAGTTGGCAAGAATGATTAAAGCGTTCGAGCACGAATCTGTTCATCATTTTATTCATCTGGATGCAAAAGCAGATATAAATTCGTTTTTATTTATCGAAAAGCTGCCCCGTGTAAAATTTATTACCAAAAGATGCAGCGTAAATTGGGCTGGATTTGGAGGCGTGCAGTGTACCCTCAATGCCTTTGAAGAGGTGCTAGAGTCGGGCATTGATTTTGATTATGTAAACCTAATTACGGGGCAGGATTACCCCATAAAACCAATACAAAATTTCTTAGATTTTTTGACTTTAAATAGGGACAAAGATTTTTTTCAGTTTCAACATGCCGAAACAGAGTGGTTGGAGGCTGTACACCGCTTTAGAAGATACCATTTAACAGAACTCAATATTAAAGGGCGCTACAGATTTGAGAACCTTATAAATTTCTTGATGCCCAAACGAAAGGTGGTTAATACATATGAAATTTATGGGCGTTCGGCCTATTTCACTATCACCCTCGATTGTGTAAAATTTATACAGGCATCTTTAGCACAAAATATAGACTACATAAAGTATTTCAAAACTGTGTGGGCTCCTGACGAAATGTTTTTCCAAACTTTACTTTTAAATTCTATTTGGAAAGATAAGATTGTAAACAATAATTTGAGGCATATAGAATGGTTTCCAAAAGTGGCAAACCCTAAGATTTTCACTAGCCAAGATTTTTCAAATTTGAATAATTCACCTGCTTTTATTGCCAGAAAATTTGATGAAAAGATAGATGTAGAAATACTGAATCAAATTGATACACTCATTGCAAAATCGTAACCTCACTATTTGGAAGTTGATAATAAATCTTCCAATTTTACTTGGCTATTTTTTTTAGTTACCATAAAATCTTTATTTGATTTGCCCAAGTGAAACAATGCAAGTACTTGGCGACCCATGAAAATCGGCAAACCCCAAAGCGATTTCCAAACTTGCAAGGGAGCTTTTCCTAAATATAAGGTAAAGAGGAAGTTGAATGCAAAGATAAATAATGCCCCTGTTACCATTAAAAACTGTGGTAAAGAATAGAAAATATTGATGATTGCAAAGATAAAAGCAAACCCAACTTGCAAAAACATAGGTGGAAGAATACTGATATAAGCAAAGTAAAGCTGGTTGAAATTCAGTCGCTTGATGCCAATTTTAAACAATTCAAGTCCGTCTTTTAAATGGATAAAATAAGAGTTTATCCATCGGGTGCGTTGCCTTTGCACTTGCTGCCCCGATACTACTTTTTCATCGTATATAATGGCATTTTTTGCAAAAGCTATCACATTGCCTTGTTTTACTAAGGCCACTTGCAACATTTTGTCTTCGGCTACTATCACTTTATTTTCTGTATGAAATAGCTTTATTGGCTCACTATGCAGGAAATTGATGTAGTCTTCAGCTAATATTGCCATTCCCGAACCTGCAATAGTTGCGGAAGAACCAAGGCTGAAAGGGGCAGAGCGTTGCACATAATTGTAATAATATTCTCCCGCAGCATCGAGACAAGCATAAAATGAATCTAAATTTTTAGCTGTTCGCCTTCCTTGCACTGCTTTGAAACCTAGATTATGAAACTTATTTATCTCTGAAAGACAATCGGGATGCGCCAGATTATCAGGGTCGAAAATGACAATAGATTGATGTTTGCGACTGAAATTTGCAACTGCATATTGAATCGATTTTAATTTTGATTTTAGGGCAATTTCAGGTTTCAATACTACCATTTGATTGTTCTCAAATGCTATTTCAGAAGTATTGCAATCATCGGCTACCAAGTACACCACAAAGTTTTTATAGTGCAGGGCAAGAAGAGAATGTACGGTATTGGTAGCTATAGTAGCGTCTTTATAAGCTGTAATTACGCAGGCAAAATCGAATTCTGTAGCCGTTTTATTGGTGTCAGCACGAAAAGTTTTTCCAAATACCAGCGATAGTGCTACAAATAAAAATGGTGAAATGAGGAAAATGCAGAGAATTGATTCTACAATAAGATAAATAATCATGTGATTTGGGAAATATGCCATTTTCTGTATCAAAAATAGAACTTTTTTCTGTTTGACTAGAATGTAAAATGAGTAAATAAAATTGAACATTAAATATTGCGGATTAATAACAACAAGGCATATAGGCTTTTAGAGGGGCTATAGTGCCCCCCAATAATATTACAAGCTCCTCATGCTTTATTAATGCTACTGCCCTAGTTTACAACTTTACTCTCATTTCCCACAATATCAAATTTTATGAGTATTCAGGGATTAAAAGTTTTGACCCGAATGGGATGTAGCACATGTGTCACAGACGAGTACTAGCTTTGGGGTGCAAATCTATGCTGCATAAACAAAAAAATTAGGCAGCTTTCTTATCTTCTCTTTGCCGCAATGTGTTCCTTTCTTTGCATTAAAGTCATCTCCTCTGAGCAGCATAATTTCAGAAATTGTGCACTACTATTGTCAAAATTATGCTGGATACTTTTCAAATTTATGCAGCAAAATTTTACTTTATATTTATATATTGCATCAGGTTTGGTACTGAGCTACAACAAAATATTTCTTAACCCGAGTAGGAGAATCTATTTTAAATGGTGTTTAGTAAATACGCTTCGCTGATCTATGGATAGAGGTGTGGACATCAGCCGATATTAAGAGTGCCACGTGTGTCACAAAGCATTGAATGGAGGTGAAGACACCCTATTTATAATCAAGGACATTGCCCTTGATATTTCTTTTTTTTCTTTTTTAAGCCGTTTGGTGTTTTTATTAAAAGATGGATATTAATAGCTTTGCT